>DATLOJ010000061.1:0-35425 GCA_035536315.1 Actinomycetota bacterium | reverse complement strand
CCCCGTTTGACCCTCACCTCCCGTACGTGGAGAATCAACGGACATGTAGGTAACGAAAGGGGAAAGAATGCGTAAACGTTCCGCACTGTGGGCAGCCCTGCTGCTCAGTCTGATGATGCTCTTCGCAGCATGCCAGACCGGGGGTGGAGGAGATGGGGCAGACGACGACAAGGACAAGAAGGCCGCGGGAAACTGTGACCCGGCCGATCTAGAGCCGGCAAAGGCTGCCGCAGCGGGCCTCGTTCAAGTAGCTGGAGTGACGACTGGCCCGGCACAGGGCAAGCCGACGATGATCATTGGAGCCTATGGCGACAGGACGGGCGGAAACTCGAGCTTGGTTCTTCCCAGCCACGACGGTGCCAAGCTGGCAATCGACCAGGCCAACGCAAAGGGCGACCTGCCCGTGACGCTCGAGTTCAAACCGATCGACAACAAGGACGCAAAGCCGGAGACGGCTCCCGCAATTGCTCAGCAGTTCATCGGTGATGAAAAGGTCATCGCAGTCATGGGAGGCGGATTCTCCGGAGAGACCAGAGCGGTTGGTCAGCTCTTCAGTGATGCAGGCATGCTGCTGTACTCACAGGAAGCAACGGCGACAGACCTAACCAAGGCCGGCTGGAAGACCTTCCTCCGCGGCGTTGCCAACGACGACTCGCAGGGTGGTGCGGTTGTTCAGATCTTCAAGCACCTTGGGTGCGAGAAGGTCGGGGTTATCGATGACGAGAGCACGTACGGAGCGGGCCTTGCAGAGTCATTCACGAAAACTGCGGGTGACGAGGACCTCGACGTTGTTTTGGACGAGGGCGTCGAGAAAACGACCGACTACACGACTCTCGTTGACTCCATCATCGCCGAGGACCCCCAGGCCGTTTTTTACGCCGGATACATCGAGCAGTTCCAGCTAATCGCGAAGCAGCTTCGGGACAAAGGCTTCGAGGGTGTCATTGCATCAGGAGACGGAAGCAAATCGGACACTGGCATTACGGCCATTGGGGCGGAGCAGGCGGAGAACATTATCCTCACCTGCGCCTGCCCTGACATCAACCTCTCCAAGGAGCCCAAGGCCGTGCAGTTCGTGAAGGACTTCACCGCCGCCTTCAACCAGGCCCCCGGAATTTACGCAGCCGAGGGGTACGACGTGATGAACAACATCATCGCGGCGATTGGTGAATGCGGTAAGGGCGGGGCCGGTGGAGTGACGAGGGCTTGCGTCGCTGATAAGGCAAGGACCCTCAAGTACGAAGGCATCACTAAGACGTTCGACTTCGATGAGGGCGGACAGGTCAAGAGTGAAGACGTGTCTGTGTTCATCGTAAGAGGCGGTGCCATCAAGGAAGTAGGGCTAGTTAGTAAGCTCTCCTAGTAAACTGCTGAAGTTGATAAGAAGGGGGCTTAACGCCCCCTTCTTTTCGTACCAGGAGGCAATCCCACGGACTGCGTGACGACGGAGCTTCCGTTCAGAATCGCCGGAGGACTCTCGGCGGGATCGATCTACGCTCTGATCGCGCTCGGGTACACCCTTGTTTACGGAGTCCTTCAACTCATCAACTTCGCCCACTCCGAAGTCTTCATGTTCGGATCTCTGTCGGGCCTGCTCGTCCTCTCCGCCGTCGTCCCCGAAGGAGGCGCCGAGAGCCAAATCATGGGAGCGGCTTTTCTCCTGGTAGCTCTGGTCCCTGCGATGCTCGTAGGGGGGGCAGCAGCCGTGGCTCTCGAGAGAGTTGCTTACCGTCCCCTTCGAAAACGAAATGCTCCCAGGCTCGCCTATTTGATTAGCGCGATTGGCGCTTCCCTTTTCATGGCGAACAGCATCAGGATCTGGAGGGGGCCGAATCTCGAAAGCTATCCATCGACGATCAAGTCGAGGATTGCCCTTGACCTCGGAGACACCTTTCTCGGCAGGTTCTTCCCCGATCTCTTCGGGCGGGTGAGGATCCAGAATCGCGATCTCATTGTTTTCGTCGCCGCGATGCTCATGATGCTGGCCCTGGATCAGTTCGTTCGAAGGTCGAAAGTCGGGCGGGGGATAAGGGCGGTGGCCCAAGACGCTGAAACGGCGGGACTCATGGGAGTCGACATCAGCAGAGTCATCACAATCACGTTCCTGCTTGGGGGAATCTTGGGCGGAGCGGCCGGGTTGCTGTTTGGGTGGTCCTTCGGGGTAACTCAGTTTTCGATCGGGTTTCTTCCCGGTATCAAGGCGTTCACCGCAGCCGTGTTGGGCGGAATCGGAAACGTCAGAGGGGCGCTGGCTGGGGGCCTCCTGCTGGGGTTGTTCGAGAACATCGCGGGCGGTTGCTTCGGAGTTGAGTGGCGGGACGTCGCTTCGTTTCTGATCCTTGTTCTCGTGTTGATGTTCAAGCCGAGCGGCCTGTTCGGAGAGCGAGTCTCGAAATGAAGAGAGACCTGCAGTCCTCGATACGTATCGCAGGAGTTGCCGTTGCCCTTCTCATGGCAATCGTCCTGCCGAACTTCGTTTCCATCGCCGCCCAGGAGGTGTTCGTGCTGATAGCCAGCTTCGCCCTGCTCACCCTTGGGCTGAACGTCGTTGTTGGCTTTGCAGGTTTGCTGGATTTGGGGTACGTAGCCTTCTTTGCGACGGGGGCCTACACCTGGGCAATCCTCTCCGGAGCGGGTCCGACGAAATTTGGCTTCACGCAAACTGCCTTCTGGGAGGAGTGGGGGTTCTGGCTGATCCTCGCCTTCGTACTGGTAATAAACATGGGAATCGGTGTGCTGCTGGGGTCTCCGACGCTGCGCCTTCGCGGCGACTATCTGGCAATCGTTACGCTTGGGTTCGGAGAGATAGTGCGCATCGTCGCCAGCAACCTCGACAACTTGTCGGGTGGCGCGCAGGGGATCTCGGGAGTTCCCCACCCAACCGTTCCGGTGGTGGGGTTTGGCTTCGGACTGAACCCCCTTCCGTACCTTTATCTTCTGATCGCGCTGCTGGTGCTTGGGACTTGGGCGATTCGAGGGCTCGACAGATCCCGAATAGGGCGAGCCTGGGTTGCCATTAGAGAGGACGAGGTTGCCGCGGAAGCGATGGGTATCCCGACCCTGAAAATGAAGCTGATGGCGTTCGCCATCGGTGCGGTAACAGCGGGGTTTGCGGGAGTCGTCTCAGCGGCCAAGATCAATTTCATCTCACCCCCTTCCTTCGATATCTTCTTCTCGATACTGATTCTCGCCGCCGTCGTGCTGGGGGGGATGGGAAGCATTCCCGGAAGCCTCGTCGGCGCATTCATCATCGCCGGCATTCCTGCGCTGGTGCAGCTGCGGTACAGCCGCTTCGACGAGTTTCGCTACTGGGCGTTCGGCGGGTTGCTCGTCACGATGATGATCTTCCGCCCCCAAGGGTTGATTCCATCCAAGCGCAGGGCCGCCGAGCTGCAACCCGAAAGCGAGGCGGATGCGGTGGTGGAGGAGTCGACGCCATCGGCGAGATCTGGGACCGAGGAGAAAGCCTGATGGCGCTGCTGGAAATCAACCAACTATCGAAGCAGTTCGGTGGGTTGACTGCCGTCGATCAGGTCAGCCTGGAGATAGGTGAGGGTGAGATCAGAGGTCTGATCGGGCCCAACGGCGCCGGCAAGACGACTTTATTCAACTGTGTGACAGGGGTCTACCGCCCGGACTCTGGGTCTGTTGCCCTCGAAGGCAAGAAGGTCCACGGTCAGGTCCCACACAAGATCACGCAGGCGGGAATCGCACGTACCTTTCAACAAATCCGTCTCTTCTCAAACATGACGGCACTCGAGAACGTAATGGTGGGCGTCGACGCGCGGCACAGGGCCGGTCCGGTGGCGGCGATTTTTCGCTTGCCCCGTCATAAGCGCGAAGCCGCAGAATCGGAAAAGGAGGCGGGCCGGTTGTTGCACTTCGTGGGGATAGGGCGGCACGCCAATGATTTGTCCAAGACGTTGGCCTACGGCGACCAGCGCAGGCTCGAGATAGCAAGGGCCCTGGGGACCAAGCCGAAGCTGTTGCTGCTCGACGAACCCGCTGCGGGAATGAACCCAATGGAGAAGGCGGGCCTGATGGATCTGATCAGGAAAGTGCGCGACACCGGCGTTACGGTCCTGCTCATCGAGCATGACATGAAGGTTGTCATGGGCGTTTGCGGGCGGGTCGCGGTGCTCGACCACGGACAGAAGATCGCAGATGGTCCCCCTGAGCAAGTCCAGAGAGACCCAAAGGTGATCGAGGCGTACCTAGGGAAGGGTAGCGATGCTGCTTCAGCTTGAAGGCGTGGGGGTGCGTTACGGCAACATCGAGGCCGTGAAGGGAATCGACCTGCACGTCGACAGCGATGAGATCGTCACGCTCATCGGCGGAAACGGGGCCGGAAAGACCACCACGTTGAAGACCATCTCCGGTGTCCAGCGTGCCTTTTCAGGAAGAGTTCTCTTCGAGGGGACGGACATCACGGAAAAGGATCCTCACGACATCGTTCGGTTCGGCCTTGTTCAGGTACCCGAGGGACGGCGCATCTTTCCGAGGATGACAACCCGCGAGAACCTGGAGATGGGGGCGTATCAGCGCAAGGACTCATCCGCCATCAAGTCAGACATGGACAGGGTTTTCGACCTCTTCCCGATACTCAAAGAGAGGATCAAGCAGGCGGGCGGGACGCTCTCGGGAGGCGAACAGCAGATGCTCGCTATCGGGCGAGGGCTAATGGCTAAGCCGAGACTTCTGATGCTGGACGAGCCTTCGATGGGTCTGGCTCCCATTGTCGTTGAGCGGATCTTCGAGACCATCGCTGAGATTAACCGCCAGGGCACGACAATCCTGCTGATCGAACAAAACGCTCAGATCGCTCTGACACTTGCCAACCGCGGCTATGTCATCGAAAGTGGCGAGATAGTGCTCGAGGGCGGCGGAGACGAGTTGCTGGCGAACGACGACGTTAGAAAGGCATATCTGGGAGAAACCTAGACGGGATCAACTTTCGTTTGGAGGAAACGCCGTATCTCGCCGTTGATGGTTTCGGGATCTTCGATCGGAAGGGTGTGGCCCCCGTTTTCGAGAGCGACTAGCTCGGCCCCCGGGATCCTGCGCTTCATCTCCTCGGCAAGGCTGAATGGACTCATCACGTCGGCCGTCCCGTGAAGGATCAGCACCGGGACGTCGATGTGTTCCAGGATCTCTTCTGCGCTGTGCTCCTGGCCTTTACGAAACATCTCGAACAAGGGCAGTGGGTCGATCTGTGCGACGTGATCGAAGTACTGCCTCATCAGTTCTGCGGGAGCGTGCCCTATCAACCCCGTAAGCCGCCCAAATGGATCTGCGAGGGCAGGGTTTGCCGCGACCTTCCAGAACCTTCGCGTCAGGTCCGGCTGAGTCCTGGCAGCGCGTTCGAGGAATGAGAGTAGATACACGCCGGCATTGGTTCCGTAAAGTCCGCTGACCGTCTGGCCGTACGGCCCGGCGATAGGTATCAAGGCCTTAGCGGCCTCCTTGTTGGAGCGAAACATTTCGAGGACAACTTGAACTCCCATTGAATGGCCCGTGATCGCGGCCTTCTTCACCCCGGCCTCGGCGAGCACGGCCGACGCGTGACGGGCGAGCGAGTCGATCCCTATCGCGTCCGCGTCCAATGCCGCCGATGAGTCCCCGTGATACGGGTAGTCCCAGGTGACGACCAGGCGTTCGGCCGCGAGCTCGGGGGCCAGGTATGTCCAGTAGACGTCGTTGCAAGCGATTCCGGAGCAACACAGAAGCGGAGTAAGACCCGTGTCCTCGCCCCACAGCCTGTATGCGATTTTCGTCCCGTCGAACGACTCGAAATAGTGCTCCGTCCTCATGACCAGTGCACCAGCCCTAGCGGGGCTCTCTAACCGCGATCGTGCATGTCGAAAAAGCCGTCAGCCTGCCTTCGTCGTCGGTCATCCTGATCTCCCACACCTGCACCGATGAACCAACGCGAAGCGGAACGCCGACGCCCGTTACCCATCCCTTTGTTGCAGGACGCAGATGATTGACCTGAATCTCTATCCCCATCGTTATCTTCGAGGTGTCGACAAGCCACGATCCGACCGAAGCCAGTGTCTCCGCGAGTGCAGCCGACGATCCACCGTGGAACAGGCCGTAAGGCTGGGTGTTTCCTTCGACCGGGACCCGAGCCACGACGCGCTCGCCGCTTGCTTCGAGCCACTCGATTCCCATCCGATCCATGAGCGCGCCGCTCGAAAACCCTTGCGGCAGGTTGTCCGCTTGCTTCTCGGGTGGGTGGGCCAGTTGGCTGTCGAGGTCGTCGGTCACCGAGGCAGTTTAAGCGGAGTCTTTGCCGCCTCGTTCTGCCTTTGCCAGTGACCCTTCATGCAGACTCTCGATCGTGGCAACGTCCGTCTTCGGTGCGATCCTCCAAAAACGGCGTGCTTCGTCCGCCCATCCTTCGAGAATTGATCGGGCCCTATTCGATCCCGTGAGCTCTGCGTGCTTGCTCAATAGGTGATGGAGGCGCTCGAGCGCAGGTTCATCCGGGCGATGAATGTCGACCAGCTCGGGGTTCACTCTTGCCGGAAGGCGCAGGTCGGGATCCCAGACGAATGCTTCGCCTCCGGTCATGCCGGCCCCCAGATTCCAGCCGGTGTGTCCGATGACAACGGCGATTCCCCCTGTCATGTACTCACAACCGTGGTCGCCGAGACCTTCGACTACCGCCGACGCGCCGGAGTTGCGAACTGCAAACCGCTCGCCGGCCTTCCCGGCGACAAACAAGCTGCCGCCAGTGGCACCGTAGAGAACGGTGTTGCCCACGAGGTAAGGGTCGCCCGCGTCTCCGTCGGGAGGGGTGATGACGATGGTGCCGCCACCCATGCCTTTGCCGACGTAGTCGTTGGCCTCACCCTCGAGCCGGAAATGGACACCGTCGGACAAGAACGCGCCGAAGCTTTGACCGGCCGATCCTGTGAAGTTGACCACCGCGCTTCCGGGGGGCGGCTGTGCTCCGTGAATGTGAGCAACCGCGGCGCCAATTCGAGCCCCAACCGTTCGGTCCGAGTTGCGAATCGTGTAGTCCAGTTCTACATGGCCCCCTTCGAGGAGTGCACCGATCGTTTTTTCGAACAGCTCATCGCCCATCTCAGATCTCGGCTGCTGAATTGGATGAGGAGCGAAGAAACTTTGGTGCCCCTCTTCCTTATTGAGAAGCGGGCTCAGATCGAGCAGTTGGCCCCTGGTGCCGGGGGCCGGGCTGAACTCGAGCAGGTCGGTTCTTCCCACCGCCTCGGCAAGAGTGCCGAGTCCGAGGGAGGCGAGTGTCTGCCGCACCTCCTCGGCGACGAACTTCAAATAGGTAGCCACCATCTTGGGGGTGCCGGCAAACTTTGCTCTTAGCTCTGGACGCTGCGTTGCGATTCCAACCGGGCATGTGTCCCGGTGGCATGCACGAACCATGATGCAACCCTCCGCAAGAAGGACCGAGGTCCCGAAGGAGAACTCATCGGCACCGAGGAGAGCCGCCTTCACCACATCTCGGCCCGTCTTCATGCCGCCGTCGACGCGAATTCGGACGCGGTCGCGCAGGCCGTTTGCGACAAGTGTCTGTTGAGCTTCAGCGAGTCCAATCTCCCAGGGCAGCCCGGCGTTCTTGATGCTCGACAGCGGGCTGGCGCCCGTGCCCCCGTCCCAGCCTGAAATTTGAATGACGTCTGCAAGAGCTTTCGCAACGCCTGCCGCGATCGTGCCGACGCCGGCTTCGGCGACGAGCTTTACGGAAACGGCCGCCTTTGGATTCGCTTGCTTCAGGTCGAAGATCAGCTGCCCGAGGTCCTCGATCGAGTAGATGTCGTGGTGGGGTGGGGGAGAGATCAGCGCGACCCCGGGCTGCGTGTGCCGAAGGCGGGCGATCTCCTGGGTGACCTTGTGGCCGGGAAGCTGTCCGCCCTCGCCGGGTTTGGAACCCTGGGCCATCTTGATCTGGATCTCTTCGGCAAAGGACAGGTACTCGGGCGTTACTCCGAAACGTCCCGAAGCGACCTGCTTGATCTTCGAGTTCCGCGCGTCGCGAAAGCGGGCCGGGTCCTCTCCGCCCTCGCCGGTGTTGGACTTTCCGCCGATCGAGTTGAGGGCGAGCGCAAGGGTCTCGTGCGCTTCTGCGCCGACCGATCCATGACTGATCGCGCCGGTGGAAAAGCGGGCCGTGATTGCCTCGATGGGTTCAACCTTCTCCAGCGGAAGTGCACGGTCGGGGAGCTTCAACTTGAGCAAGTCCCGCGGCTCAGACTGGGGCCTTGATTCGACAAGCTCCGCGAACCGGTGATACGCCTCCCAGTTGCCGTCCTTGACGGCTTCCTGAAGTGCGTCGACTACCGGCGGGTTCGTTTCGTGATACTCGCCCTTCGAATGGTGTTTGAAGTAGCCGGGGTTCTCGAGCCTCGGCTGAGCATTGAATGCAAGGAAGTGTTTGCGTAGAACGTCCTCGGCTATCTCGTCGAAGCCAATGCCTCCGAGCGGTGAAGGCGTCCCGGTGAAGCAAAGGTCGATGACCTCCTGGTTGATCCCGATGGCATCGAAAATCTGAGCCCCGCGGTAAGAGTCGGTCGTCGAGATTCCCATCTTGGACAGGACCTTGAGGACTCCTTCTTCGATTCCGCTTCTGAATCTAAACAGCGCTTCCGACACCGGAATCGACTCGCCCAATCTTCCGCGATCGACCAGGTCTGCAATCGACGCAAGCGCAAGCCGCGGACATATGGCCTCAGCCCCGTAACCGAGCAGGCAAGCGAAGTGGTGCACTTCACGCGCCTCGTCGGTCTCGACAACGATGCTCGTCCTGGTCCTGTGGCCCGAGCGCATGAGTTGCTGATGGACGGCCCCCGTAGCAAGCAAGATTGGGATCGGTGCTCGGCCGGCCGAGATGTTGGCATCGGAAATGACCAGAATTCCGCTTCCGATCCGCGCAGCTTGTTCGGCCTCCTCCATAACTGCGTTCAACGCGTCGCGCATTCCTCTGGCTCCGCGCTCGACTTCGAACGTGGCGTCGAGCGGGTACCCGCCGAGCGGCTTGAACAACAGAAAGGTCTCGAGCTCGAGAAGGGACGCTCCCTCGGGCCGCTCCCACAGGATCGGGTCATGGGGGCCTATCAATGTGCGAATGCTCATCACGAGTCTTTCGCGCACGTGATCGATAGGCGGATTGGTTACCTGCGCGAAGCGCTGCTTGAAGAAGTTGTATAGGGGACGCGATTTCTCGGCGAGGATGGCCGGGGAGGTGTCGTCGCCCATTGAAGAAGTCGGCTCATGCCCCGAGGTGGCGATCGGACGGATCATCGTAGTGAACTCTTCCTTCGTGAACCCAAACGTGACTTGCCTCGCGAGGAGGTCGGTGGGAACAAATACCTCCGGTTCCGCCATGGGGGCCGGCTTCAGGTACTGAGACAGCCATCTTCCGTAGGGCTTCGACTTTGCAAGACGATTGGCGACCGGGTTTTCCTCGAGGCCCCCGTCTTCCGGATCGACGCAGATCATTCCGCCGGGGGCGATCTTCGAGCGGCGAACTTGTCCGTGGCCTGAAACATCGACGGCTCCCGCTTCCGAAGCGCATGCGATGAGGCCGTCTTCGCAAACGTGATAACGAAGGGGCCTAAGACCGTTGCGGTCGAGGGCGGCGCCGACTCGAACTCCGTCGGTGAAGATAAGACCTGCAGGGCCGTCCCAAGCCTCGACGAGACAAGAGTGGTACCGGTAGAAGTCCCTGACTTCGTCCTCGACGTCTTCAAGGGTTTCCCAAGCGGCGGGAACGAGCATCGCGACCGCGTGCCGGATGTCACGGCCCTCGGTGTGCAGAAGCTCGACGACGTTATCGAGCATGGCGGAGTCGGAGCCTTCATCGTCGATGACGGGCCTCAGCAGCTCCTCTTCGAGGAGGTTGCGCTTACCGAGCCTTCCTTCACGGGCACGCATTCGGTTCACGTTGCCTTGAATCGTGTTGATCTCGCCGTTGTGGCAAAGAGTCCGAAACGGCTGCGCGCGCTCCCAGGTGGGCATCGTGTTGGTGGAGAAGCGCTGGTGGAAGATTGCGAAGGGAGCCGTAAAGCCCGGCTCCAACAAGTCTCTGTAAAAACCAGACAGCTGATCCGCGACGCAAAGAGCCTTGTATGTGACTGTGCGAAAAGAGAACGACGGGAAGTAGAGCTCGATTCCCGCCTCTTTGGCGGATTTCTCTGCCCTTTTTCGAGCCCGGATGCATCGCCGCTCGCTTTCAATCGAATCCGCTCCGACCGGACGCAGCAAGACGGCCTGCTCGATCGAGGGGAGTGAGTCGCGGGCCCCCGCTCCCAGGACGGATGGGTCAATGGGGACCGGCCTCCATGAGATGACGCCGATTCCCTCCCGGTGACATGCCTCCTCGACGAACGGGCGATGCTCTTCGCTCGTGGACCCGCGCGAGAAGCACATCGCGATTCCTATGAATTCGGCGTCGGCCCCCGCGGCAAAAAAGGCTTTGGGGATCGGCAGAAGAAGTCCGGCGCCGTCACCGGTTTGTGCATCGGCGGCAACCGCGCCCCGGTGCTTGACCGACGCGAGGGCGGCGATGGCGGATTCGACGATCGCCCTTTGCGAGCGGCCAAGAGCGTCGGCGACGAACCCAACGCCACATGCGTCCCGTTCGGCTCCGACCAGACTACCGGCTGCCATCTGCTGCTCCCGCTTTCGGAAATAAGGAATAAAAAAAAGGCGCTCGAACAGCTGAGCGCCTTTGCCCGGCCGGTTTCCCGGCCGAGACCATTGTGTCCGCGCGGTGCTCACATGTCAACGACTCGTGGCTGAAGATCCGAATTTGGAAGACTGAACGACTCAGGCGAAGACGGGAAGAGCCTCCGAAGCGAGCTTGACTGTGACTTCCGTGCCTCTTGAAATTTCAACACCCGACGGCTGCTTGCAATGCAGAAGGCCCCCCGACTCGAGCTCGACGCAGTACACGTTGTCGCTACCGCTGAAGTGGCGGCGTACAACTGTGCCGCGTGCTCCTTTGGGATCGATGATCACGTCTTCCGGCCTCACCAGCACCTTGACGGCGCTTCCTTCCGGAAGTCCGGGGGCGGCTACGGGGCCGAGCTCGGTGGAAGCGAAACCCTGCGAAACTCTGGCCGCCACGAGGTCCCCGTGTCCGATGAATCCAGCCACCCACGCATCGGCGGGCCGGTTCCACAGATCCGACGGAGAGCCGGCCTGTCTGACGGATCCGTTTTCCATGAGCACAACTCTGTCGGCAACGATGAGCCCTTCATCTCGGTCGTGCGTCACCCACAAGGCGGCGGACCCGGACTTGCGAATGATCGAAAGTACTTCGTGACGAACGTGCCGGCGGAGCTCCGGGTCGAGGTTGCTGAAGGGCTCGTCGAGAAGAAGGACTCCGGGCCGGGGGGCAAGTGCTCTTGCAAGGGCGACCCTTTGCTGCTGGCCCCCAGACAGCTCCCTTGGGAGTTTGTCCCCGAGGTTCGTAAGGCCGACCATCCTCAGCGTCTGGTCGATAACGCCGCGCCTCTGCGAACGAGGGAGCCTGTGAAGGCCGAAGCCGACGTTGGCTCTCACGGTGAGGTGCGGGAAAAGGGCGTAATCCTGGAAGACGAACCCCACGCCCCTTTTTTCGGTCGGAAGACGGACGGCACTATTGCCGCCAAGGCGTATCTCTCCGGAGTCCGGCTGCTCGAGGCCGGCCACCAGCCGCAGGGTCGTGGTCTTACCGCATCCGCTCGGCCCGATGAGCGTCACGACTTCGCCGGGCATGATCGTCAGATCGAGGTCGCGCACGGCCGCGACGTCACCAAAGGTCTTGGTGACCGCGGTCATCTCTAGTACAGGTTTTGTGGTTAGGGTCACTTAACTTGATTTCGTAGGGTTGCCTAACACGATGTTACCGCGCCGGAGAAGAAGGGCCAAAGGAGGCGCCGCCAGCAGGATGAGGATGAGGGCAGGAACCGCAGCTCTGCCGAAGGATCCCTGGCTCGAGTGGACCCAGATCCGGGTGGCCAGCGTCTCGAATCCAGGAGGCCGCAGGAGCAGGGTTGCCGGGAGTTCCTTCAGACAGGACAGGAAAATCAAGGCCCACCCAGCGATCAGGTGAGGCCTCATCAAAGGCAACGTCACTCTGGCGGCGACGGCAAGGGGCCGCCTGCCGAGAGTCAGGCCCGCCTCGGTTAGCGGACCGGGAGCGCCGCCGCCGGCCTCGGCTGCAAGAAGGCCCTGGGGAAGAAACCGAACTAGATACGCGGCCACCACGGCGCCGGCTGTCGCATACAAGGGAAGCGGCAACTGCAACAGGATCATCGCGGTCGCAAGGCCGGCCACAACTCCGGGGACCGAATAGCCGATAAGGATCATTCCCCTCACCATCAGGCGGCGCAGGCGGCTTCCCTCCGCCATGAGGGCAGGCGGGATCGCTACAAGCACGATGATCGTGGCAGCGATGGCAGAAGTGACAACTGCGTTCAAGGCGAACCGGCCGGTTCCGTCCTCTACTCGTACGCCCGGTTGGGTAAAGATCCACCAGGCCAGCGAAAACAAGGGCAGTCCGAGGGCCACCAGGCCTACGAACGCCAGGCCCCCTGCAGCAGGAAACCCGCTCCCGCGGCTCTGGACGTTCGCGTCGCCGCGCCGAACGCCTTCCTCTGCGTGCCGATCCCCGACGAGTCGCGACTGTGTCAATGTAACCGTCGCCCCCAGTGCGATCAGAACGAGGCTCAGTACGGCTGCCCCTGCTCGGTCGTACCTGGCTGTTATCTGTTCGTAAACGGCAACTGTGAGTGTGTTGTAGCGCATCACGGCGACGGCGCCGAAGTCTGAGATGCAGTAAAGCGCGGCAAGCAAGGCGCCGCCTGCAACGGCAGGCTTGATCGCAGGAAATATCACGAGCAGAAATCTGGAGAGAGCTGTTCTTCCCGAGACCTTTGCCGCTTCCTCTCGTGAAGGGTCCAGCGATCTGAGAGCGGCACTCGTGAGGAGAAAGACGTACGGATACGTCGCCATCGTCAGAACAAATGCAGATCCCCATAAGCCAAAGGGGGAGGGGAGCGTTGCCGAAAAAGCTTGCTCGGCCAGCCCCCGTGGGCCCGCCACGAGGATCACCGAAAGGGCGAGCACATACGGAGGAACCACCAAGGGAAGTGACATGAGGATCCGCCAGAAGCTTTTGTGTCTGAGGCCGCTTCGTTCGACAAGAAGGGCAGAAGAGACTCCAAGAACAACAACGAAGATCGTCACCAGCACAGTCAGCGAGGCGGTCGATAGAAGAAGGCCGGGGATCCTGGAACTAAAGAGTCTCTTCCATTGGGCTGCATCGGCCCCCGACGCCCGCGCGGCAACGTAAACGAGCGGGGCGCTCGCAACCAGAGCAGCGGGGGCCGATGCAGCGAAGGCGATGCGGGAGACGACCCCGCCTCGTTTGCTCAGGCGGCGATGCCCGAGCGGTCCCAGATTTCTACGGCCTTGTCGATTTCGGAGCCCAGTTGTGCCAGGCCACCGGGAGTCCTGCGGATGGAGTCGAGGGCGACAAGCTCGGTTCTGGCTGCCACGCCTGCAGCCAGCGGGTACTCGTAATTACCCTGTGCGAACAACTGCTGAGCCTCCTTTTCGAGGAGAAAGTCCGCAAACTTCTTAGCGTTGTCGCCGGCCTTTCCCTTGATGAGCGCGACCGTGCTCGCGTTTACAAGTGTTCCGACGCCACCTTCTTCCTGGTCCGGGTAGATCACGGCGACTGGAGTGGAGTGCTCGTCCTTCTCCCGGAACACGTAGTACTGGTTGACGATTCCAACGGCAAACTCACCTTTACCCACGGCCGCGGCGACTTCCTCGTGATTGTTCAGCACCTTTACACCGTTGGCCTTCAGCCCCTCCAGCAAGTCCAGCGTGTACTCCTCGCCTCGGAGTGCAACGAGCGACTCCAGCCACGCCACAACCGAGGCTTCGCGGATCGACGCCATGGCGACCTTGGCCTTCCACTTCGGATTGCGCAGGTCCTGCAGCTTGGCAGGAGCATCTGCCTGGGGGACCAGGGTCGTGTTGATCACGAGAGCCCTGATGCGCCCACTAACCCCCACCCAAGTTTGGTCGAAGGATTTGAGGTCGGCGGGAACCGCCTCAGATCCTTTCGGGACGTACTTTTCCAGCACTCCCTCGGATGACAACTTGTTCATCGTCCCGGCGTCCTGTGCGATGAAGACCTCTGCCTGCGGCCGGTCCTTCTCTTCCAGAAGAAGTACCGCAAGCTCCGCAGTGCTCCCTTCCCTGAGCTTGACCTCGATTCCGGTCTTTTTGGTGAAGGCGGCGATTACCGGCTTGATCAGTGCCTCTTTCCGGCCGGAGTAGACGACAATCGACTTGTTTGTGTCCCCGTTTTTGATCTCTTCCTTTTCCTGGATCGTCCTGTCATTGGCTTTGGGAGAACATGCAGCCAAAGTCAGGAGCAGCAGAACGATCGCTAACGGGGCGACGCGCCTGGCAAGAGTGAACTTCAAGAATTCCTCCTTGTTAGGTTTGCCTAACCTGATTAGTTAGGTATCCCATATGTCTGGTGGGATGGTCAAGCGGGCTCAGTTGTTGGAGCTAGCCTCCGGGAGAACCCAGATGTTGTCCGCGAGATGGGGGCCGAGGGATGAGGTCTTGCCACCGGCTTTCAAAGTAAGTGTTCCGTCCGGCCCGACGCTGCGGACTTCGATCGAGGCCTCGGGCATCAGCGCGTGCTGCTGAAAGTACTCGAGGATGCCGGTGACGAGCTCGACGTCCTCCGTCAGCAGGCACAGAGTTCCGCGCTCTCCCTTGCCGAGTTTGGTCAGCGGCACGAGTAAGGAGCGGTCGTACGGTGGCTCGAGTCCGGGTATCGGGTTGCCGTGGGGGCAGGTGGTGGCACCGGTCTTGCTGAGAATCTTTTCCTCCACTTCGGGGGAGATCACGTGCTCCCAGTCGTGGGCCTCCTCGTGCGCTCGAAACCAGGGGATCTCGAGGATGTCGGTCAGCAGCCTTTCGGCAAGACGGTGCCTGCGCACGAGGGGAGTAGCGACTTTGTTTCCCGAGGCGGTCAGGTGGATCTGCCTGCCGTCGATTTTGATCAGGCCCTCTTTGGCTAGCCGGTGGATGTGCTCAGAGACCGTCGCCGCAGTCACACCGAGACGCTTCGCTATGCGCGCCTGCTGGATGACGGCGCCTTCTTCTTCCATCTCGAAGATTGCCTCGAGGTACTCCTGCGCGCCCTGAGGAATCTGTGCCGACATCGGGCGCCTACTATAGTGCGGTCGCTGTGAGCCCCCCCTCCAAAAACAAGCGAAAAGTTCTTCTTCTAGACGGCCACTCACTGGCTTACCGGGCTTTTTACGCGCTGCCTCCGGACCTAAGAACTTCGAGCGGTCAGGTGACGAACGCCGTCTATGGATTCACGGGAATGCTCATCAAAGCCCTTCAAGATCACAAGAGCGAGTACCTCGCGGTGGCGTTCGACAAGGGCGCGCCACTGGAACGTCTGGCGATACGACCGGAATACAAGGAGCAGCGGGTGTCGGCCCCCGACGAGTTCAGGCAGCAGCTGGGACTAATCCGCGAAGTGCTCGAAGTCCTGACGATCCCGGTCTTCGAGGTCCCGAACGTTGAGGCCGACGACATCATCTTCATCCTGGGGTCGCGCATCTCGTCCGAGGGGGACGAGGTAATCGTCGTCACGGCCGACAGGGACTACTTCCAGATGGTCGGGACCAACGTGAAGCTGATGATGAACCGCAGAGGAATCTCCGACACAGTCGTGTACGACGTTGCCGGGGTCAAGCAGAGATTCGGCTTCGGGCCGGAGCGGTACCTCGACTACGCGGCGCTTCGGGGGGACCCATCCGACAACATTCAGGGAGTGCCGGGGGTCGGGGAAAAGACCGCATCCAGCCTGGTCGTTAAGTACGAAACTCTGGAAAACATCTTCGAGCATCTCGACGAGCTCACACCGAAACTGCGCGCGAACCTTGCCGAAGCGCAGGAGCGGCTGCTGATCAACCGGGAGTTCTTCCGCTTCCGATCTGAGCAAGACCTAGTGAAGCAAGGAGTCGACGCCGACTACTTCGAGCTGACCGTCGAAGACCTGAAGATGGGGGACTGGGATTTCGCCCAGATTCGGAAGCTGTTTGACGCGCTGGAGTTTCGAATCCTTTACGAAAGACTGGCCGAGTACCGGCCCGAGGCTGCCGGAACCGCGGAAGGGTTCGAGGCCGATGTGGTGGAGGTTGGCGGCAAGAAGCAGCTGGAGGATCTTGCATCGCTGATTGCTGCCGCCCCCAAGGTCTCGCTTGCCGTGAAGGGAGATCCCTCGTATTCGCGGGCAGCCCCCGAGGCCATCGCCGTGAGCATCGACAGAACCGCATACGTTGCGCGGGCCGCATCGGTTGGAAAAAAAGAACTGTGGAACGCGCTCGCGCCGGCGCTGAAAGCCGCCCCCTTGAACCTGCATGGCTCGAAGGAAGTGATCCAGCGGCTGAAAGCCGCGGGGGCCGAGCCCGAGAACGTCGCGATGGACGCAGAGCTGGGGGCCTATCTCATCGATCCTGCCCGCGGTTCGTACACCCTGGTCGACCTCGCCCGGCATTACCTCGGAAGGGAGCTGCGAATCGAGGGGGGAGAGGAAAGCACCGGCGATGTGTCTCAGCCTTCACTTCTGGACGACGAGCCCGAGGAAGAGGACTCGCTAGGGCTTCAAGCCGTGGCAGTGGCGGAGCTTGCCGACGTTCTCGCGAAGGAGCTGCGCGATCGAGGCCTTTGGGACTTGTTCGTTGATCTCGAAATACCTCTGGTGAGAGTCCTTGCGAGGATCGAGCACACCGGGGTCAAGATCGACGTCGATTACTTGAATGGGATGTCCAAGACTCTGGGAGGTGAGCTCGCGGAGATCGAGAAGCAGATCTACGACCTGGCCGGCGGGCCTTTCAACATCGGATCACCTCCACAACTGCGCGAGGTCCTATACGAACGGCTGCAGCTGAAGCCCTCGAAGAAAACCAAGACGGGTTTCTCAACCGACGCCAGTGTCCTCGAATCTCTGCGCGACGAGCATCCGATCATCGACCTCATCTTGCGCCACCGCGAACGCGCGAAGCTGAAGTCGACATATCTCGATGCCCTCCCTCCGCTGGTCGATGCCGAGACGCGCCGCCTGCACTGCCGGTTCAACCAAACCGTCGCGTCAACAGGCAGGCTTTCCTCGGACTCGCCGAACCTTCAGAACATTCCGATCCGGACTGAGGAAGGGCGTCAGATAAGAAGAGCCTTCATCCCTGAGGAAGGCTTCACCATGCTCGTCGCCGACTACTCTCAGATCGAGCTTCGAATACTTGCGCATCTGTCCAGGGACGAGGAGCTTGTAGATGCGTTCAACAAGGGCAAGGACATTCACAGAAGCTCGATCGCGAAGGCACTCGGCATCGACGAGTCTGAGGTAACACCGGATCTGCGCTCGATTGGAAAGATGGTTTCCTACGGAGTCACCTACGGGATGGGCCCGTTCGGTTTGTCACAGCGGCTGCGGATTCCGGTCGACCAGGCCCGCACATACATCGACGGGTTCTTCGCACTGTATCCGGGAGTCAGAAAGTTCCTGGACGGAGTAGTCGAGCAGGCGACCGAGGAGGGCTTCACGACGACGATGCTGGGCCGCCGCCGCTATGTTCCCGAGCTCAAGTCCCGGAACCCGAGAGTCCGAAGCCTCGGCGAGAGGCAGGCTCTCAACGCACCGATTCAGGGTTCTGCAGCCGACATCATGAAGCTCGCGATGGTGGAGAGTGACAAGGCAATCAAGGGAACCGAATCGCGAATGGTGATGACGGTTCACGACGAGCTGGTCTTCGAGGTCCCATCGGCAGAGATCGAGCAGACCGCAAAGGCCGTGAAGGACGCAATGGAAAACTGCCTTGAGCTATCGGTCCCGCTCAAGGTGGACATAGCCTGGGGACCGAACTGGGCGGAAAGCAAGGGCTGACCCGCTGGCCCCACGCGGAGCGGCCCCCGCCTTCGTCTGGGGGCGGTGCTAAACTGCCCGGGCCTCCGGCCCCAAAGCCGGGGAGTCCCCGCCCTTCCAGGGCAAGAAGGAGCAGCAAATGTCACCCCAAGCCACACAGGCAGGTTCCACCGACCGCGAGACGGCGATCGTTTTCAACGACGTCGGCACCACCGAAGAGGAGCTAATGGCGGCGATCGACGCCACCATCAAGCCGTTCTCAGACGGAGACCTGGTCTCCGGCACGATCGTGAAAATAGACAAGGAAGAGGTCCTCGTTGACATCGGCTACAAGTCCGAGGGCGTCATTCCGGCCCGCGAGCTTTCGATTAGAAACGACGTTGACCCGAGCGAAATCGTAAAGATTGGCGAGCAGATCGAAGCCCTTGTCCTTCAGAAGGAAGACAAAGAAGGAAGGCTCATCCTTTCTAAGAAGCGTGCGAGCTACGAGCGCGCATGGGGTCGGATCGAAGACATCAAACGGGCCGGTGGCGTCGTCAACGGAACCGTCATCGAGCAAGTCAAAGGTGGACTCATCGTCGACATCGGCCTCCGCGGATTCCTGCCGGCGTCTCTGGTTGACCTGCGACGCGTACGCGATCTCCAGAGCTTTGTCGGCAAGGAGATCGAGTGCAAGATCATCGAGCTCGACAAGAACCGTAACAACGTCGTTCTCTCAAGAAGAGCATTCCTCGAGGAGACCCACTCAGAGCAGCGCAAGGAGTTCCTCGAGAATCTGAAGCCTGGCGAGAAGAGAACCGGAGTCGTTTCTTCGATCGTGAACTTCGGTGCATTCGTCGACCTCGGAGGAGTCGATGGGCTCATCCACGTTTCCGAGCTTTCTTGGAAGCACGTCGATCACCCGACTGAAGTGGTGCAAGTTGGCGAGGAGATCGAAGTCGAAGTTCTGAACGTCGAGCTCGAACGTGACCGAGTCTCCCTTTCGCTCAAGAACACTCAGGAAGACCCGTGGCAGGCGTTTGCCCGCAGTCACTCAGCCGGCGATGTCGTCAAAGGGAAGGTCACCAAGCTCGTCCCGTTCGGCGCATTCGTGCAAGTCGCCGACGGAATAGAGGGCCTCGTACACATATCGGAACTCTCGGAGGGACACATCGAACTTCCCGACCAGGTCGTTCAGCTGGACGAGGAGGCCGAGGTCAAGATCATCGACGTCGACCTCGAGCGGCGCCGGATCAGCCTTTCTTTGAAGCAGGCGCTTCCTGGTGCTGTAGCAATTTACGCGCCGAGCCTTGGGGAAGGGGAAATCAAGAAAGAGGAAGCCGAGGCCCCCGGATCCGCAGAAGGAGCAGACTTCGAGCGCGAACAGGACGCAGCTACGGAAACGCCTGACGCAGAGGCCACTTCCATGCCTTCCGACGAAGTTCCGGCCGAAGCTCCCGCCGCGGCGGAGACAGAGATAGCGGCGCCGGCAGCATCCGTTGGTGCGGAAGAAGAGATTGCCGCGGAGATCCCGGCATCCGAGCCCGAGGCAAAGGCGGCCGACGAGGTCCCAGAGCTCGAAGGCGAGCTTCTCGACACAGCGCCTGTTGCGAGCGAGGAATCTCTGGAGTCCATCGTCGAGGAGATGAAGAAGGACCGAACCTAGCGCCGCACTACCGCCTCAGACCTTGGTTCTCATCGGATTGACCGGAGGCATCGCCTCGGGCAAGTCGACGGTTGCGCGCTTGCTCCGAGAGCGGGGTGCAGCGGTAATCGACGCGGACGTGATCGCCGAAGAGGTGCGCCGCCCCGGCGGCGAGGGGTTCGACGCGATCGTTGCACGCTTCGGCCCGGAGATCCTTGCGGATAACGGCGAGATAGACAGGCGGAAGCTCGGTGCAAGAGTTTTCAGCGACGACGAGGCGAGGCTAGGCCTTCAGGCCATCACGCACCCTTTGATCTACGCGCAGATAGTCGATCAAATAGAGGTCCTGGCCGGCACTCACGAAATGGTCGTCGTCGACGCGGCTCTGCTGGTCGAGACCCTCCCGGACAGGGGAAGGGCTCTTGGGCTCGATGCGCTGGTTGTCGTCGCAGCGGATCCCGACGTTCAGTTGGACCGTCTCGCCAGGGACCGGGGCATGACGAGTCAGGATGCCGCCCTGCGAATCGCAGCCCAGGCCCCCATCGAAAAAAAGCTGGCAGTAGCCGACTACATCATCGATAACCGAGGCAGCCTCGAGGATCTCGAGGATTCAGTCGACCTTCTCTGGAATGAGCTGACCGGCGCGGCGAAATCGGATGGCCGCTAGTGGGCCACTAGGCGGAGTGTGGCGCTCTTGGCGCCGCCCGGGACAGAAGAGCTGCCACCTCCTGCTCTATCTTTTCGGGCTCGTCGTTCATCAGGAATGAGTTGATTGTGGCGGCTCGCTCATCGGGAGCCAGGGTGCGCTCTTCGAGCCAGCCCAGAAGAAACAGGAGAACGAACCAACCCGCCGGCAGCAACATCAAAATGAGGATCACAAATATTTGTTACCCAACGTGGGGGGCAGACACACACGGTGGCGGAATGAAATGTCACCGTTCCCAGATACGGTTGCACCTTCAGGCAACGTCCGCCGGGTTATTGCGGCGCAGGCTTCCGCCATGCTGCGTTCTCAGTCGCCCGCATACGCAGGTATGCGGACTCCCTGCGGCCTTGCCTGACGAAACCCTGCATCCGCCCTAACATCGCCAACGTCACCTGAAGGAGCAAGCACAATGAAGTACAAGGCTGTCTTTTTTGATGCGGGGGAGACTCTTCTTTCTCCGCACCCCTCGTTCCACGAGATATTCGCCGAGGTGGCTGCCGAGCAGGGCCACACGATCAGCCCCCAGGAAGTTGAGGGAGCGCTGTCGCTGGTAGCCCCGAACTACATCGAGGTCCTCGACAAGCTCGGGGAGACCGCGTGGTCCACCTCCAGGGAGGTCTCGCAGCGATTCTGGGGCACGGTCTATGCAGTTGTCTTCGATCATCTCGAGATAGCCGACCCCGACAAAGCTCTGGCGGAGGCTCTGTACGACCGGTTCACTCGGTACGAGTCCTACCGTTTGTTTCCGGACTCGATCCCGGCCCTCACCCGGGTGAGAGAGATGGGCTTGATGCTGGGACTCATCTCCAACTTCGAGGACTGGCTCGAGGGGATGCTGATCGAGATGGAGGTCGCCCACCTGTTCGACATGATGGTGATCTCCGGCAAGGAAGGCATCGAGAAGCCCGATCCGAGAATTTTCAACATCGCTCTGGAACGTTCGGGGATGGCAGCTGAAGACTCGATGTATGTGGGCGACCACCCGCGCATCGATGCCCAGGGGGCCGAAGCAGTTGGCATGACGGGAGTACTCATCGACAGAAAGGGTAGGCACCCGGACTTTTCCGGAATTCGGATCACGAGGCTGGACGAGCTTCTCCCAATCCTCTCGGGCTCGCATGGAGGCGCCGGCAATGTCTGACTTCAAACTTGTTTCGGACTTTGCTGCCAGCGGTGACCAGCCCGAAGCAATCGAGTCGCTTGCAGAAGGACTGAGGCAAGGCCTCGACAGGCAGACTCTTCTGGGCATAACCGGGTCCGGAAAGAGCTTCACGATGGCAAGTGTCGTCGAGAAGGTCCGCAGGCCCACCCTCGTGATAGCTCCCAACAAAAGCCTGGCTGCGCAGCTGACGAACGAGTTCCGGGAGTTCTTTCCTAACAACGCAGTCGAGTACTTCGTCTCGTATTACGACTACTACCAGCCGGAGGCTTACATAGCATCGAGCGACACCTACATCGAAAAGGACTCGTCGATCAACGACGAGATCGACAGGCTCCGCCACTCTGCCACTGCAGCTCTGTTGTCGCGGCGTGACGTGATCATCGTCGCCAGTGTCTCGTGTATCTACGGTCTTGGGTCGCCGGAGGAGTACGAGACGCAATTGCTTCGCCTGAGCGAAGGAGAGGAACAATCGCAGGAGAAGATTTTGCGAAGGCTCGTCGACATCGCCTACGAGCGAAATGAGGTGAGCTTCACCCGCGGCAAGTTCCGGGTAAGGGGCGACACGATTGACATCTTCCCCGCGTACGAGGAGACGGCCCTTCGTGTGGAGCTCTTCGGCGACACGATCGAACGCCTGGTACGCCTGGACCCACTGACCGGCGAGTTTCTCGGCCCGGTCGAGACCATCACGATCTTTCCCGCGTCGCACTACGTGGCATCGAACCTGCGTATGCAAAGGGCTCTTGTCGGAATCAAGCAAGAGCTCGAGGATCGCCTCGGCGAGCTCGAATCTCAAAACAAACTGTTGGAAGCTCAGCGACTGCGAATGCGGACCGAGTACGACATCGAGATGATGGAGCAGGTCGGCTTTTGCAACGGCATCGAAAACTACTCACGCCACATCGACGGAAGGGTGCCCGGGAGTCCTCCCAACACCCTCCTCGACTACTTCCCCGAGGATTTTCTCGTAATCCTCGATGAGTCTCACGTTACGGTTCCTCAACTCCACGCGATGTACGAAGGCGACCGGAGCCGCAAAGAGGTACTGGTTGAGCACGGCTTTCGGCTTCCGTCGGCAATCGATAACAGACCACTCAGGTTCGACGAGTTCATCGACAAAGTCGGGGACATGGTTTTCATGTCTGCAACGCCGAGCCCTTACGAGCTGAAGGTCTCGAAGAAAGTGGTCGAGCAGATCGTTCGCCCCACCGGCCTTGTCGATCCCGAAGTCATTGTCAAGCCGACCAAGGGTCAGATCGACGACCTGATGGCCGAGATCCAGATGCGAGTCGAGAAGGAGCAGCGCGTTCTCGTGACCACTCTCACAAAGAAGATGTCCGAGGACCTCACCGATTACTTACTCGAGTCGGGAGTCAGGGTGAGATATCTGCACTCCGACATCGACACGATCCAGCGGATCGAAATCCTCAGAGACTTGCGATTGGGTGAGTTCGACGTGCTGGTGGGAATCAACCTCCTGCGAGAAGGGCTGGACCTTCCGGAGGTCTCACTGGTCGCGATACTCGATGCGGACAAGGAAGGGTTCCTCCGCTCGGAGACTTCTCTGATTCAAACGATGGGTAGGGCGGCTCGAAACGTAGACGGGCAAGTGATCATGTACGCGGACCAGGTAACCGAGTCCATGCGCCGCGCAATATCTGAGGCGACACGAAGACGTGAGATTCAGATCGCCTACAACTTCCAGCACGGCATCGACCCCCAGACGATCCGCAAGAACATCTCCGACATTCTGCTGACCGCTGCATCGGATACGGCCCCCATGCCCAAGGGAAAGAGCCGCAAGCGCAGGGAACGCGAGCGAGAGTTTCTTTCTCTTCCGAAGGATGAGCTCGGCAGGCTTGTGCAGTCGTTGGAGGAGGAGATGCACGAAGCTGCGAAAGACCTGAGGTTCGAGTACGCCGCTCGCCTAAGGGACGAGATCAACGACTTAAAGAGAGAGTTGAAAGCGCTTGTCTGATCCAACGGCCAACGGGGCTCCTGCAAGTTTGAGCGAACGAGACCGCGGCAGGTTCATGGTGATCACGCTGATCGTGTCGGCCATGGTTATGGCCGGCCTGACCCTGGGAGCGGTGATTGGCGGCCTGGTCACCTCGGCGATAAACGCCGACTCGGGAGCCTACGCTGCGCTGGTACCGATCATGTTCACCTTCGTGGTCGTGGGAGGTGTTGGCGGGATTCGAGCCGGGTTGTGGGCCGCACAGAGACTCGTTCGCAGCGGAATCGCGAACCCGTCAACAGCCATCTCCATGGTGCTCTCTGCTGCAGGGCTAATAGCAGCCGCCGGGATCGCGGCTGTAGCCCCGGGCTTTGTGATG
The DNA here is from genome assembly GCA_035536315.1 of Actinomycetota bacterium. Classification (GTDB taxonomy): domain Bacteria; phylum Actinomycetota; class CADDZG01; order JAHWKV01; family JAHWKV01; genus DATLOJ01. The sequence goes on along the minus strand of DATLOJ010000061.1, from coordinate 11,665 downwards.
CCGATTCTCGTTTTGCTGCCCGGTGTAGGTGCTGCCGCAGGGGATGCATTTGCAGCGCGCAAAGGGCGGAATGCTGCTCAAATTGTAGACAGCCTCAAGAAGCGGGGGTAGTAAAGCTCCTCGCTTTCGATCGTTTGCTGCGCCCCTGAGCCGATAGTGCAAAAGGAAACGGCCACCCCGTTGGTCCTGACCTGGGGGTGAGCGCGGGCCGTATAGGCAAATGTGCCCGGCGCGGTGGGCGCGGCTGGGTTATCGACCGCGAGTGGCTCGGTCCACGGCCCCCAAAGCTCGGGGGCCGCCCGCAGCTCGAGTCGATTTGTTCCGATTGGTCCCGCTTGAAGATGAACGAAACTCATGGCGGGGCCGGCGTCATCCAGAAGGCCGGCGAAATCAACTGCTCGATGAATCGTGTACTCGGTGGCGACTCCTTCGAAAAGTGAAGCCGCGTCAAGGGGATCTGAGGTCCACCCGGATCCCTCGAACCACTCGACTTTGCCGGAAAATGACTCCGCCAAAGACCACCGGGCCAGGATTGCCTCACGACGCGTGGGCAAACCCCTCCATCCGAATGAATACACCAAGCCTTTGTCGTAAACGTTGGCGGAGCCGACGAAGTAGCCGTCCGGGGCCCTCAAGTCGAAGTAATCCGGATCCCAGGAGGATGGCGGCTGCTGGGGATCCGCGACGACTGCAATGGAAGTGCCGACGACCTCGAAGAATCCGAGTGAGCCCTCTGCCTCCCAGGCCTCGAGCATTGAAAGCTCGGGCCGGGTGGTCACGACCTTCATGCAGAACACGTAAAGGGTGTTGTCCGTGAACAGAGTTCCCCCCGGCCAAAGCCACCCGGGTTCGCCCGGCCTTTCGAAAACCGCGGCAGGGCCGTTCCTCCAATGGAATTCGAGCGAATCGTGGGCGAGGGCAGCGCCATGTTGCACCGCGACCGAATTCGAAATCATTGAGGCGCCGGTTCGGTCTGTCGGGTTCGGCCCACCGACGAACGTGTCGCCGAAGAGCCATATGTTTGCGTCACCTATGGTGACCGACCCAATGCCGTCGGACCCGAGCCACCGCGGATCTTGCCGGAATGCCAGGTCTGCCTCGGGCCACGGGGACGCGGCGATCGATCTGAAAGGCATCGGAGGCTCCTATACTAAGCCGCTCCGCCGGCGCGCTTTGGGGGGTTATGAGTGGCTCAAGCAAATCGAATCGCTGCTAAAAAGAGTCCCAGAAGTGCCGCATATGTGAACACGGCCCTCGCCGTGGCAATCGTAGTTCTGATTGCGGCTTTCACGATCTCAAAGAGGGAGCCGCCTCCTCCGACGATTGCGGAGTTTGCTCCGCAAGCGCAGGAGCAAATCCGCGAGGCCCCCAACGAGCAGTCGTTCGGAGAAGCCGGGGGACCGGGTGACCCCAGGGGTGAGGGGGGAGAGAACCCTGCATTCGCCACCGAGGAAGAGGAAGCGATCGATGTTCCTCGTGTGCGCAGGTGCGTCGGGGATCCCCCGCGTCAGACCGAGGACCCCCAGTCGCCACCTTGCGTGCCGTACTGGTCGGGAGAAAACGGGGGAGAGACGTCAAGGGGGGTCACCGCCAACGAGATCATCGTGGCGCTTCCCTTCGTGTTTTTCGAGGACCTGGGGGCAATTCGCGATTTGGCGAACCACGTCAACAAGCGGTACGAGCTCTACGGAAGAAAGATTGTCCTAAAGGAGTACACGCCGAGGGGAAATATCTCGTCCCACCCAAACATTGAGCAAGAGCATGCCGACGCACAGCAGGTCGATCAGGAGATAGGCGCCTTCGCCTCTCTGTCGACGGGTCTGCGGTGGGGGCAGGAACACCATTACTACGACGAGCTCGCACGCCGGAAGATTTTGAGCGTTGCCCACGGAGCCGGCGGTCAGTTGACCGAGGAGCGACTGAAGGAGTTCGCGCCCTACCAGTGGGCGGTGCTGCCGGGCATGGACACGATGCTTCGCAATTACGCGGAGTTCGTCTGCAACGGTCTGGCCAAGAAGCCGCCCAGGTTTGCGGGGGCCAAAGAGCAGCTCGAGACCGAAAGGGTTTTCGGTCTCATTTATCAGCGAACAACCGATGGAAACACACCGGATATCTCACCTCTCGAGGACGGACTCGACCGGTGTGGCGTGACGCTGAAGGTAAAGCTCGAGGACAACCCCAGCGCGGACACGGGACGCAACGCAGGGAACCTGATGATCCAGATGAGTGGCGAGGGGGTTACCTCAATCATCTGCCTCTGCCAGTGCAACGACGTGAGGGACCACATGATGCCTGCATCCTCCGGGCAGGGATATTTCCCGGAGTGGCTCCTATCGACGTACATAAACAATGACGTCGACAACTGCCACAGGACTTCTCCACCGGATCAGTCGCGCTCGATAATCGGCCTGACCTTCGGCAACAAACATCTTCTGCGCGAAGACATGCCGTGGTACTGGGCCCTCAAGGAAGTCAACTCCTCATACAACCCGGGCGAGGGTTCTTATTACCACCTGTCTGCCCGGTATGCATCCCTGTTGCTCTTGGCCTCGGGAATCCAGATGGCGGGACCGAATCTCACTCCGGAAACCTTTGCCGCCGCGCTTCAAAAGACCCGCTTCCCGAACCCAGGAGCGGGCCTTGCTCCCTACTACCAAGCGCGCGTCGGCTTCGAGGGTGGGAAGCACACGATGATCGGGGATGCCGGAATGTTCTGGTATGACGCCGCCGCCCAAAGCGCGATAGAACCCAGTCAAGTGGGTGCGGTTTGTTTCGTAGACCTGGGATTGCGCTATCGGCTCGGCCGATGGCCCAAGGAAGAGCCTCGCTTCAGACAGGGTCCCTGCTACTAGCAGATTTCTTCCACGGTTTGGTCAACCTCATTCCCTGAACAAAGCCAACAAACGGCGCGGCGACTAGAGCGAACGGCACCAGATTCAGGATGAAGGTTGCGATGGGGGGTACCGAGTTTGCCGAAGCCTTGCCCACTAGAACGGCGAACGCGAAGAATGGAGTCATCCCGAACAGCGTGAACCAGGCAGTCACGGCAGCGATCAAAACGATCTTGCGGTCTCCCTGCTTGGATATCCACCGCGTGAACCGTGACGCGCCAAAGCCCCCCGCGATAAGGAGGGTTCCGACAACGGCTGCAATCAGGGAGGAGCTCATCGCAATGATTTTCCCACTTCGGGTGCATACGCCGGGCCGTGGCACAATGGCCCACCCATGACTCCTGCAAAATCCCCTTCAAGCGCGCAGACGATCGTCGTCCGGGGTGCCCGGGAACACAACCTGAAGGATGTGAGCCTGGAGCTTCCTCGTGATTCTCTGATTGTTTTCACGGGGATTTCAGGGTCCGGGAAGTCCTCCCTCGCATTCGACACGATCTACGCCGAGGGGCAGCGCAGGTATGTCGAAAGCCTCTCCTCTTACGCCCGTCAGTTCCTGGGGCAGATGCAGAAGCCGGAGGTGGATTTCATCGAGGGCTTGTCGCCCGCCATCTCAATCGATCAAAAGTCGGCGTCCCGAAACCCACGATCGACGGTCGGCACCATCACCGAGATCTACGACTATCTCCGGCTGCTGTTTGCGCGAATCGGTAAGCCTCACTGCCCCAAGTGCGGAAAGCCCATAGCCCGGCAGACGCCGGAGCAGATTGTCGATCAGGTGCTGCAGTTGAAAGATGGCACCAAGTTTCAGGTCCTCGCGCCGGTCATCCGCGGGAAGAAGGGGGAGTATGAAACCCTGCTCGAGGAGTACGCGCGCAAGGGGTTCTCAAGGGCAAAGGTAGACGGCAAGGTTATCGACCTCTCCGAGGGGACTCGCCTCGATCGCTATTACAAGCACGACATTGACATCGTCGTCGACCGGCTGGTTATCAAAGAGGGTGTGGCCAGAAGGCTCACCGACTCAATCGAGACGGCTCTGAAGCTTGCGGAGGGGATTGCATCGATCGAGTTGGTAGACGGCAACGAAACTCTCTCCTTTTCGGAGCATGCCGCGTGCCTTGACTGCGGTATCTCGTTCGACGAGCTGGCTCCGCGCAACTTCTCATTCAACACCCCCTACGGCGCATGCCCCCGATGCGACGGGATTGGAACGCACCTCGAGGTCGATGCAGACCTGATCGTTTCCGATCCCGAGCTTTCCCTGGCGGAGGGGGTGCTTCGTCCTTGGGGGACGGGGGCCGCTCTCGAATACTTCAACCGAATCCTCACCGCGGTTGGGAACGAGTTCAAATTCTCCATCGATAAGCCCTGGGAGGACCTGACCGACGATCAGCGCGAAGCGGTCCTTTACGGGACTGGCGACCGGCAGATCTTCGTCAAGTACAAGAACAAGTACGGCCGGCTGAGGCAGTACCACTCAGTCTTCGAGGGAGTGATTCCTTGGCTCGAGAGAAGGCATCAGGAAACCGAATCAGAATTCATGCGCGAGAGGATCGAGCAATTCTTTCGGCAGGTTCCCTGCCCGGCATGTAAGGGAGGGAGGCTGAAGCCCGAAAGTCTGGCCGTAACGATTGGGGGCCAGAACATCTTCGAGCTCTGTCGCAGGTCCGTGGCTGATTCTGCGAAATTCATCCACTCCCTCGATCTGACTCCGCGAGAGCACGCCATTGCCGACAGAGTCCTGAAGGAGGTCAAATCGAGACTGGGTTTCCTCATCGACGTCGGGCTCGATTACCTGACGATCGAAAGAGGAGCCGCAACCCTGGCCGGGGGAGAGGCCCAAAGGATCCGCCTTGCAACGCAGATAGGCAGCGCCCTTGTCGGTGTTTTGTACGTTCTCGACGAGCCGTCCATCGGCCTCCATCAGCGGGACAACCGAAGGCTGATCGAGACCCTTGTCAAGCTGCGCGACCTCGGCAACACCCTGATCGTCGTCGAGCACGATGAGGAGACGATCTCGGTAGCCGACCATGTCGTCGATATCGGGCCGGGGGCCGGAGAGCACGGGGGCCGTATCGTCTATTCAGGCCCCTTCGCCGGTTTGAAGAAGGAGCGAGAGTCCCTAACGGGCGCGTACCTTTCCGGCCGGAAGCGCATTGAGATTCCACCTGTAAGACGAATCCCCGAAGCTCGCTGGATCACGGTGAGGGGGGCCAGAGAGCACAACCTCAAAGGCATCGACGTTGGCTTTCCGCTCGGAGTCTTCACCTGTGTCACGGGCGTGTCCGGCTCTGGGAAGTCGACACTTGTCAACGAGATCCTCTACAGGGCCGTGCATCGCAGCCTTTTCAGGGATGCGCGCAGCCTGCCCGGCAAACATCGCAAGATCGAGGGCCTCGACCACGTCGACAAGGTAATCGACATCGACCAGTCGCCCATCGGCCGCACCCCCCGGTCTAACCCAGCGACCTACACCGGTGTGTTCGATCACATCCGGATGCTGTTCTCGCAGACCGAGGAGGCCAGGGTCAGGGGTTACAAGCCGGGCCGGTTCTCGTTCAACGTGAAAGGCGGGCGATGTGAGAACTGTTCGGGAGATGGACAGATAAAGATCGAGATGTACTTCCTTCCCGACATGTACGTGACGTGTGAGGTCTGCAAAGGCCGCCGGTACAACAGAGAGACGCTCGATGTTCATTACAAGGGCAAGACGGTCTCGGAAGTCCTCGAGATGAGCGTGGAGGAAGCGCTGGACTTTTTCCGGCCGATTCCGCAGATCGCGCGCCATCTGCAAACGCTGAACGACGTTGGGCTCGGGTACGTCCGCCTCGGCCAGCCGGCCCCCACTCTCTCCGGAGGAGAGGCGCAACGCGTGAAGCTGGCAAGCGAGCTGGCGAAGCGGGCGACAGGAAGAACTTTGTACATTCTCGACGAGCCCACGACGGGCCTTCACTTCGAGGACATCTCAAAACTTCTGACCGTGCTTCACGGACTCGTCTCGAAGGGGAACACCGTCATTGTCATCGAGCACAACCTCGACGTGATCAAGACCGCGGACTGGATCATCGATCTGGGGCCGGAAGGTGGAGACCTCGGAGGAGAGGTCGTTGTCGAGGGGACCCCCGAACACGTTGCCAAGGCTGCGAATTCCTACACCGGAAGGTTTCTCAAGGACGCACTCGCTGCCGCCTCAGCACGTGCCCAGAGGAACGGCCCTGCAGGAAAGGCCGGAACATCGTCGAACGGCAGGAAGAAGCCCAAATCCGTGAAGACGGCAAAAGTCAGCAACTCTGCGGCAGCATCGAAGCCGGGCAAGACGAAGGTGGCAAGGCTGGGAGCGCGGGCCCGCTAACGCGCTGCCAGATCGTCTTGGCTGGTGCCGGTTAGCGGATCGAGGCTTTGATCGTGCCGCAGGTCTTGCCCTCGCCGGGGCCGTGCGGGCGAATCGAGTAAGGCCCGGCGGCGGCGGGGACTATGAAGGTCTCTGCGTAATGAACGATGAATGGGTCGAAAGCCCGATCGGGAGACTCGACTAAAACTTCTTCACCCTCCACGAGGTTCAGAACGTTGACACCGCCCGCTCCATCGTGCGGGCAGATCTTCGTGAACCAATGCCGGCGCGTCTCGATCGGCTCCTTTTCGTGAAGTCCTGTCTTTTCTTCAGTCCACCCGTCACCTTCGGCGATCTTTTCGGAGCGATTGATCAGCTCGCGTTTGACCCAGTCTGTGTCTCGGTCCCACTGGATGTTGTTGGCGCCGTGGTCGACGTGCACCGGGCGCGGCCTGCCGTCGAGCCCCAGCCGGTCCCAGTCCCATAGTTTGAAGGTGAAGATGTAGGGGGTGGCGCTTATTTCCAGCACCATTGAGTTGGCACCAGAGCAGTGAACGGTACCGGCAGGGATGAGGAAGTGATCGTGCCGGCGTGCCGGCCACTTGTTTACGTACTTCTCGTCGGGAAAGCGAAAGTCGCCACCTTCCGCTCTTTTTAAGTCGGCGATCATCCCCGCCGGATCGATGCCCTCCTTCACTCCCAGGTAGACGCTGGCGTCCGGTCCCGCGTCCATCAGGTAGTACGACTCGTCTTGCGTGTACTGCATTCCAAACTTGTCCCTGATGTACTCGGTAAGCGGGTGAACCTGCATCGAGAGGTTGCCGCCCCCCATCGTGTCGAGAAAGTCGAAGCGAATGGGAAACTCAGCCCCGAACTTCTCGTAAGCACGGTCGCCCAGCAGCCTGGCGGGTTCGCGAAAGACCAGGTTGAGCGCTGGGGTTTCAAAGCGTGTGCCGCCGAAGTCGATGAGGAGGGAGTTCTCTTCCGGCACGCAGTCGAAGCACCAACCGTAGTTGGGAGGCTCGGGTGAAAGTTCGCACACTCTTCGCATCCATTCACCGCCCCAGGGGGCCGGATCGAAATACGGGACGACGCGAAAGGGCCTGGTCGCAGTTGCGTTCAGAGACTCACGAAGCTGGGTTCCTTCGATCATCTTCGGCTGTGATCGGTCGGTTGTGTCCAGGACGAAATCCATTCGCTCATAAAGGCTTTGCTTCATCTGGTCGAGAACGCGCCAGTCAACGAAGTACGCGCGCTTGTACTTGAGGGCGGGCCGCTCCTCGAGGTTTTTGGCTCCGAGGTTCGACGTCTCACCGCTTCGCTGACGGAGCGTGCCTTCCCAGCGCGGCATGTCGGCGTAAACGAGGAGATCGCCCTGGGCGATAAGGGATGCCCCGGTCCCGTATACAACAACTGTGCCTCGGGCAGCGAATGTGTCGGACCTGAGTCGGTCGAGGGCGCGGAGCTCGAAGAAGTCTTTGATGGACATCTGTGTGATCCGGCCGAACACCGGATCGTCGGTCACATCGGGGTAGACCATGGTGTCGATCTCTACTGAGGCTTTCAACGCGTCGGCCGCATCAACGGCGAGATCCGGCCCGATAGCTCGGACCAGTTCGGCAAGGTCTTGCTGCCGAACACCCGTGTAGGACTCAATGACTATGACGCGCGCACCCGTCGCACGAAGCTTTCCGCCAATTGCTTCCCACCCCGTGACGCAGTCGCCGCGGCCTGAGACCGCCGGGTATTTGTCGTAGATCAACGGGTTCCGATCCTGGCGAGTCCCGCCAGTGCTGCGTTATCACCGAGCTGGGCGGGTCTCACGACCACGCGGTAGGTCCCGAACAACCGCGAGTTAACCGTCTCTTCGACTCCCTCCAGCAGGGGAGTGCCGGCCACCATCGGGCCCCCACCGATAACGATGGCCTCGGGTGTGTGCGCGTGGGCCAATGCAACGAGAGCGCGGGCCAGGTGGCTTCGATAAGTCTCCACGCCTTTCACCGCTTCCAAGTCGCCGCGCGCAAATGCCTCGAAGACGTCGGGTACCGTTTTGAAAGCAGTTCCGGAGTAGTCGACTATGCGATCCGCCCGGCAAAATGCCTCGATTGTGTCGGGGCGGCCGCTGGTGTCCTCCGGGCCGGAGGTGGCTTCCGATATCGGAATCTGGCCCCCGAGAATCCCCGCACCGAAGACGCCGTCGGTCAAGGGCACGCCGTTCTCCAGGATGGTCACCCCGACCCCCGTGCCGATCGTCATTACGACAACTATGCGGTAGTCGCGCCCAGCCCCGAAAGCCGCCTCGCCGCTCCCGTAAGCAACGGCATCATTCACGACGAAGGGCTCGAGACTCAGCTCCCTTCGGAGAAAACCCTTCAGGTCGAACCCTTCTATGCCCTCGAGCTTGCCGGGCAAGGAAAGCACCACGCCCTCCTCGTTTACCAAACCCGGGACGCACAACCCAACCGAAGAGCATTCGTATGACTCTGTGATCATCCGTGCGGTGTAGACCAACTCCTCGAGGGCCATCTCAAAGCTTTGTTCGATTTCGACAGTTGCGGTCATCGCAACGAGTCCGTCCTCTACCGAGACCACGCCGCCTTTCAGACGGGTACCGCCGAGGTCGAACGCGAGGACGTTCACTTTTGGGGATGGATGCCTTTGGCGTCCACGTCGTACATGCGTCCCTGGTACTTCAAGTTAACCAGGCGGGAGTCTTTGTCCATCGGGCCGAAGGCCGGCTTTGCGGTGATGCCCTTGTCCAGTGTCGCATCCACTCCGAAGATGGATTCAATGATCACGCTCGAGAAGGCTCCGTTCGAAGAGCAGGCCCAGTCATTAATCCACGGAAAGTCTGATGGAGCCTTACGCGCTCCACCTTCAACAGGTCCGACAACATGCTCGACGAAGTGAGCTTGGCCAAAGGGACCCTGGTTGGCAGTCTTGGCGAGGCCCTTCATCCAATCAAACGCAGCATCAACCTCTCCGATGCGGAACAGAGCGGTTAGCGACTGCGCCGGCCAGGCCGTGTACGCACCATTCCATTGGTGGTCGGGACGGCCTGAATACATCGAGTCGTGGTCGCGGGGAGACAGTGCGTGCATCCAGGCCGGGGTTCTCAGCTCGCGCATGAAGAAGTCGAACATCTCCTTCTTTTGTGAGTCCGAGAGGTCGTCGCCCATTGTGTTAATGACGGTGAAGAAGTCGTAGCAGTGACGCACCTCGACTTTGGTGCCGTTGGGGAAGCGAGCATTCCAGTACCCGGCCCCCTCCACGTACAGCTCCTGAACCTTCGCGGCGAGGACTTTGGCGTCAACACGCAACTTCTGTGCTTCCTGCGATTTACCCTTCAGGCCGAGAATGTCAGCGGCGAAACGAAGGTTGAAGACATTGGCCGCATTCAGGCTCGCGACTTCGTGAACGTAGGTGCTGACGCACTCGAGGAGATTGTTGATCCCTCCGTAATCCGCGAGGCCCCCGGCCGAGCTGAACTGCTTCCAGTTGTTCGCGTAGCTAACGAGATGGTCCTCGACCTTCTGATCCAGAAATTCCATGTCGCCGGACCAGCGCAGGTAATCGTTCGCGATCTTGCTCATCGCAAAGTCGTTGACGGAGTACCAGGGGCCCACCGGCCCGCCGGTAAGCCATTCGGTTCCGTAGTGCTTGTGGATGTCGAGGTGCATCCAGCGCTCGAGGTACTTCCTCATCACTTGCGGATCGAGCAGTGCATGAACGAGTGAGCTGAGGCTGTAATCCCACAGGTACGTGACGGTGGCCCAGTAGCGGGGCATCAACGTGTCGTAAGCGCGCCCAACGACTGAGCGGGGGCTGTCGCGCTTGAAGTAGACAACCCCTAAGGCCCCCATACGGTAGAGACGAAGGACGTCTTCGTCAGACGTCTCGAGCAAGGGAAGAGATCCGGAGAAGCGGTCGTTGTCGGGCGTGAAGATGGCGGCGATCTCTGCGTTCCAGTCTGATCTGGTCCGTTGGATCTCTTCGGGGACTCTTGCCACCAAGGAGTCGAACGTCTCGAGAGACTCGCCGAGGGTGTCGCCCAGGGCGTCGACGAAAGAAACCTGCCAGGTGCCTTTGGGGGGAATGACGGCTTCGAAGTAAAGAGCGTGCGGTTCGATCCGATCCGGCTTCGGATGAGACCCCTGAACGGATGCTGCTGCGCTATGCGGAGCAACGAATGAAACGTAGCGATCACCAACCGCAACTTCGTGCCCGAATTCGGCGGGCGGGATCGAAAGGGTCCAGGGAGCGGTCGACTTGGAGGCCGCGGAGCGAACGCCGATCTTCACTTCGATCGTACGTTCCTTTTGAGTCATATTTTCGATACGGAGGAGGACCATCGCAGCGGTCCGTCCCACCGGCAAAGCCGTCGTAGAGAAGATGCGGAGCCCGTCGTGCTCCATCTCTCTTTCAATGCGATCCGGAAGCCAGGTGAATGTGATGGGGGAGCCGGAGGCCAGCAGGTAAAGGCCGTCGATGAACAGGATGCCGGTCGACTGATCCGACCCAGACAGAGGCGGGAATAGCAGACTCTTTATGGCTGTGGGGTCGAGCTCGCATTGCACTGTGCCGAGAAAATTCGTCAAGCCCGGACGGTTATAGATGTCCCCATAACGGTGGACCATCGGAGAGCTTCGGAAGTCCTCAACGTTTGGGATCAACAGCTCACCCGACCTCGATCGGCTTGTAGCGCGGAACTACTGACCAGGTTGACACGGTCTGCGGGGTATACAAGATTGAACTTACAAGTGCCAACGGACCGCGCATTCGTGGGGAGGTCATGAGCAAGCTATCGGTATTAGCTGAAGGACTGGACCACCCGGAGGGTGTGACGGTTACGGCAGACGGGACCCTGTACGCCGGTGGCGAGGCGGGCCAGGTTTACCGAGTCGATCCAGACAAAGGAAGCTTCGAGGAGGTCGCGTCCACCGGAGGGTTCCTTCTTGGACTCTGCGCGGACGGGAACGGCCTTCTTTATTGCTGCGATGTCGGGCGCCGGGAAGTTCTTCGAGTGGACCCGGCCACCGGCAAATCCGACGTGTACTCGAGCGGTACCGCCGAGCGGCCCATGGTCAATCCCAACTGGCCGGTATTCGATCAGGAGGGAAACCTGTACGTGACCGACTCCGGCTCCTGGAAAGGAAACAACGGGTGCATCTTCCGAATCGATCCAGAGGGGAGGACCGAGGTCTGGACCGACGTCTCGACCAACTTCCCCAACGGGGCTTGCCTTGACCTCGACGAGAAGAGTCTGTTGATTCTCGAGTCCTGCACCCCTGCCCTGGTGAAGATCTCCTTGGATGATCCCCAAAGCAGGCAGGTCGTTGCGGAGCTACCCGGAACCATCCCCGACGGAGTATCGATCGATGTCGACGGAATGGCTTACATCTGTTGCTACCGGCCGGACCAAATTCTTCGTGTGGAGCCGTCCGGG
>DATLOJ010000060.1:0-3433 GCA_035536315.1 Actinomycetota bacterium | reverse complement strand
GCCGGCGGGAACGTGAATGTGGAAGTGGCGCTTTTCGAAGCCGGGATCGATCTGGAGTTCGTCACGGTGCGACCTGACGTAAGACAGCGCGATGTGGCCGGACTCCTTCATGACCTCGCCCAGCTGACCGGTGAGCGTGAGGCCTTTCTCGTCGCCATCCATGACCGTGGCTTCGACGAACAGCACGTCGCCACCGGTTCCGGTGACTGCAAGGCCCGTCGCAACACCCGGCACGTCCGTGCGTTCGGCCGCTTCGAAGTGAAAGCGGGGACGCCCGAGATAAGTGCGGACCTCATCGGGGCCGACTTCAACCGGCGCGGTGAGCTCGCCCGACGCGACCTTCGTTGCGACCTTGCGGAGCACTTTTCCGATTTCGCGTTCGAGGTTCCGGACACCGGCCTCGCGGGTGTGGTCTCCGACGATCTTTCTCACGGCGTCCGTTGTGAATTCGACCTCGTCCTCGCGCAGTCCGTTGCGCTGCACTTGGCGTGCAATCAGGTGGTCGCGAGCGATGGCGACCTTCTCCTCTTCGGTGTAGCCGTCGATGCTCACGACCTCCATCCGGTCGAGAAGGGGTCCGGGGATCGTCTCCGAAACGTTGCCCGTCGGGATGAACAACACCTCTGAAAGATCGAGGTCGACCTCGAGGTAATGGTCCCTGAACGAGTGGTTTTGTGCCGGGTCGAGAACTTCGAGAAGGGCCGATGAAGGGTCTCCTCTCCAGTCGCTGCCGATCTTGTCGATCTCGTCGAGCATGATCACAGGGTTCTTGGTACCGGCCTCCTTGAGAGCGCGCACTATGCGGCCCGGCATAGATCCGATGTAGGTCCTGCGGTGGCCCCTGATCTCTGCCTCGTCGTGGATTCCACCGAGGGACACGCGTGCGAACTTGCGCCCCATCGCGCGTGCGACCGATTCACCAAGGGATGTCTTTCCGACTCCGGGGGGGCCGACCAGAGTGATGATCGCTCCGGAGCCGCGTCCGTTCGGGCTCTCGATTCCTCTTTCGTCGCGCAGTTTCTTGACCGCGAGGAACTCGATGATGCGATCCTTAACATCGTCGAGTCCGGTGTGGTCGGCGTCGAGAATCGCGCGGGCCTCCAGGATGTCGAACCGGTCCTCGGACCTTTTGTCCCAGGGAACTTCCAGCATCCAGTCGAGGTAGTTGCGGATCCAACCCTGTTCCGGGCTTTGGCTGCCGGTGCGCTCGAGACGGTCGATCTCGCGGTCGACTTCTTTTCGAACGGCTTCCGGCATGCCGGCTTCGGCGGCCTTCTTGCGATATTCGGAAACAACGTCGCCGTCTTCCTCGCCGAGCTCTTTGCGAATGGCTTCGAGCTGCTGACGAAGAAGAAACTCGCGTTGCGACTTCTCCATTCCCTCGGCAACGTCTTCGCGGATCTTGTCCTTGAGCGTGATGTCCTGCAGAGTCGAGCGGGCCCAGCCGATCAGAGTCTCGAGCCTCTCTTCGACGTCGAGCGTCTCGAGTACTTCTAGCTTCTGCTCGAATGAGAGAGTCGGGGAGTAGCCGCATGTGTCTGCGATCTCGCCGGGATTGGTGAGGCTACGCAGGAACTGAGCCACACGTGACGCGCCGGTCAGCTCGAGGATGTTCTCAACGATCGCGCGGTATTCCGCGGCAAGCTCGTTTGCTCGTCCCGATGGAATCATGGGATCGGGCCTGGGCTGAACCTCCACCCAAGAGGCGTCGTCGCCCTTGGCGACTCCGGTTCCGATCTCTGCTCGGTGAAGGCCGCGGATAAGGACCACGTGGTTTCCGTCGGCAGACTCTCCGCTCTCTTCTACCTTGGCAACAGTACCCATGGGGGAGTAGCCGTCGCCGACGCGAGGCACCATGATCACGAGCCCGCCGGAATTCTTCGAAGCATCTATCGCAGCTCGCGCTTCATCGGTCTCGATCGACACCGTCACCGCCATGTGAGGCAGGATGACGCCCTCGAGCATCGGGACAAGCGGCAGCGTCTGAGTCTCGAGTTGTTCCATCTCTTCCTTCAGGTTAGTTGCTCAATGATAAGGCCAATTGGTTGCACTCGCAACTAATTTGGGAGTGGCACTTCAACGGTCATCTCCTCGGAGCCACGCAGGATCGTGAGCGAAAGTGTTTTTCCCGCGGGCTCCAAGACGTCGAAGAGTGACTCGATGTCCGAGAGATCGGATCCGTTTGCCTTGATCAGCAAATCGCCCTCTTTGAGTCCCGCATCTTCCGCCGGTGAACCCTCCTCGACCTCACGGACCAGCAGGCCTTCAGCCGGTGGAAGTCCGACTGCGCGCCGCAACGCTTTTCCTACCCGAGGCGGAGCAAGCGCAACCCCGAGGTGAGGACGTTTGGGGGTCTCACCTTTTGAGAGCTTGGCGAGCTTTTCCTTGAGCTCATCGTTGGCGGGAATCGAAAGGTAGAACCCCTCGCCCAGCCTGTGGGTGTTGATGCCAACGACTTCTCCTGCTGCATTGACCAGGGGGCCGCCGGAAGAGCCTGGGAGCAAGGGAGCCGTGTGCTCGAGTGCTCCGGCGATCTTGCGGCCGCGGGGGCCGTGGAAGGCTTGTTCCTGGGCAGATACGAGTCCGAAGGTGACCCTGAGGCCACGGCCGGAGGGGTTCGACAGTGCGAATACGGGAGTTCCGGTGGGGGTTGATGTTCCAATGCTGAGGGCGGGGGAGCCGTTGGTCTTTACGGTGAGGACCGCAAGATCGCCGTCGACATCGGCCGCAGCTACTTCGGCCCTCTCGGTCCGGCCATCGCCGAAAGTCACGTCGATCGATTGGCCTTCCCAGAGGTTGTGGGCGTTGGTGACGACCTTTCCCTCTTCGATCACGAACCCAGACCCCCTGCTTCCCCGGCCCCCGCCGACTGCAACAACGCTCTTTCCGACAGATTCTGCAATTCCTTTAACCGACGCTTCGAGCTCCTCGACCCAGGCCATTCGATCCTCCTCCGTAGTAACTTGCAAATTGCTATCTACAATGTAGATCTCATGACTCGCTTTTGCAATTCGACGCCTGGTTCTCCGGAGGGGGCCGGGCCGGAAAGTACGATGCGTCCGTGAGTACGACGCCCCTTTCCGCTGCCCTGGAGGCGGTCGGTGACCGCTGGAGCCTTGCCCTCGTCGAGGCTCTTATGGACGGCGAGATGCGATTCAACGACCTGCTCGAAACCGTCGAGGGCATTGCGCCGAACATCCTGTCTACGCGCCTCAAGAAGCTGGAGAAGGATGGGATCGTCCGGGCGACTCCGTATTCAGAAAAGCCCCTCCGGCTGAGGTATGAGCTGACCGCAGCCGGAAAAGAGCTTGCGGGGGCCGTACGTCTGCTCGCGCAGTGGGGGTCGGGCCGAACGTCGGAGACCGAGGCGATAAGGCACGACACCTGCGGGACGGCCCTGGAGGCTCGCTGGTACTGCCCGACATGTGCGGAG
>DATLOJ010000059.1:0-2684 GCA_035536315.1 Actinomycetota bacterium | reverse complement strand
GGGGGCCGGGGGACTCTTCGCCTTTTGTCGAGAGGGTTGAAAGTGACGGCGACCGACATCTCGCAGGAGGCGATCGACCTGGTGCGATCGAAACTTCCGCCTGGGGCTCCCGTCAGCCTTGTGTGTGCGCCATTTCAAGAGCTCGAGCTGAAACTCGAGTCGTACGACGTTGTTGTGGCCTGCTACAGCTTGTTCTTCCTTCCGCTCGGTGAATTTGAAGCTTTCTGGAGTCGTGTAGTCGCCTCAGTGCGGCCCGGGGGTCTATTCGCAGGTGAGTTTCTCGGTGTGAACGACAGTTGGTCGGATCGAGGCCTGACGCTGCTCGACGAGCCGGCGGTGCGGAGACTCTTCGACAGTTTCGAGGTGCTGCATTTCGAGGAGGAGGACAAGGACGGTCACACGTCGGTGGGCGACGACAAGCACTGGCACGTCTTCCACGTGATTGCCCGAAAGGTTTAGATTCCGGCCCCCAAGAACCAGAAGGGCGGAGTGCACATGAACCTTTCCGATTTGCCCCGTTACACGATCTCCGTGGGGGGCGAAACCGCTGAAGTTGGAACCGCAGAAGAGCTGGCAGTCGCGCTGGATGTCCTCAACGGACTCCACGACCGTGAAGTGTTGCAACAGCTGGAAGGTCACCTTGGAAGGCTGATCGAAGATCCATTGAGCTTTCGTTCAGTGCTCAAGTCGCTGGGTCCCGAAGACCAGGTATTTCTCGTGAACGCGCTCGCTCCGACGCTGACGGAGACGCTGCGTGACGCTCGTCAGCTGCGGGATACCTTTGCCTCCCTCGCACACCCCGAAGTCGAGATGAGGATCATCGAGGCGCTGTCAACCGAGGGCCTCCGAAGTCTCATCGGTACGGCCGAGCAACTCGCCGAAGTGGTCGAGTGGGTTTATGGGGAGTGCGACGAGATCTTGCTCAGGAAGCTGGGGGCCGATTACCTGGAAAGCATCATGAAGAACGCGTGGGAGCTCAGTGAGGTCCTTGCCAACCTGCCCCCGGACGCGCAGCAGTTCCTTCTCGATGCGGTTGGAGTCGACAAGCTCAAAGGGTACGTGCGGGATGGAAGGGACCTGGCTTACCTGCTGAGAGCGCTCCCAGGAACACTCTCGACCGGGTTGATCAAGGCGATCGAACCCGAGGAGCTGCGAGGACTGGTGGGCAACCGGGCGGACTGGCAGTACCTGTGGCAAAGGCTGGAACCCGCCGAGGCGGACCTTCTCGAGGAAAAGCTGGAGGTGATCCGCGGTGCCTCATGACCACATCCCCACGTGGACCAGAGACCCCTCCAAGCCCGGATCTCTCGGCCGGCTCAAGGGCAGCAAGTACCGGATCATCGATGCGCACCTGCATGTCGTGAACTTCCTGCAGGAGACGCCGGGAGGCGAGTCCCTCATTCACTACATGGACCAGGCCAACATCGACAAGGCAGTGATATTCGGGATGCCGGTCACGAAATTGTGGGCTGAGTGGGAGCGGGAACCACCGGACTATTACCTAGCAAACGACGCGCGTTGTTATTACTACGGGTTCTCCGACGTCATCGTGGCCGAGATGGTCCGGGCCATGGAGGAGGAGCAGAGAAGCCGCGTTTATCCGCTTATCAGTGGCTTCAACCCAACCGACCGGCTGGCCATTCGGCACGTACAGAGACTCTACGAGCAGTATCCCGAGGTGTGGAGCGGAATCGGTGAGCTACTTCTGCGCCACGATGACCTGACCGCGCTCACCTACGGTGAGACCGCACGGGCGAACCACAGGGCGCTTTGGCCCATCTACGAGTTCGCCGATCAATACGACCTGCCTGTACTCGTGCATCACAACGTGACGTCCGTGAGCCGAAGCGATCACCCCGTCTATCTGTATGAATTCGAGGAGGCGGTGAGGGAGTTTCCCAAGACGCGGTTCATCCTCGCCCACGCAGGAATGTCCAGACGGGTGAACGCGCCCTTTTATCACCTGATGGTGGAGAGGATGCTGGATCAGTTTCCCAACGTCAGTGTTGATTTCTCTTGGATCTTCTACGACGTGGCCGTTGCGCCTGAGGGGGAACCTGCCCCCGAATGGCTCGCATTGACGGAGAAGTTCAGCGACCGAATCTGCCTCGGGTCTGACCTGGTTGGGGCTTTTTGGCGACTGGGGCCGGAGCTACAGCGGTACGACGTCTTCCTGGACGCGCTGAGCGAAAAGGCTCGCGCAGACGTTTGCTGGAACACGGCGGAGAGACTTTATGGAGGCAATAAGGGCAAGGTTGGAAGCGAGCAGCCACCGGACTTCATGAGGCGATGGTCTCCGGTTCCGGTTCCCACTTTGTCGACACCCAGTGGATAGCTCGCCGCCGGTAGGCAGGTCAGGGCTGAGGAGCTTCGGCCCTGCGTCTGAAAATCATAAGGATGGCGAATCCAGCGACAGCGCTGAGCAAAGAGCCGATCAGGATCCCGATCTTCGCCATCGTCAGAAGGTGGGAGTCGAAAACCAGCCCCGCCATAAATAGTGAGACCGTGAAGCCGATGCCACAGATTGCAGCCGCTCCAATGATCTGAGCCCACCTGATGTCTTCGGGCAGCCCGGCCAACTTCATGCGTACTGCAAGCCAGGCCCCGGCAGAGATTCCCAGTGTCTTGCCGAGCAGCAGACCGAATACGATGCCCGTCGTTACGGGGGCCGTGAGTACCCCCTC
>DATLOJ010000058.1:0-60849 GCA_035536315.1 Actinomycetota bacterium | reverse complement strand
CTCACCGGCAACCTGGATCTTTCGCAGCCAACGACCAGCTTTCACTTGAAGAAGCTCGTGGCCGCCGGCCTCCTTTCCCGGCAGCAGCGAGGCACCTGGGCTTACTACTCGATCAACAAGAAGGCACTCAACCAAGTCAAGAAGCTCTTCGACACGAAAGGGATTTGAAATGGCGCAGGACATCAGGGAGGAAGTCAGGCAGGGATATGCACGCGCCGCTTTGAACGTCATAGATCAAACCGGCCCATCAAGCTGCTGTGGCCCAGAGGCATCGTGTTGCGGAGATTCATCGTTTGGCTCGTCTCTGTATGAGGCGAGTGAAACGAAGGGCCTGCCCGATGCGGCGGTTCTGGCGAGCCTCGGGTGCGGGAACCCAACGGCCGTGGCCGATCTCAATCCGGGTGAGGTCGTTCTCGACCTTGGATCGGGAGGTGGCATCGACGTTTTGCTTTCGGCCAAGAGAGTCGGGCCGGAAGGATTCGCTTACGGACTCGATATGACCGACGAGATGCTGACGCTGGCCCGCCGCAATCAGCAAGAGGCCGGTGCGGCGAACGTGGAGTTCCTAAGGGGTCATATCGAAGACATTCCATTGCCCGACCACTCGGTCGATGTGGTCATATCCAACTGTGTCATCAACTTGTCGACCGACAAGAATCGCGTGTTTGAAGAGATGCACCGTGTCCTTCGGCCCGGTGGCCGGATCGGAATCAGCGACATCGTTGCAGCAGACTCCTTGACTGCCGAACAAAGGGCGGAGCGCGGCAGCTACGTCGGTTGTATAGCCGGGGCATTGTCCTTCTGCGAATACGAGAGGGGCCTCCGCGCGGCAGGCTTCTCGGATGTGGTCGTCACTCCCACGCACGAAGTGGCGGGCGGAATGTTCTCCGCGATCGTAAAAGCCACAAGGGGTCATTAGATGAAGGACTCCCGGCCCCTGATTCTGTTCGTCTGCGTTCACAATGCCGGGCGGTCCCGAATGGCCGAGGCGTTTTTTCGAGCGGAGGCAACGGATCGCTACCGGGTAGCCTCGGCTGGGACGGATCCGGCCCCCGAACCGCATCCGGAGGTTGTCGCTGCAATGAGGGATGCCGGCATCGAGATTGATCGGGGGCCGGGCAGGCTGCTCGATCAGCAACTTGCCAGTGAGGCGTTTCGAATCATCGGAATGGGGTGCAACGTGCAAGAGGCTTGCCCTGCCCTTCGCCTCCCCCTCGAAGATTGGGACCTGGATGACCCAAAAGGCAACCCCCCAGACCAGGTGGCTGCAATTCGCGATGACATCCGTCGCCGGGTAAGCGACCTTCTAGCTACTCTTCCCTGAAGCCTCAGCTGAGTCCGGCCGCGGCTTGGGAGCGGCTGCGACCACTTAGGACCACTGCCACCAGCAAGGCAGCTGCAAGGAACAGATATAGAAGGACACCGGGCATCTCGAGCGCGAGGGCGGAGGCGATGGCCCTTCCCGGAAACAGCAGGGCTGCGGCGGCTATTGACATGATGCGAAGTGCTCCGGCGATCGCGCCGGCGGCGGGATCCTCGAGCGACTCTCTAACCAGCAACCACCCGATTATCAAGTGGACGACGTTCTGAAGCGGATTGACCTCGAGAAATACAAGCTGATCTCCGTTGGGTGAGGCGAAAGCCTCGAAGCCCGAGACGGCGAATCCAAGGATGCCGATAAGGATCAGAGTCGTCCCAACTACGGAAGAAGTATTTCGGGCAAGTCCATGCCCGCCTCCGTACTTGACCATCTCCGACCGGCCCCCGCGTTCGAAGCGGCCCCAAATCGCGACAAGGACTGCAAGAAAGACGGCGAGGGCCGCGACCCACATCGGACGGACCGCCCACCATTCGGCGGTTCCAGCAATGGGCTGCGGAAACCCCAACGGATAAAGGACGGCGACCGCAAGGAGCATCGCGGTCTGATGCCACAGGAACATCGTCATGATGACCACGTTGAGGCCGATGACTTTCGACCAAACTCCGATGTTTTCGAGCCAACGGGAAAGCGCGGGCCGCAGAAGCATCGCAAGGCCCGCCTGCCAAACGGTCAGGGCGATGATGACAATGGTCGGAGGGTTTGTGTTGGAGCGCTCGGCGCGCAGGCCAACCATCGAGGGCGAGTAGATTCCCGATGTCGTCAGGACGATCAAAGCTACGAGTCCACCGGCCGCCATGATCCATAGAACCGGACGTCCGAGTCTCAATAGAGTTCCGTCTGCATAGAAAAATCCGAGCTGATGAACGAAGAGCCAGACGAAGGCAAAGTTGACGTAAGCGACCGAGTCCAGACCGACTCCAATGGCAAGTACGTCGACCAGCGCGGCACCGCCCACCATTACCGCAAGAACTTTCCAGCCGAAGCGCCTGTGCATCGAGAGCATCGGAGGGGCCAGAGCAATCATGATCAGGTAGATCCCGATGAACCAAAGGGGCCGGGTGAGAACCCCGGTAGCGAGCTCGAGTGTCCGGTCGCCGACTCGCGAAAGTAAATCAACGCCGATGCTTATCGGTATCCAAAAAGCGAGCATCACCGCCGTTGGCTTCATCAGCCTCAAAACGCGTCCATGAATGAAGTCGGCGTACGCCCCACCGCGTCTTTTGGTCGCATCGATAGTCACAAGATTCGAAAACCCGCCGACGAAGAAAAACAACGGCATGACCTGAAGCACCCAGGTCGCGAGCCAGAGGCCCGGAACGACGTGGAGCGCGTTTTCGCCGGTGACCTTCCCGTCGGCGATGTAGATAATCGCGATCAGCCAGTGGCCCAAAACAACTACGCAGATGCTGAAGGCCCGAAGCAAATCAACGTACCGATCCCGTGATGGGGGAGTAGCCTCCGCCAACTTTCGCAGAGTCGATCCTCCCGTCCGCTGGCTCACGGCGCAATTCTCGCCTGAGGCCACGTATTAGGCTGCGATATATGAACTCTGAGTCACCTCAGGAAGACGGATGGAGCTCGCTCACCAGCGACCTCGGCTCGCGTCCATCCGCTGCGTCGTGGGGTACCAAGGGAGAAGTACAGGTATTTGGCGTAAAAGGCACGGGCGAGCTCGGAAGCACCTACTGGGACGGCAAGGCCTGGCATCCGTGGTACTCGCACGGGAGCGACTTTCGAGGCGATCCGGCGGCGGCCGCCCTTGATGCGAATCAAATAGACGTTTTTGGCATTGGCAGCGATGGTGTCCTGCGCCACTTGGTTTACGACGGCTCGTGGGGCAAATGGCACCCCGTCGCGGGTGCTCCAGTCGATCCTAAGTCGGTGGCCTGCACATGGAGCGCGGGCCGGCTCGATCTATTCGTGCGCGGCGCGGATGATGAGCTTTGGTATTCGGTTCTCGAGAAAGGAAGCGAATGAAGGCGGATCAGGACCTGACTGACGTGCTCGCGTCTCTAGCGCTCTTTGCCGACCTTTCGCGTCCTCAAATCGAGGCGGTAGCGCACACATGCGAGGAGGTCTCTTTTCCTCAGGGACAAAGAGTTCTGAGGCAAGGATTCTCTCATCCCGACTTTTACCTGATAGTCGAGGGCGAGGCCGAGGTGCGAATCGACGGCGTATCGCGGACGAAGCTTGGACGCGGAGACTTCTTTGGAGAAGTAGCGGTTCTCCTCGACGAACCCGCAACCGCGGACGTGGTCTCACTCACGTTCCTGCGGTGCATGACGCTGCCGGGTTCGGACCTTCACCAGCTTCTCGTCTCGTTTCCGGAACTGATGTTTCGGATGCTTAAAGTTGAGACTGGGCGGCTCCGGCAGACCCTCGAGTGGCGCCCGTAGACCGCCCCTTTCCGCCGGGGGACTATCCGGTTGTGGTTGTGGGCAGCGGGCCGGGCGGATTACAGACCAGCTACTTTCTCCGCCGCCACGGCATCGAACATGCCGTCATCTCCAAGGATGAGGAACCGGGCGGAATGTTCCGCCAATTTCCTTTGTTCGACCGGCTCGTCAGCTGGACCAAGCCGTACGCACCCGTAAAAGAGGGAACTCGAGAGTACGAGTGGTTCGATTGGAACAGCCTCCTGGCCGACGACCCCGCCGACTGGGTGGGGGTAGGGCAGTTCATGGATGGCACCTCGGAGTTCCCATCACGCGAAGAGATGCACAAAGCGATAACGACATACGCAGAAAAGAACAAGATCCAGGTCCGGTACGGATGCACTTGGGAGGGGACCGAGCGAAACGAAAACGGATTCGTAATCAAAACCTCGGAGGGTGATTACTCCTGCAGAGTGGCCGTTTTCGGAGTCGGTGTTGCCGAGCCGTGGAAGCCTCCGAACATCCCGGGAATAGAAGACATTCCTCATTACATCGAGATGGGCCCCCCAAAGACCTACGCAGGTAAAAGTCTCTACATTCTCGGCAAAGCGACCTCTGCCTTCGAAGTTGCGGACGGGCTCCTTCCATGGGCCAAGAGCATGGTCCTGTCGTCCCCAAGTGAGGTAAAGCTCTCCGTTGTTGAGAGATCCCTCGCGGGTTTGCGCGCCAGGTACACCCAGCCGCTCGAGGACTACGCCATCGGCGGGAGGACGGTCACGATTCTCGATGCATCGACGGAACGCATCGAAAAAATGCATGAGGGGTTTCGCGTATCTCTAAGGGGCTCGATGGCTAACTGGGAGCTGTCTCTCGATTTCGACGCGGCGGTGGCAACCACCGGAGTATCTGCTCCTCTGCAGGACCTGCCTGATATTGGAGTAGCCACATTTTCAGGGGGGCGGCTTCCCGGCCAAACTCCCTACTGGGAGAGTGCGTCAGTCCCCGGGATCTACTTCACGGGGTCGATAACCCAGGGCGCGGTGGGTATGCGCGGGCCTGGCGGCGCGGCCGTGCATGCGTTCCGCTACTGCACCCGCATCCTTGCCTCGCATATTGCTCAGAGACAGTTCGGACAGACCCCTAAGCGCACTCCAGTCAAAGGTTCCGACCTGGTCGACTTCCTTCTGGACGAGGCCACACGGGGGCCGGAACTGTGGAATCAAAAGATGTATCTGGCGCGAGTCGTTGGCTTCGACAAGAAGCAAGGACTCGTGGACGAGGGCATCCACCCTCTTGCGCACTTTGTGGACTACGACCGTCCTGACGGCGTGGCCGTTGCAGTCACGTCCGTCGAGGGGGTGCCGAGTCCGGTCTTTTACGTGCGGTCGGGCAGTAGAGTGGATGAAGTAATAGGTGAGTCCGACCTGATGCTGGACTTCGCCACCCCCGAAAATAAACGTCACCTGACCTCGGTACTCAAAGATGTCACAGGCTGAGCAAAACAAGGACCTGATCGAGACGTTTTTCTCATCCTTCAAAAAGGGGGACGGGGATGCGATGGCGAGCTGCTATCACCCCGACGCCGTCTTCAGCGATCCGGTATTTCCGAAACTGAGCGCGGACGAAGCCGGGGCGATGTGGAAGATGTTCTGCCGGCCGGGCTCGGACCTGCAGGTTGAGTACGGCGAGCTAGAAACAACGGAGAGTTCCGGTTCGGCAAGCTGGGAGGCTCGCTACTCATTCCCCCCCGGAGGGCGCAACGTCCACAACCGAATCCGGTCGGCGTTCGAGTTCGAGGATGGAAAGATCATCAAGCACACCGACACCTTCGACTTTTACAAGTGGTCGAGGATGGCACTGGGGCCGGTTGGCATCCTGCTCGGGTGGACGCCCATTGTCAGGTCGAAGGTGCAGAGCCAGGCAAGAGCTCAGCTATCCAGATCGATGAGCAGCTCTTAATCTCTTTCGCTGGTCGAGCTCCCTCTTTCTCAGTCGAATGTTCTGGGGCGTTATCTCGACGAGCTCATCCGCTGCTATGAACTCGAGGGACTGCTCGAGGGACATGATTCGAAACGGGACGAGTCTCAAAGCTTCGTCGGCCGCGTGCGTTCGAATGTTCGTCTTTTTCTTCTCTTTAGTGGGGTTGACGTTCATGTCTTCCGTTCGGGCGTTCTCACCGACGATCATCCCCTCGTAAACCTCGACGCCGGGGCCAACGAAGAGCTCCCCGCGCTCTTGCAGGTCATACAAAGCGTAAGAGGTCGTTTTCCCCAGCCGGTCGGCAACCAGCACTCCGGTGATCCTGTGGGTGACATCTCCGGCCCACGGGGCATACCCTGCAAAGACGCTATGGATGATTGCGGTCCCACGAGTTTCTGTGAGCATCTCCGATCGGAATCCGATCAGACCCCGGGCGGGGATGCGAAACTCCGCTCGCAGCCAGCCACTTCCGTGATTGACCATGTTGGTGAGCCTGCCCTTCCGCAGTGCCAAGGACTGACTTACCACCCCAAAAAACTGTTCGGGCAGATCTAAAACCACGTCCTCCATCGGCTCGTGCAACTTGCCATCGATTGTCTTTGTAATCACCTCTGGCTTCGACACTTCCAGCTCGTACCCCTCGCGTCGCATCGACTCGATCAGGATCGCGAGCTGAAGCTCACCTCTTCCCCTAACTTCGATGACCTCGGGTGAGTCGGTAGGAATCACCCTTATCGATACGTTGCCGAGGATTTCGCGGTCGAGTCTTGCCTGAAGGTGCCTGCTGGTCACGAACTTCCCTTCGCGGCCCGACAACGGAGAGGTGTTGACTCCGAATGTCATGCGCAGGGTGGGCTCGTCGATCTCCATGACCGGAAGGGCCCGAGGGTCTGCGGCGTCGGCTACCGTCTCGCCGATCGTTACGTCGCCGAGGCCCGCGATGGAGCAGATGTCTCCGGGACCCACCGACTCGATCTCGTCGTAGGCAAGCCCTGTGTGAGCAAGCATCTTCGTAATGCGCGCGCTCTCGAGAGTGCCGTCACGCTTGCAGATTGTGACTGTATCGCCGGTCTTCGCTGAGCCGTTCCAAACGCGACCGACGGCCAGCCTTCCCACATAGGAGTCCGCTGCGAGGTTAGTCACGAGAAACTGAAAAGGGGTGTCCACTTCGTAGACAGGTGGTGGAGTCACCTGCGAGATGACCTCGAATAGCGGACGAAGGTCGGATCCCGGCGCGTCGATGTCGAGCGTCGCGGTCCCCAGCCTCGCATTCGTATAGACAACCGGCAGCTCGATCTGGGCCTCGTTTGCATCGAGGTCGATGAGAAGGTCGTAGACCTCGTTGAGCACCTCCGAGATGCGCGCGTCGGGCCGGTCGATCTTGTTGATAACTGGGATGACGGGCAGGTTCCGGGCAAGGGCCTTGCGAAGCACATAGCGGGTCTGTGGGAGGGGACCTTCGCTGGCGTCGACCAGAAGGAGGGCCGAATCCACCATCAGAAGTGTTCGCTCCACCTCTCCTCCGAAATCGGCATGCCCGGGGGTGTCGCAGATGTTTATCTGAATGTCGTCGAATCGGACCGCGGTCTGCTTGGCAAGGATCGTTATGCCTCGTTCGCGCTCCTGATCCATGGAATCCATGACCCTGTCGACAACTTGCTGGTTTTCCCGGTAGACCCCGGACTGGCGGAGCATCGCGTCGACCAGGGTCGTTTTCCCATGGTCCACGTGGGCGATGATCGCCACGTTCCTGACGTCGTTTCTGGCCCTGCGGTTACCTGTCATACAGGCAGGTTAGCCGCTGGCTAGTGCTCCGTCAGGCGACGTTCGCCGCGTTGGTGCGGCGCAGGCTTCCGCCATGCTGCGTTCTCGGTCGCCCACATACCTTTTGGTATGCGGGCTCCCTGCGGCTTGCCTGACGAAACCCCTGCATCCGCCCTAACATCACCAACGTCACCTGACGGAGCACTGAGAATTCGAGACAATTCGCCGCGTCGGCAGAGTTTTCGAGTATTCTCCTGCGGTCCAAGCCCGGGGAGCGAAGGGATCCATTCAATGGTTAAGAAACTGCCGGCTGCCGTCTTCGTGAGGACTGCTGCCCTGCTGGCGGTTACCCTCCTACTGGTAGTCGCCAACCCGTCCCTCGTCGGCGCTGCCGTCCCGCACGCGATCATCGAATCGTCGGGGCCGTTGTCCCATATTTACATCGGCAACTCTCTCGGATGCCAGGTTCACCACGTCCAGGACTCGACGCACCAGTTCTACTCTCCCGGAACGGAACCCGCCGACTGCGGAACCTTCGTCGTCATAGCCGACCAGCTGTACTCACCGGACTTCGCGAACCTGGATTCAACGGCTACTGGGAGCCTCGGTGCCCGAACCGTCTTCACCCCCGTCAGCCAGTCAGGTGTGACGGGGGCCGGAACCGCGGCCAATCCATTCCGTGTAGTGACTGTGGTCGACGTCGGAACGACGGGAATCCGAATCACCGAGACCGACAGCTACATTGTCGGGCAGGAGGTCTACCGTACCGACGTCGCCATGGAGAACACGACCACGACGGTCACCGACTTGATCATGTACAGAGCGGGAGACTGCTTCCTGGCCGGGTCTGATGTTGGGTTCGGCTTCCGAAATGCTGCGGAAGACTCCATCGGATGCTCGGTCAACCCCAATAACGTCCCGGATAGCCGCATCGAGGAGTGGGTGCCCCTAACTTCAGGCTCGTCCTTCTACCAGGCTCGCTACTCCGAGGTGTGGCAGTGGATCGGGGGACACACTGCATTCCCCAACACCTGTGAGTGCGAGCAGGAGCAGGACAATGGGGCCGGTATCAGCTGGTCGGCTAGCATCGATCCCTCGGCGACTCGAACTTTCTCGCACCTCACACGTTTCTCGCCCATCGGCCGGATGGCACTGCCTGCCACCAAGACCGCGGACAGCGCCACGTCTTCTCCGAGCGCGATCAACGGATACACGATCACGATCTCGAATCCCAATGGCGAAACCGTGACTTTGAACACCATCGAGGACGCTCTTCCCGACGGGTTCGTCTACAGGGCTGGAACCACCACGGGGGTAACGACTGCAGATCCGGTAATCACCGGGCAACAGCATGTTTGGAACGGACCTTTTGATGTGCCCGGTGGCGGGAGCGTGAGCCTTCATTTCGACGTAAATGTCTCGGGCGTTCCCGGCGAGTACCTGAACAATGTCGGAGGCACTGCCCAGGGCGGTTACCCGGTTGCCGGTGGCCCGACTGCACCCGTCACGGTAGTCGCCCCCGCCGTCACGCGGCCGGCTCGCCTTGCCGGTAGGACGATGCCGGCCACGGGTCCCGTACCGGTCTGGCCCACGGCCTTTACGGCCCTGGTCTTGATTGCTCTAGGCGTTTTCCTGCGGGACCCTCTAACCGAGGTTGCCTTCAGAGTCGTCTCTTACAAGCCGCGGCACAGCTCATCTCGGCGATCTGGGCGAAGGCCGGCACGCCGGGGGCCCCAGCACCGCCGCTAATCTTCTGAAGAGTTAACGGCTAACTGACGAGCGAGTAACCGCCGTCGACCACTACCGTCTGACCCGTGATCATGCTCGCGTCCTCAGAGAGAAGGAAAGCGGCAACCGACGCGACGTCTTCGGGCTGCACAACGCGGCCAGCGGGAGTTTTTACTTTGGCTTCTGAGAGGATGGCTTCTGCCGCCGGGAACTTCCGAAGTGAGTCGGTGTCGACTGCCCCTGCAACAATCGTGTTCGCTCTGCAGCCCGGAGCAAGCTCGAAGGCCAGGTAGCGGATCAAGGTTTCGATGGCACTCTTCGAGGCTCCGACAACACCGTAGTTGGGAATCACTCGGGAAGAACCCATGCTGGAGAGGGCAAGGATGGACTCCCACGCCGCTCCCGCCTGGACCAAGCGAAGCAGTGCGTTGACATTGGTTTCCATCGTCCAGTCCAAATGGGATTTCTTGATTTTCATGAGCGGTCGTTGGACTCCCGTGGCGGCATTTGAAACGAGAATGGACGGCTCACCGAGCTCGGCCCGCGCCGAGTCGATGAACCTTGCCGGAGCATCCTCATCACCCAGAAACGCCTGAACTGCGACGGCCCGCACTCCCCGCTCCTCCAGCTCGATCTGCATCTTCTCCGCGGCTTTTCCATCTCGGAACCAGGAGAATGCGATGGAGGCCCCCTCTGACGAAAGGCGGAGGGCTATTGCCCGGCCGATCCCCTTCGATCCTCCGGTGATTGCAACGACCTTGCCCTCGAAGCGGCCCATCAAACGGCCGCGACGACTATCGATGCGTTATGCCCACCGAACCCAAAGGAGTTGGAAAGGGCGATGTTGAACTTGCCGGGCCGGGATTGGTTGGGCACGACATCAAGATCGCAGTCGGGGTCGGGGGTCTCGTAGTTGATAGTCGGGGGCAACACCTGATGGTTCATGGCGAGCACTGTTGCGGCCACCTCCGTTGACCCGGCCGCTCCAAGAAGATGGCCGGTCATGGACTTCGTAGACGAGACCGGTGGGGGAGTGTCTCCGAAGACCTTTCGGATGGCTTTCGTCTCCGAGATGTCGCCGAGGGGTGTCGAGGTTCCGTGCGCGTTGATGTAGCCGATCTCTGAAGCCATCAGATCTGAGTCACGCAGGGCCGACGTCATTGCTGCGGTAGCTCCGGCCCCCTCAGGGTGCGGGGCTACCACGTGGTACGCATCGGACGAAAGTCCATACCCCAGCACTTCGGCGATGACTGTGGCGCCCCTGGCCTGCGCATGCTCGAAGGACTCCATGACGAGAATGGTGGCACCCTCGCCGAAGACGAATCCGTCGCGCTCGGAGTCGAACGGCCTCGATGCACGTTCCGGCTCATCGTTGAAATGGGTCGAGAGCGCGCGGGCCGAGCAGAAGGATGCAAGCGACAGGGGAGTGATTGCAGCTTCCGCTCCACCTGCAAGGACCACGTCGGCGGCCCCCGACCGAATGAGGTCGACGGCACGGGCAATCGCGTTTCCGCTGGAAGCACAGGCCGTCACGGTGCATTCGTTCGGGCCGGTGAAGCCGAGCTCGATCGCAAGCGCACCCGCTGCTGCGTTAGGAATCATCATTGCGATCAACTCTGGGCTAACGAAGCGAGGCCCGCGTTCCATCATCAGCCGGTGCTCTTCTTCGAACAGCGCGATGCCCCCGATGCCGGTTCCAACGACGATCCCAACTCGTGCCGGATCCGGGTCTGAAACCTTCATTCCCGCATCGTCGAGAGCGAGCTTCGCCGCCGCAAAGGCGTACTGGGAGAATCTCTCGAGCCGCCTGGCCCTGCGCGGATCCAGGTAATCGTGGATGTCGAACGAGTCGAGTTCGGCCGCGACCTTGACCGGGAAGTCCGAAGAGTCGAACCTCGTTAGCTTCCCGACCCCCGAGCGGCCCGACTCCAGTGACTCCCAGAACGCTTCGACCCCGGTTCCAATCGGAGTGACGGGGCCAATGCCGGTGACTGCGATGCGTTTTTTGTCAGACACCGGCAGGCGCCTTTGCAGCAAGGAGCTCAACAGCGTCGTTCAAAGTCACGATCGTTTCTACCTCGGAGTCGGATACCTCGATGCCGAACTTCTCCTCGATGGCCATAACCGCGGTCATCATGTCGATTGAGTCGAGCCCAAGATCCTCTGCGAGCGTCGCTTCTGGCTTGATCAGGTCCTCCTGAACGCGAAGCCTCACGCTCAGTACCTCTTTCAACGCTTCGAAAATCTGTTCCTTTGCCATTTTGTTTTCCTCCTGTTTTCTTTCCTTTTTGGTTGACTGCAAGACTCTCCGCGCTAGTTCATGCCTCCATCTACGTGAATTACCTGTCCAGTCAGATTTGCAGACTCGACACAGAATCCGACCGCTTCTGCGACTTCACTCGGACTCGAAGCTCTTCCCGTCGATGTCTTCTTCAGCATCTCTCCCTTCGCAGCCTCTGAAAGTGACAACGTCAGTTCGGTCTCGACAAGTCCCGGCGCAACGACGTTCACGGTTACGCCGTGACGCCCCACTTCACGCGCGAGCGATTTTGAGAATCCGATGAGCCCGGCTTTGGCGGCGGCATAGTTGGTTTGCCCGGGGTTTCCGGTGCTTCCTACGATCGACCCGGTCGAAACCACCCGGCCCCACCGCGCCGCCAGCATCCCCGGAAGGGCGATGTGAGTGCATCGGAAGACTCCGGTGAGATCAGTGTTGATGACGTCATCCCAATCTTGAAGCTTCATTCGGATCAGCACCCGGTCGCGCGTTATGCCCGCGTTGTTTACGAGGATGAGAACCGGTCCCAATTCGTGAACGACTTCATCGAAGGCTGCGCTCACGCTTTCGGAGTCCCGTACGTCGATATTTACGACGATGGAGCCGGGACACTGTGCCTGCGTCTCCAGTGCTCCGTCTTTATCGCTCAGGTAACCGATAGCGACGGGGAGCCCCTTGTTGGCCAGCGCCTTGGCGCACTCGGCTCCAATGCCTCTGCTTGCGCCGGTCACGAGGGCGGCCGCCTGTTCGGGAATGGTCACGACGAAACTCCGGCGAGATCCAGGCTTTCGATGGCTGGCTGCTGCGAGTCCTGCATCGTCCAGGTCAGAGACGCCCCCGCCCAGCTGTATCCCGCTCCGAAGGCAACCAGGACCAGCTTGTTCCCCTCTCTAAGCCTTCCCGCCGTCCAAGCTTCGTGCATCGCAATTGGGATGGACGCGCTGGACGTGTTACCGCAGTGGTCGATGTTCATGAAAACCTTGTCCGCAGGAAGTCCGAGCTGCGTGGCGCACTCTTCGAGGATCCTGCTGTTGGCCTGGTGTCCGATCAAAAGATCGCAGCCAGCGGCATCGAGCTCCTGGCCGAGCATCGTCATCGTCCTTACTGCGCTTCTATAGACCTCCCTGCCTGACATTCGAATGAAATGCTGTCCACGGTCCAAGGTGCTTGCCGAAGCCGGGAGCCGGGATCCTCCGGCGGGAACGATCAGATGATCTGCACCTTTGCCGTCGGATCCCAGGACAAAGCTAATGGGCGACGCCGCACCTGCCTGGAGAACGGCAGCACCCGCGCCATCGCCAAACAGGGGGGCAGTCACGGGGTCGGTGGGGTTTGTTATTCGCGAGAGGACTTCGGTGCCGACCACCATTACGTTGTTGGCTAGTCCAGCGTTTATGTGAGCTGAAGCCAGGGCCAGCGCGTAAACGAATCCGGAACACGCAGCGTTGAGGTCGAATGCTCCCGCTGCGTTTGCACCGACTTCTGCCTGGATGAGAGAGGCGGTGGATGGGAAGACGTGATCGGGTGTGCAGGTCGCAGCGATGATCAGATCAAGGTCGGCGGCTTCGATTGGTGAGGACGCAAGTGCCTCGGCCGCGGCAATCACCCCAAGGGATGCCGAGGATTCACTGGGAAGAGCCATGCGCCGTTCACGGATTCCAGTCCGAACCTCGATCCAGTCTTCGTCAACGCCGGCCGAGGCCGCCACCTCTTTGTTGGAGACAACGCGGCTCGGCAGATACTTCCCGAGGCCAGTGATCGTTGCTGCTCTTGGCACCTAAAGAGGCCTAAGCCAAAGGATCGGCTCGGAAGGTACAACCGGCCATCCGTCTTTGATCATGAAATCCATAACCCAGCCGGAAAATGGGGTGACGACGTCGACTTCCTTCCCGTTTGTCGAGACGACAACTCCGATCACCTGTCCTTCGATGACGTACTCACCTTCCGCTGTGAAGTGCTCGGCTGGCAGAAACCTGAATCTGCCTTCACACGGAGCGACAACGATCCGCTCATCGATGGTTGCTGCTTCGGAAAGCATGTGGTCGCGGGTCGTCACCATTTCGGCGACGGCAGGGTCTGCCATGGTCTGGCTCATCTAGCAACCTCCAGTGGGCGATCGGTTTGTTCGTTAGCAATGCGTTCAGCATCGGAATCGGTGCCGGCTGTTGTGACGGTTGTGTCGGTAAACGTGCGTCCGATAATCCGGGTGAGAGCTCGTCCAGGCCCAACTTCAATGAAGTTGTTTATGCCGCTGGAGATGACCGACTCGGCGGTCTGGTGGAAACGAACAGGGGAGGTAATGGCCGTGACGATGTTCTGCTTGATCTCATCAGGGTCCGCATTGGGAGCAGCGTGCACCGCAGAGTAAAGGGTGCATGCGGGAGGGCTGAACTCAACCTGTTCTACAACCTTGGCA
The DNA here is from genome assembly GCA_035536315.1 of Actinomycetota bacterium. Classification (GTDB taxonomy): domain Bacteria; phylum Actinomycetota; class CADDZG01; order JAHWKV01; family JAHWKV01; genus DATLOJ01. The sequence continues at coordinate 46,927 of DATLOJ010000058.1, read as the reverse complement.
AACGATTCGACCGCGGGCTCCATCAAAGGCGTGTGTGCGGCGACCGGAACAGCAAGCCGTTTGACTTTGACGGCCCCCAGATGCAGACACTTCTCCGCCGCGGCGGCGAGGGACTTTTCGGAGCCCGCGATTACGAGCTGATCCGGCGAGTTGTAGTTGACCACCCATACCTGGCCGATCGATTCGCATATTCCGGCGACGACTTCGGAGTCGAGTCCTATTACGGCAGCCATGCCTCCCGGGGTTTTCTTGCCGGCTATGGTCATCGCCTTACCTCGCTCGAAGACCAGACGAAGTCCGTCCAACGGATCGACCACATCGGCGGCCACCAGCGCTGAGACCTCACCCAGGCTGTGGCCGAGGACCGCGGAGGGGGTGACACCGCGTGACTTAAGGGCGTTGGCGGCTCCGGCTCCGGCTATGTAGACAGCCGTTTGAACAAGGTCCGTAGACCAGGTCATCTGACGGGGTTCCGTGAGTCTTTGGGCCGAGGGTCCCAGAATGCGTACAGCTTCCTTAAGAAGTGGCTGGGCGGCCGACAGGCCACTTAGCATTCCCTCTGTCTGCGAACCCTGTCCGGGAAACATCCACGCAGTTCCGGAAGTGGAGGTGTTGCTCATGAAACATTCCTTTTCAGTGTCTCGAGCGCTCGGTGGGTAATGACGCGCGAGGACTCTTCGCTTCTACCGAGCAGTTCCGCGACTTCCGAGTAGGGGAGCTGGTCGACGAGGCGAAGTATCAAGGCCCGCTGACGCTCCTCGGGAAGGCGTGCCAAGGCGGCGAGCACCTCTCTCAGCTGCTCGCCGCTGAGAAACAACTCGCCAGGGTCAGAGTCTCCAGCTGCATCTGGTATTTCTTCGAGGGAGATCGTGGCCTTGAACTTTCGTTGCCTCCTGGAGTGGTTAGAGCTGGCGTTGCGAGCGGTTGTGAACAACCATGAGGCGAGCCTGGGTGACTCCACGTCCTGCTGATCTAGATGGTCGAACGCCTGTACAAAGACATGCGCGCAGATGTCCTCTGCGTCGTGGTGGTTGCGAACGCGGCGAAGAATGTATGCGTGGACCGGCTTGATATACCGTGAGTAAACCTTTTCGAAGGCTTGTTCACTCCAGCGTGAAACAAGCTCCTTTTTGGAGGATTGGCTCGAAAGTGGATGCGTCACGTAAGGTAAGACACGGTTGATGGCCTAGTGTTACTAGTTACCTGAAGTAGCTTTGCCGTTCGCGAAACCTACTGGAGGTAAGTTACGAGATGAAGGACCGTCCACGCCTGACGAGGCAGGAGCGCAGGCTTCGACTCCTGGCGGCAGGCCGGCAGCTCTTCGGCGAGCGGGGGTACCTGAAGACTGAGGTTGGCGAGCTCGCCAGGCGGGCCGGCGTGACCAAGCCCATCCTTTACGACCACTTTCCCAACGGCAAGACCGAGGTGTTCATCGCCGTTCTCGATGAACACGTGCAGAGGCTCCTCAAGGTTCTGTGGGAAGCAATGAGCTCATCGGAGGATCCAAGGCAGCGCCTCCATGACGGACTGGGCGCGTATGTGAAGTTTGCGGATGAGAACCCGGAAGGGTTCCGCCTTCTGATGCAATCCGCAGCGGAGGTCGATCACAGCGTGTGGCTGCATCTGCACGACGCAAGGAATGTGATTGTTCAGGGACTGGCTTCGACAATCGGCGATGTGATGCGCGCAAGAAGCATCGACCCGACAGGCGCCCCTATCTACGCGCATGCGTTACTCGGCGCCGTCGAGTCGGTTGTCGGATGGTGGCTTGCAGAAGGAAAGCCGGATCGCGAGACCGTCACCGACTACCTCCTGGCATTCACCTGGAGAGGATTCGACGGATTGCCCCGAGATCCTTCACGATTCCATAAGGCTGAGAATTAGAACGAGTTCTGAACTTTTGGTTATTCCATCCCAGGTTTGGGCAAAAAGGCGGAACAACAGATCGGATGGAGGATTGAATGGAAACGGCAAAGGATCTCTTCGAACACGAGTTGCGGGACCTGTACGACGCAGAGCACAAACTCGTGCTTGCTCTGGAAAGCATGGCATCGAAGTGCTCGGACCAGCAGCTGGTAGATGGATTCAAAACGCATAAGAAAATGACCGAGCAGCAGATAGCCAGGCTGGAGAAGGTCTTCGAGTTGGTCGATCGGAAGCCTAGGCGAGAGCCGTGTGCAGGAATAACCGGCCTGACCGAGGAGTTCTCGAAGTTCGTGAGTGATGAAAGCCCCAGCCCAGAAGTTCTCGATGTATTTGCTGCATCGGCCGCCAAGAAAGTCGAGCAGTACGAGATTCAGGCCTACAGCTCAATGGTCGACCTTGCAACCAAGCTGGGTCTCAGCGAAGCAGCAGACCTGCTGAAGGCCACACTTTCCGAAGAAGAAAAGACCTACTCAGAGGTGTCCGCAGCGGCGGAAAAGGTGGGTAAGGCCCTCAGTTAGTCGTGCAGATCTCGGAGCGCCTGCACCTCTTTGTGTTCGAGGACTTTCGCTACGACTTTCTTTTCTTCACTTGTGAGGTTTCCGTCACCTAGGCGAAGTCTCGCCGCGTCTCCGAGATGCAACCATGACTCTGGGTCAGCAGCTTTCAGGAAGTGCCGAAGGAAGAGGGCTCTTCCCGTAGCTTCCAAGGTCCGCTTGGGCCCTCTGGCGGGCATCGCGGAGGTCGAAAGGATGATCCACGTCATCGCGACGTCCAGGCCGGCTTCCCCTCCGCATGCGTTGGTCCAATCGATCACTGCCGGCCCGTCTGGCGACATGATCACGTTTTCAGGGTGAAGGTCCATATGAAGAAGTGAACCGCCCCTTCCCGTTGGGTTTTTCAGCTCGGTGGGGGCCGGGATTCGGTGGAGCTCCTTATGGAGGAGGCCCAAAGCCCTTGCGTGCTTCTTCAACATCCAGGGCCTTCGCCTCAAGTCGGCAGACATGGTTGGCCCTTCGATCTTGTCCATGATCAGGTCGCACCCTCCCGCATCGTGCACGGCGGGGACTGGGTATCCGTAAGCCCGGACGTACTCCATGATGTCGGCGTCGTCCTCAGCGCCCGCATGGCCCACGAAACGGCGAAGGACTCTGCCGTCCCCCATATCGAGGACGATCGAGTCTCTGCCGGACGCAATGATTGGAAAGTCGGTCACGTCGCACTCACTTCCCTCATTAGAATCCCTGTTTCATGGCCGACGAGATGATTGCAGTTTTTGGGGACATGCATGGGAACGCGGTAGCGCTGGCCGCGGTTGTCGAGGATTTCAAGCGACAGGAAATAGAGCGCCTGGTCTGCGTGGGAGACGCGGTCCAGGGGGGGACCCAGCCCCGCCAAGTTGTTGAGATGTTACGCGAGCTCGACTGCCCGGTGGTGATGGGCAACTCCGACAGCTGGATCGCCACCGATGAAGCAAATGAGCCGGTGGCGGAACCAACACGGCAAGTGGGGGACTGGACAAGAAAGCAGTTGGGGGAAGACGGCCTCGATTTCATACGCGGATTTCCCTTGACGGTCGAGATCCAGCTTGGCGGCGGCCGCCGCCTGCTCGCATTCCACGGGTGCCCTTCGTCGTTTGATGCGGTGCTTCTCCCGGAGCTGACCGATGAGGAATTTCGAGAGGTGCTTGGCGATCCACCGGCCCCCTATCTCGCCGGGGGCCATACGCATATCCAATACACCCGCGAGGTGGGCGGCTCTATCTTCCTGAATCCCGGGAGCGCCGGCGTGGCCTATAACCGGTATTTCGAGATGGAGGACTTTTACATCTACCCCATCGCGCAGTACGCGGTTCTTCACGTTGGGACCGAGAGCGCTCGTATCGAGTTCAGGCAGGTGCCGTTTGATGTGGACCTGCTCGAGGAAGGTGCGCTGGCAAGCGGAAGACCCTACGCGGAGAATGAAGGCAGGCAGTATCGCCCTAAGGTCAAGTCTCCGTAAAGCTTTTGAGCGAATTTGGAAAGAAATAAGGGAGCCCCTTTCGGAGCTCCCTTATTCATCAATGAATGGTCTTAGACCGGTCGAACGTTGGTTGCCTGCAGGCCCTTAGGGCCCGTATTGACCTCGAATTCGACGATCTGTCCTTCGGACAGCGACTTGAAGCCCATGCCAACGATTCCGCTGTGATGGACGAATACGTCCTCGCCACCTTCTTGCGAAATGAAGCCGAAGCCTTTCTCATCGCTGAACCACTTAACGGTTCCACGCATATCTGTTCCCTCCTTCCTTTGCCGCAATGCGGCGAAAAGTGCTGCAGATTGGGTCCAGATAAACAAAAACGCCACGGCCTCGTAGCTCCGCGGCGTTCATTGAAACCGACCTCTACAACCGCAAACAGTGTAGCAGCTACTCAACTCGGCGGTGGGTTATTGAGCCTTTCGCGCGCTGATCAATGCATATTCGATTACTCCGGCCTCACGCAATGATGCCCACCCTTCCACAACGTGGCTTCCGGCGAATCTGTGCATGGCGGGGACGTCTTCGGAACGATTCAACTTCTGCCTGAAAAACTCGACGGCGGGATCGATCGTTCGCTTCGTCACGAAACTCAGCTGTACTTCTGTGAAGCCGGCTTCTTCGAGCCATTTGCATATCGTCGCACCGGGAACTGCTGCATCGAATCGAACGCCCCAAACACGCAGCTCCGCGAGAGCGATGAGTTTCAGCCTCAAATTCGTGGGACGCCTCTCTACAGTGATGTCGGACAGAGAAATGGCTCCGCCCGGAGTGAGGACCCGAAACGCTTCCCTGAAAAATTCACGCCGTGAGCTGAAGTGAAATGCGGCCTCGACGCTGATGATTCCGTTCACTGCATTACTCCGGAACGGGAGCTCGACGGCATCAGCGACGACCGGCTCTGCGTTGGCCTCGGCAAGTCTGCTTCTGCCGGCGGTTAGTTGGCTATGAGTGATGTTGACGGCAATCAACTGAACCGGATGGAGTGCTTCCTTGATCACTGGGTCTTGTGCCCCCAATCCATTGCCAACGTCGAGCAAAGTGGCCGACGACGGAAGGGGTCCGCAAAGTTCTTGAACCAGGGCCCGGCAGGCGCCCTCTGCATCCTGAAAATTCGGCTCTGACTCCCACAAGCCGATGTTCAGCCAGCCGGGGGCCGGCGCGAGAAAATTGTCCGGTCCGATGCTCTCGTAGATGGCCGGGGCGGACCGCTTTCCCCGGCGCAGCATGACCGACAGGTGCCTTAGGTTTTCTTTAGTTAGACCTCGCATGGCGGAATATGGACTCTAAGGCTGCAGGGGCAACTCATTTAGGGGCGGGTGGCCGCCTCCTTCGCCTCTTCGACTGTCTCGCTCACGTTGACCGCGAGCTGGATTCTTGTTAGATCAATAAGCGGTCGCAGGGGTGAAGCCTCCGGTACTACGAGCGACATTGATTGGCGGCGGGCTGAAAGCGTCCTGCTCATCTCGAACAGGACACTGATACCGCTGGAATCCATGTAGCGAACCTCTGAAATGTCCAACACGAGGCCAAGCGACTCCGGTTTGACTGTGTCGAAGAGCTTTCCGGCTACTTCTTCAGCATTGGAAAGGTCCACTTCACCCGTGATCGACACCGTGGTCAGGTCTTTCGTGTTAACCACGTCGAAGTGCGCATGGGCGGTCACCGGAATACCTCATCCGACCAACTGAGAGTTACGGTCGTGCCCTCCGGTGTCTTGGTTAAGTCCAGATGTTTGGCGAAGGACTCCATGATCCCAATGCCCCGGCCCCCTTCGGTGGGGCGGTTGGGACGCCAGGTCCCCTCATCCTTGACTGCGATTCTTAGCTCACCCTCTTCTGCCAGTGCTTCTAGTTGGAAGTGTCCCGTGTAGGGCTTGGATCCATGTTCGATTGCATTCGCGCACGCCTCACCACACGCAAGAAGGATGCCGTAAGTGGCGTCGGGGCCGATGCCATTTCGCGTTAGCCATCTGCGAAGGGTCGAACGTAGCGGCGCGAGCATTCGAGGGTCTGCAGGAACGTTCAGCGAGATCCGGGTTGTCGACTGCGAGGGACGGATGACCAGCACGGCAACATCGTCATCCGTAACCCGGTCTCTCAACGTTTCCGAGACGATCCACCCACTCAACTGGTCCACGTTCGACGGCCCGCTCTCAACAGCCTTCATGAGATGCCCCAACCCGGCGTCGAGGGCCGTATTGCGATCTTCAACGAGCCCGTCCGTATAGAGAATGAGCGTGTCGCCTTCGATGAGCGCAAAGGCCGTCTCCTCGAATGTGATGTGTGGGATGGCGCCGAGGGGGGCCGACGTTGCTTCTTTCACGAATCTATTGCCACTTCCTGTAACCAACAGGGGAGGGGGGTGAGCCGCATTTGCCATACGTAGAGTCCCATCATCCGGATCCCATGTCGCGTACACCGCCGTTGCAAGGTATTCGGACTCATCCGCCTGAACCAGCCTGTGCAGCTTTTGGAGTATTTCTGCCGGCGGGAGGTTGTCGTAGGCGAAGGCGCGCAAGGCATTTCGCAGCTGTCCCATCAAAGAAGCTGCAGGAATCCCCCGGCCCATCACGTCTCCCATGGCAATTCCAACTGATCCCCCCGGAAGAAGAAACACGTCGTACCAATCGCCGCCCACCTCTACGCCCGGGCCGCCGGGCAGGTAGCGGGCTCCCGATTCGAGGCCAGGGATCTCCGGAAGATGAACGGGCAACAGGCTCCTCTGAAGGGTTTCCGCGACCGTTCTTTCCCTGGCGTATAACCGGGAATTCTCGAGGGCCGTTCCCGCCCTTCTGCCAAGCTCACTCGCAAGCGGAAGGTCCTCGGGCTCGAGTGCCCGGCCCGATTCCGCCACGGTAAAGAATGAAATGCTCCCCAGTATTCCCTTGTGTCCTTCGAGGGGGACGATGATGGCCGAGGTCGGAACAACCCCCGCGGACGCAACCACCCCCACAAGAGCGTGCGCAATCTCAGGCGTAGGCATCTCTTCCATGACGCGGGAGACACCCGTCCTCAATACCTCCACTATGGGGTTCATGGAATCGGATAGATCGAGGGCCTCATCTCTCATCGAACCGGCGATTGCTCCGTTTCGGTCTATCCCGTCCACCGCGGCCCACCTGCGAATGGTTGAGTCCTCTTCGATTACGTCTACGAGGCAGATGTCGGCCAAAGCCGGAACGGTGAGCTCGGCAACGTCCTGAAGGGTCTTGTTCGAGTCCAGGCTGGAGATCATTCGCTGGCTTGCCTCAGCAAGAAGAGTCAATCGTTGCTGGGCCCGCTCGGCTTGTCCCCGGGCGACTTTTTCCGATTCGTACAGCTCCGCTCTTTCCTTTTCAGCGCGAGTTCTGCTCGATAAGAGGCTTTCGTTCAATCTCCAGGTAACAAGGCATACAACGCTGATTCCGGCGATGAAGAACGCATGGATGCCGGCCCAGGTCCAGGGTTTGTCAATCGCGGCCTGGTGGTTGAACACCGACCGGGGGTCGATTACTCCGACCAGGCCATGGTGGACAAGAACGTAGCCAATCGCGACCAAAAAAGGGATCCAGTCCTGATAGAGGGCGACGACCGTCACCATCACGAAAAAGTGAAAGTGCATCTCGATCAAACCTCCGGACAGGTGCACCAGAACGCCCGAGGCCGACAGGATTCCAATGCTTGCAGCGACGGTTCTCAATCTCCGCCCAAGTCTTGGAGCGGTCGCTATCGCCGCGGGAATTCCCACAGCCGACCCCTCCAGGACCGCATGAAGAACCGAAAATCCCCTGACAGTCGCGAAGATGGGCACCAGCACAACGTGAAACCACAGAAGCACGAGGATGCCGCGATGGCGGGCCTCCCAGGTGCGGGCGGGCAGCATCTGCCCCTTAGGAAGCATGCTGCGGAGATCGGTAAGCTGACCGCCGATTCCTCGGGGAATAAATGGACTTTCGTCGGATGAAGCCACGGCGTCCACTTTGAGGGCCATAATGAGGGAGTTCACAATACGTCCGCCTGGAAGGCCCGGCAATTATTCAAGACACATATATGACCCAAACATCGCGATCTGAACCTGTTATCGAGACGCCTCTGGAGATTCCCGCGACCAAAACCGAGTTCGGTCAGTTTGGGGTTGCGGAGGAGATTGTTGATGCTCTCGCGATGAGAAACATAAACGGCACATTTCCAATTCAAGCAATGGTTCTAAAGGATGCCCTGGCGGGCAAGGATGTCCTCGCAAAGTCCCGCACCGGCTCGGGGAAGACACTCGCCTTCGCGATCCCGATCGTTCAAGGGCTGACCGGATCGGAGCGAGGGCCGTCCGCATTGATACTGACGCCCACCCGGGAACTTGCTACTCAGGTTGCTCTGGAGTTCAGAGGAATTGCAGACGTCAAGAGATTGAAGGTAGCCACCGTTTACGGCGGGGTCGGAATCAACGAGCAGGCCAAAAAAGCCTCGAAGTCTCAAATCATCGTCGCAACTCCCGGCCGGCTGATTGATCTGGTGGGCCGCAAGCTTCTTCGATTGGATGCGGTTTCCGTCTGCGTCCTCGACGAAGCCGACCGCATGCTTGATATGGGTTTTCTGCCAGATGTATCCCGAATCCTCGGAATGCTGCCTACAAAGCGACAGTCGATGATGTTTTCCGCAACGCTCGATGGCGAGGTGGGGCGTCTGGCGTCCAGATATACAAAGGATCCTGTTCTTCATGAGGTCATCGAAGCCCGGCCGGTGGTGGCAGAAGCCACGCATCGGTTTCTCACGACAGACAGAGATTCGAAGACGGATCTGCTCGTCAGGGAGCTGGCTGCCGGGGAAAGAGGCCTTGTCCTTATCTTCACGCGTACAAAGAGGGCGGCGGACCGGGTAGCGCGCACCTTGAAAAACCAGGGGTTCAAGGCGCAGGCGTTGCACGGAGACATGACCCAGCCCGCGCGCGAAAGAACGCTCGCCAGGTTCGAATCGGGGAAAGCGGACGTCCTCGTTGCGACAGAGGTAGCCGCGCGCGGTTTGGACCTCGATCACATCACACACGTGGTCAACTTCGACCCTCCGGAGGACGACAAGGCTTATGTACACCGAGCCGGTCGTACGGCACGTGCCGGCCGCGCGGGAGAAGTCATCACTTTGCTGCTACCCGATCAGGTTTCCGACTTCTCTCGGCTTGCGCAAAGGCTCAAATTGGAGACGGAACTGGGGGAGTCCGACATTCCCATCGTCTCGCCCAGAGTTGTCTTTAGGAGCAGAGGCGGAGGAACGAGAGGCAGAGGCCGCCGCCGCCGTTGACCTCGCTCTCCACGCTGGACAGAGCCTTGCTGTTGCAACCGCTGGGATCATAAGACCGCCTGACCGAGCAAAAGCTCAAAAAAAGGCTTGTCGATTCGCCCGGTTTGCCTCACCATTGGAGCATGCCCAAAAGCACAGTCGATGTTTCAGGAGTCGATGACGACATCGGGGTGGTCGGCAGCGAGCTTTACTGCGTCGAATGGCAAATCGCGGATGACAAGATGAGCGCTGAGAAGACCTTTATCGGGCGGCTGAAGGACTCAGTGCAGCTACAAGAAATCCAGATTCCCGAGCCGTTTTCGTCATCCGAGGAGCTCGGCGAACTCCTTTAGTCCCTCCAGGTCATCGAGCTGGAACCATTGCAGCATCACTTCCTGAACCCCCGAACTCTCGAGCGCGTCGAGCTGTTCCTTCACCCGCTCCCCAGAGCCGGCAACCATTCCGTGTTTCGCGGCGATTTGTACAGCCCTTGACGGCGATTCTCCTTGCATCATCGGATGATTCTTTAGCGGGCCCATCCGCTCATGCGCGGCCGCATCGTCCCTTCCAAAAAACAATGGAACCATGACCGTTCTCTTGAGATCTGAGGCCTTTCTATTTTCGGTTTCAAGTAGCTCGTCGAGCAAGTCGGACTTTCCTTTGAATGTTTCCGCGTCACCCCAGCTGCCGTTCCACCAGTCCGCGTAGCGCGCGGCAAGAGGAAGAGATCTCTTGGGCCCATTTCCCCCGAGCAGCACCGGAACGGGCTCTGTAGGTTTAGGCGAAACCCTTGCTCCGTTCACGCTGAAGTGCTTCCCGCGGAAAACGACCGGCTCGTCGCTTCGAAGGAGCTTCGTGATGATCTCGAGAGCTTCGCCGAGACGTTGAAAACGTTCCTTGACGGAGCCAAGATCGAAGCCGAACGTTTCATGTTCCCTTTCCTGCCAGCCCGCCCCGACCCCGAGGACCATGCGGCCGCCACTAAGGTCTGAAATCGCAGCCGCCTGCCGCGCAAGAAATACCGGGTTGCGAAAGGAGATAGGCGATACGAGCTGACCAAAGTGAATCCTCTGCGTGTGATCGGCTACGTAAACGAGGGAGACGATGAGCTCGAGAGAGTCGTAATCGGGTGGGGTGGGATTCGTGAAGTGGTCAGATCGAAACAGCCCCGCAAAACCCGAACTCTCAACCAGATCGACGATGACTTTCCACCGAGGCCAATTGAGTCCCATCTGCCCTTCGATCATGAGAGAGATCTCCACGGGGCCGATGCTAACCGCCTGAACTGGGTAGGTTGGTGGAGAGAGATTTGCCCCGCAGGCGTGAGTCAATCCTTCGTGGATCGCCGTGCAATCAATGGGCGGTATAGGAGAAGACCTTGAATAGAACTCTTGGACGAAGTGGGATCGAAGTGAGCGCGGTTGGGATGGGGTGCTGGGCCATTGGCGGACCTGCTTGGCGCGGTGACGATCCGATTGGATGGGGGGAAGTCGACGATCAAGAGTCGATCAAGGGGATCCATCGCGCGATTGATCTGGGAGTAAACCTGTTCGACACCGCCAACGTCTACGGGTGCGGACACAGCGAGCGGATTCTCGGGAGGGCACTCAAGGGCAAAAGAAACGGGATTGTCGTCGCTACTAAGTTCACAGCAACATTCGATGAGACAAGCCGAAAAGTCACCGGCGCCGACGTCTCACCGGCCGGCATCAAAAAGGCTTGCGAGGAGAGTCTTCAAAGGCTTGGGATCGATTCCATCGATCTGTATCAGTTTCATTCCGCCGGTCACGACTTGAAGGAGGCCGTGACCGTCAGGGAGACCCTGGAGGAACTGGTTGAAGAGGGCAAAATCCGAACCTATGGATGGAGCACGGACGATCCGGAAAGGACCCGGCTGTTTGCAGAGGGACCAAACTGCACGGCCGTTCAGCAACACCTGAACGTCTTCGGTGGAAACCTCGAAACTCTTCAGGTCTGTGAGGAGTTAAACCTTGCAAGCCTTAATCGAGGCCCCCTCGGCATGGGAGTCCTAACGGGAAAGTTCAACAGAAACACGACCCTTCCTGAGGACGACGTTCGACGCTCGTGGAAGTTTGACGAAGGGCAGAGGGCAGAGGAGCTGACAAAACTCGAGGCGGTGCGCGAGATCCTCACCAGCAACGGACGGACTCTCGCGCAGGGTGCTCTGGCCTGGTTGTGGGCCAAAAGCGAGAAGACACTTCCAATTCCAGGCTTCAAGTCGGTATCTCAGGTCGAGGAGAACGCGACCGCTATGCAGAACGGACCTCTTTCGACAGAACAGATGCACGAGATCGAGAGCGTTGTGTTTCTCGCCGCACGATCTTGACCGAGGAATCAGGTAACTACGAACCCGAGTTTGCGTCGGCAGTAGAGCGCATTTATTACAACCGACTGCATCTGGACTCAGATGCGTTGAGGCTCCAGCTTGCTGATCGGGAAACTCGGTCCCCACTTTCTGAAATGCATCGCTCGCTTCTCGAATATGCGATCTCAAAGGCGGACCGTCAGCGCGGAGGTATCAGGTTCAGGCAGATGAAAGGGTCGGATGAACTCTCGGAGCGGCTTCTGAAAACGCTTCGAAAGGTCACGCAGAGTGCGGAGGGCCCACATGAGCCTGGGGTGCAGGGGGACTGAGAGAGCACGATTAGGGGATTTCACGTCTCAGCCCTTAAGGTCTGCTAGCAGAGTCTTCGTTCAAGAACGGAAAGGACGAGAGATGAGCCACTCAGAAGAAGATCAGTGGGAGAGTCATCACCACCAGGCCATTGTCCACACCCACTCTCATTATCACGTCACTCATAACTTCAACGACATGACCGGCGGGTTCGATCATCTGAGCTCACAGCACTCCCATGAGCACGATCACCCTGAAGTAACGCATTCGCACTATCCACATCAAAACTTCGAGAACGAGCACGTGCATGAGGCACACATTCACGACCACGACGTTCCCGTCAGAAGAGTTACGAAGGCAAAGGCAGAAGGGGCGGCGGGGACGGCCAAGAAGAGAACTTCCACGCGCAAGGCAACGACCACCGAGTAGGCCACTCATTTTGTCCCCCCAGGCAACCTCGTGACTAAGGGGTAAGCCGGGCCCCCGCTTTCCCTTTGCAACCTCCCCGGGTGCCAAGTCACATTTGCTCGAGTTGGGGGCCGGGCCCAAATCTCTTCGCAGGGGGCCCCGGGGCCCCTGCCGGTCAACTCTTCTAACGGTAGGATTGCGCCGCCTCGCCCCCATCAACCCAAGGAGTGGAAGGGTCATCAAGCTGAAATCGCTTTTCAGGGTGCTCGCGTTGGTGATGGCTCTGCTGCTATTCGCAGCGGCATGCGGAAGCGACGGAAAGCCGGGCAATAAGAAGGCGTCGTTTAAGGATTCCGGCCCGTTCGTGGGTCCGGGCGAAGCCGTTCCCCAAGAGCAGCCGGGCTCACCATCATCTGCTACGGACACGGCGAAAAAGGCTAGACGAACCAAAGCCGAGGCTAGTCGCGAGGACGTCGAAGCCGGAACGGTCATCAATGGGATCACCGACACCCATATTGAGGTCGTCTATTACTGGAAAGGCGACCAGACCAGGACGAGCGCCTTTCTGAAAGGGACGGGAGTCGAGTCCAACGTTGACGAGGGTGTTGGATTCCAGACCTGGATCGAGTACATAAACAAGCATGCCGCAGGTGGCGGCTCGATCATGGGCTTCCCGTTCAACCTTCATGGGCGAAAGCTTGTGGGAAGAGTCATAGATGTGGGAAGCAGTCCGGAAGACGCGAGCGCGACCGCCGAGTACATCGCGAGCGATCTGAAACCGTTCGCGGCAGTCGCTGCCCACGGATCCTTGTCGGCCTACACCTGTCCCCGGCTCGCAAGGGCCGGCGTCTTCAGCCTCGCTACTTTCAACGTGGACTTCGGCATGTATGGCAAGACCAACGGGTACTGCATACCTTCCGCAGCTTCATTCGACGCGCAGCTCGACGCCGTCCAGGGTTATCTATCCGAGCGCGTCGCAGACGACCCATACCGTGGAACTGTGAATCAAGAACCGCGAAGGTTTGGTCTTGTTTACGCGGAGTATCCAGGGCTCGTCGAAGCAATCCCCGAGGTAGTCGCCAGGCTCCGGTCTTCGGGTGTCAACGTTGTAGAGGTCGCCTCCGTTTCGGCCAGCCTTACCGATGCCCAGGGGGAGTCGTCGAATGTGATCGCCAAATTCGTCGGTGCCGGGGTGAATACCGTGATCATTCCGGACGCTGGAACTCCGATGTCATTCACCCCGGCTGCCGAGAGTCACGACTACCATCCGGACTACTTCATCTGGCCATGTTCCGGGCAGGACTCTCACGCGATGGTGAGGCTCTACAACGCCAATCAGTGGGGCAGGGCCAAAGGTCTTACTTGTTACGACCCGCAGTTCATGCATGACATCGTCATTGACGACCAGTCACGGCAAAGTGAGTGGTACACCAAGTACATGAGCATGAGTCGAGGTGAGCCCCCTGCCCAGGCTCCCTATATCTACTCGGCTCTTCTTCCGCTGGTGACGGGAATCACGAACGCTGGTCCGAATTTGAATCCGAAGACCTTCGGTGCCGGACTCGATGCGTTCTCCCCATATCGATACAGCGGTCTCGGAGCGCCTGCCTCCTCCAACATGTTGCTCAGCATGGACCGGGCCGAGCGAAATATCGTCGGGGACTTTACGGTGCTGCAATGGTCGAACACGGCGCATCGAGGCGGGGGCAGCCTTGCAGGCGCCTATGTATTTCCCGAAAACGGCCGTCGGTACGGCCGCGATGAATTCAGATAACAGCAGCCGGCCACTTCTTCTCTGGATCATCGCAGGAGGATTGCTCCTAGCTTTCGCGGTGCTCGGTGGAGTTCCTCCGGGCGTAGTTCTACTGGGAGCCCTTGGCGGTTTGGTGACTGCAGCCAGCTCGGTGGCTCTGATTCTCATTTACAGAACGCATGGATTTCTGAACCTCGCCCAACCCTCGATGGCCTTGCTGACCGGCGTTACCGTCGCGCGTGTGGCCGAATCCCGATTCGGGTTTTGGGGAGCGCTACTCACCGGATGCGTGGTGGGGGCGGCGGCAGGGCTCTTCTCGCACTTCGTTCTCTGGCGCTTCCGCTCGCGTCCGGCTCTGACGCTTGTCGCAGCGAGCGTTGGGATCGCCTACTTGTTTGGAGCAGCGCGGGCCGGAATCTTGTTTTCGGGAGGTCTTCCTAAACCGATCACACCTTTCGAACTATCGATTGACGTGTTTCCGGTCTTGTTCAAAAGCCAGCATGTCCTCGCGGCAGCTCTAGCCGTCCTGGGAGTGGCATTCGGGAAGTGGTTCTACTCGCGCAGCCTTCACGGGGTTGCGGCCCGTGCGGTCGGAAGCAACTTCGAGCGCTCGGCGTGTCTCGGTATTCCTGCGCGGAGGGTCTCGGCCCTGACATGGTTGACCGCCGGGTTGCTCGCAGCGGCGGCCGGGGCGATGACCTTCACTCTCTCCGGACCCGCCCTCGATACCGGCCCTGGCGCGAGCCTCATCCTTTTCGCATTACTGCCAGCGGTCGCGGCCAGAATGGCTGGAGTCCTGTCCGCTACCGCGGTTTCCATGTTCACCGGCGTCGCACACCAGTGCGTGCTTTGGGTGACGGACAGGGCGGCAGTTGCAGATGTTGCCTTGTTCCTCCTGGCCCTCTTAGTTCTGGCACTCGACCGAGAGGCATCGGCGGCCCTCCGGGTCAGGTCGAAGGCTCTTGCCGACGTGGCACGCATAAGAGGCCGGCCTTTGGCTATGGCTGCCCTGACGGTTGCCGCTCTCTCGCTCGCCACCTTCGTGCTTGTCAGCGTTGGGTCGAGCACCTCGCAGCGAATCGGATCTGTGGGAGTTTTTGCACTCGCCGGAGCGGCGGTTTCCATCGCCGCGGTGTTCACCGGGACGCTGTCGCTGGGGCACTGGGCTGTCGTGGGCGCAGGATCCTTTGCGGCAGCGGCAGCAGTCCCGTTGGGGTATCCAGCGGCCGCAGCGGCGGGCGTAGTGGCAGGTGCGGCCGCTTCTGTTGTCGCCGCCTTGCCTGCTCAGTCGAAGGGCCCCTTCCCGTACGCGGTTGCCACCATCGGATTCGCGGTTGCGGCACAGGGCCTGTTCACCCTCACGTCTGTCCTGCGCCGGACTGATGTTGGACTGGGACCCGAGTGGCCTCTTCTTGGACGGTCGGCTGGGAATTCGCTATTGATTTGTTTTGCCCTGGCTGGATCCCTGTGGCTTGCCAGATGGATGCGAGCGAGCCGGCTTGGTTTGGAGATGCTCGCCGTAAGGGATTCGGAGAGGGTCGCCACTGCTTATGGATTGAATGCAGGATTTGCTCGCGTCTGTGCTTACGTGCTCTCGGGAGCAGTTGCCGGAGTCGCGGGATTCCTGTACCTCTTTAACCAACTCGATCTTCATCCGGCAGCGCTGGGCGCCGACCGCTCAATTCTGCTGACCGCGATGGTTGTGGTTGGAGGTGCCGGAAGCGTTTGGGGGGGAGCGATGGGGGCCGCAGCGGTGTCGGGCGCGACATTGTTTCTGAACGGGCCATGGGAACTGCTGGGGACGGGGGGCGGAATCTTGCTTCTGCTGCTTTTACTTCCGGGCGGGTTTGCTTCAGCCTCCGCCGTTTCAAGGATGTTCAGTCGAGAAGGGGGTGACCTCGCGCCTTTGGGCCGCAAGGATTTCGGCGGTGTTCTCGAAGTGAGTGACCTGCAGGTTTCTTATCCGGGTGGCGCTGACGTTGTGCGAGCGTCGCTGACGCTAGACGCTGGAGAGGTTGTGTCCCTGACCGGCGCGAACGGATCGGGTAAGTCAACTTTCTTGAAGGCGATTGCCGGGCTGGTTCCTTCGCGTGGATCGATTCGAGCGGGACAGATGGATCTTGGGACCCTCTACCCCGATGAGGTTTCCAGGGCAGGCGTGGTTCTCGTGGATGGCGACAACCCGGTGTTCGAAGAACTTACGGTCAGAGAAAACCTTAGGGTCGCATCCTTTAACTCCCACCCAGACCTGATTCAGTTCCGCAAAATGCTCCAGGTGTGCATCGGGTCGTTTCCTCGGACCACTCCGATGCTTGATAGAAAGGCGGGGAGTCTTTCAGGAGGCGAGCAGCGGTTCGTGGCACTTTGCCAAACAATGTTCCAGCGACCACGCGTCCTGATGCTCGACGAGCTCGACGCGGGACTCGACTCCACCTTGGATGAGGTATCGCGTGAGCTCGAAAGGTCCTTCGCGTCCAGAGGAACTGCGGTGATCAGAGTTGCCCACTCGTCGAACGAGGGCAGTCACAGAGAGTTCGAAATCAAAGACGGGGCCGTTCGCGAAAGGTCCCGCGAGGTTCAGCTCAGATGACGGTTGTGCTGGAAGTCGCCGGGCTGGCCGCAACGCGCGGGGAGAGAAAGATCCTGGACGGGGTGAACCTTTGCCTGTCTGCTGGTGAGGTAATTGGAGTTGTTGGCTCGAACGGTAGCGGAAAGACCACCCTGCTTGACGCTATAGGGGGCCTTGTCCCGGCCCAGGGCGAAGTTCGTCTAGCGGGCACAAATACTTTCAGGGTGCCGGCGAGACGGCGCATCGAGCTTGGGGTGCATCGGACATTTCAAGGATCCCCCATGTTTCCCTCGCTCACGGCGGCTGAGGTCAGGAAGGTCCTGCGTGCCGGTGCCAACGGCGGAAACGTTCCATCGCAGGCGCGAGTTGATGAGCTCTCTACCGGTATGAGGAGAATGCTCGAGCTGAGCATCGCCGCTCAGGGTGAAGCTTCGGTGATCCTTTTAGACGAGCCGACGGCCGGTCTTTCGGGGGCCGAGCGTGCAAGAGTGGCTCAGTTGATCATTCAGTGGCGGGCTCGAGGCAAGGGGATTGTTGTCGTCGAGCACGACCGGGCTTTCCTGGAGAGTGTCTGCGACACCATCTACGTCCTGGAAAGCGGGAAACTTGCCCCCTACAAAGGCGAGACAGCAGTAGCGGACAAGGATCTCAGGAGGGGGGAGAGCCTTCAGCCGAACCAGGTAACGACCATGCTCGACGAGGCGGAGAGGCTGGCGATCCCAATGCAACCTCCTACGATTCCGCTGCGCCGGCTATTGCGCATCGGTCTTCGAGAGTTCGCGGCGGGCATGCTTTCTGTGCTCGTTCTTGGCGTTCTCAACAGGATCATGAAGGTGGAGCTCGGAATCGAGCTGTGGCTGACTGCGGCCGTCCTCGCGACTTTCAACCTGACCGCCCCACTGGCGATTTATGTCGGCCGGCTGAGCGACCGCAGGCCCGTGTTTGGCAAACATCGAACGCCCTACATCCTCGGCGGCACTCTTGCCACTGCCGCGGCGACTGTCCTGACGCCATTTGCCGCCCTTTACATGGCAAGCGCGGGCGGTGTGCGGGCCGGTATCGCCGCAACAGCAGTTCTTTGTTTGATGGGCGCAGGCATGTACGCGTCCGGTGCAGCGTACTTTGCACTGCTCGCCGATCTCACGGACGCAAAGGAACGAGGGCGGACCACTTCAGTCGTGTATTCGATGCTGATGCTCGGAATTTTGGCAGGGGTCGCTATGAGCATCGGCTTTCTCAGTGAGTACACGGCGTCACGGCTAAAGTTGCTTTTTGCGGCCGGGGCGGGAGTCTTGCTGGTTCTTACCTACGTCGCGGTCTCGGGAGTTGAGCGGCGGGGCGTGCAGCCGAAATCGCCCGATCGGTCGATCGAGAGCTTGCTAAAACCCCTCGCTTCCAAACAGGCTCGCATCTTCTTCGCTTTCATGGTTCTGGCTATTTCGTTTGCCTTTCTCCAGCAAGCAGTACTCGAGCCTTTCGGAGGCGAGGTCTTCTCCTTGTCGGTGAGGCAGACCACGATGTTCAACTCGATACAAATTGCAGGGGTGCTCGCCGGAATGGCTGTTGGCGGGCGAGCGTCCCGAACGAAGTCGAAGAAGACGGTCGCGGGTTACGGCCTGGTGATCAGCTCGGTGGCATTCCTTCTTCTCGCTCTGTCCGGGCCCTTGCTGAATCAGCCTCTCCTGCGAGGTTCCATCCTTCTAATGGGGATCGGGCTTGGGATACTTACAGTCGGTGCCCTTTCTTTGATGATGGATATGTCAACACCCGGCGCGGTTGGGATGTTCATGGGTTTCTGGACCCTGGCCCGAGCCGTTGCAGAAGGGCTTGCCACAGCCGGTGGGGGGGCGATCCATGGACTTGTCCTTGGCGTTACCAGCTCGAGCGTGTGGGCGTACTCCGGTGTGTTTCTTATAGAAGCCGTAGGCCTTGCGTTCACGATGCTGCTCCTTCGAAAAGTAGACGTCTCGACATTTCGATCCGAGATCGCCGAGCAGACAGCGACTCCTGCGTGAATGGAAAGGTCCCCCGACATTTGTGGAAATCGGAGTGAGCCTTGGGGGTGACAAGGGAGGAGTTTCGTGCAGCGATGA
Organism: Actinomycetota bacterium; assembly: GCA_035536315.1. Classification (GTDB taxonomy): domain Bacteria; phylum Actinomycetota; class CADDZG01; order JAHWKV01; family JAHWKV01; genus DATLOJ01. The sequence continues at coordinate 28,278 of DATLOJ010000058.1, read as the reverse complement.
GGTTATGGCCTACTGGAGTCGCCATCGTGACCAGCACGGATTCATTGGGGAACGCGGAGGGAATGACTGTCAATTCGCTTATTTCGATTTCACTCGAGCCTCCGCTCGTGTTGGTGAGCCTTGCGAAACCCAGCAGAACCCTGGCGGCGGTGGAAGATAGCGGCATGTTTGCCGTAAGCATTCTCTCCTCTGGCAGCAACGAACTCTGCTGGTCGTTCGCACGGGATTCCGAGAGCCGTGAGTTCTCCGACTTTGTCGATTTGGAGAAGATTCCAATCGCGAATGCCTCGGGCGCGGCGTTTGCGTGCAGGGTCGAGCAGAAGTTCGACGTTGCAGATCACATGTTGATAGTTGGGAGAGTCGAGGTCACAGCCAGAATGGACAACAGCACAAAGCCGCTCGTCTTCTACAACGGTGCCTTGCGTGAGATCGGCGAAGGGGAGTCTCCCATCGAACTATTCGAGGACTGGTAGGTATGGACTTCGAGCACAGCGAGCGCGTGCAGGAGCTCCAAGGCCGGCTTCTCGATTTCATGGACACCCACGTCTACCCGAACGAGGCGGTCTACGCGGATCAGCTTCGGATCTCTGAATCGCGCGCCGCTCCTGGAGTCATGGAGGAGCTTAAGGAGAAGGCACAACAGTTCGGCCTCTGGAATCTGTTTATGGCCGACGAGAAATGGGGGCCGGGCCTTAAGAATCTCGAGTACGCGCCGCTTGCCGAGATCACGGGGCGCAGCTACATCGCTCCAGAGGCCCTGAACTGCGCGGCCCCGGATACGGGAAACATGGAGATCCTTGCCGAGTTCGGGACACCCGAGCAGCAGCAAGAGTGGCTTCGGCCGCTACTCAACGGCACCATCCGATCGTGCTTCGCGATGACGGAACCGCAGGTTGCCAGCTCCGACCCCACCAATCTCGAGAGCACGATCGAGCGTGAAGGTGACGAACTGATCATCAACGGCCGGAAGTGGTGGACGACCGGGGCAGCAGACCCACGATGCAAGGTCATCCTGTTTCTAGGCCGCAGCAATCCAGAAGCCGAGAAGTACATGCAACACAGCCTCGTTCTAATTCCAATGGACACGCCGGGTGTGAATGTAGTGAGGACGCTCCCCGTCTTTGGTTACGACGAAGGGCACGGTCACTGCGAGATCGAGTTCAAGGATGTCCGCGTCCCGGTTGACAATTTTCTCGGCGGCGAGGGGGCCGGGTTCATGATCGGACAGGCAAGGCTCGGCCCCGGCCGTATTCATCACTGCATGCGCGCGGTCGGGATGGCCGAGCGCGCTCTCGACATGATGTGTGCGAGGGCAAAGACCCGTGTTGCGTTTGGAATCCCTTTGGCCAAGCAGGGGGTCATTCGGGAATGGATTGCCGAGTCACGGATAAGGATCGAGCAGGTCCGCCTGCTGACATTGAAAGCAGCGTGGGCCATGGATGTTCACGGAAAGGGTTCTGCAAGGACCGAGATCTCCGCGATAAAAGTCGCGGCTGCCGAGACCGCGACCTGGGTGGTCGACCGGGCCATTCAGGTGCACGGGGGGGCCGGACTGTCCGACGACTTTCCGCTCGCCGTCATGTACGCGCACGCGCGGACCCTCCACATCGTCGACGGGGCAGACGAGGTTCACAAGATGGTGATCGCTCGAGAGGAGCTCAAGAAGGGCGAGTGAGGTGCCGCTACCTACTGTCGAATCACTCTTCTGTTCGGTACCAAGATTGCGATCGCGATAGCTACGAGGACCAGACCGAGTGTGGGCAGAAACGGAGGACCCCCTACGGCAAGAGAGCCGATGGAAGCGCGACCTTCCTCGGAAGTGGCAGTCGAGGATTGAACGACGTTGTTGTTCGACTTGATGAACGGAACCCAGAGGCGAAGTGCGGCTTGCCCCCTTGCAAGCGGAAGATGCAGCGCGCCCGGCAGCTCGTTGTTGTTTGCGCCGGTCAAGCGGGGGCTCTTCGTATCGTCGTAGATTCCCGCATTCACGAAGAAGTTGTCAGCAACCGGGTCGTAGATGGTCATGTAGCGGATTGGTCCCGGAGTCTCGTCGCCTTCCCCGGCCGGATCCCAGGAGTTCAGGTCGGCGAGCCATTGAGAGCCTGGCACGATCTCGTCGCATCCAAACCAAAAAGTTTCGTTCCCTCTGCATGACGAAGTGCCGTGGTTGGCTCCCGCAGCAAGCACGAGGTCTTCGATCTGGCCGAGCAGTTCTGGATGAGTCTGGATGGACTTGCGGACAATCGTGACTCCAAGCGAGTGCGCGACGACGTCGACCTTCGCCGATCCCGTGTACTCCATGACCGCTTGCATGAACGCAAAGAAGTCCGGAACGTTGGTTTCGTTGTTAGTACCGCATCCAGAGGTGTTCATGCAGCCGGCCCCGTTATAGGAGAAGGCCCATACCTCCTGGTCCGAATATCCCTGGGACTTCAGGTAATTGCGCACGTTCATGATGCTCGGAGGAACTTCGGCCCCCGCACTCCAGAAGGCGTGGTCGTACGCCTGACCGTGCACGAGGATGACCGGGTTGTAATTGAGCGGCGTACCTCTTGCGGTTCCACCAAAGCCACCAATCTCCCACTTCCACTCCGAGTCGAGCGGGGGAGCGAAGTCGGCCGCGAACTGTTTGGGAGCAGGCCCCGAGGGCTTGCGGTGGGCGAACTGATGGTCTGCACCGGCTGGGACCGTGAAGCCCATCAGTGCGGCGGCGACAATCCCTATGAAAAGGCGTCTCATATGTTCCTGTCCCTTCCCCGCCAATGCTCCACGCGCAAATCGTGTTTGCGGACCTTGCCGGCCGGAGTTCGGGGCAGAGGATCGGCTGTAATTTCGACCGAACGCGGAGTCTTGAACTTGGCCAGAATGCCTTTGCAATGGGCGATGACATCTTCCCCGCTAAGTTCCGAGCCTTCCTTGGGAACGATGACGGCGTGCACCGCCTCGCCCCACCGGTCGTCGGGAATCCCAAATACGGCCGCCTCCGCTATGTGGGGGTGCTGGTAAAGCGCATTCTCAACCTCGGCCGGATAGATGTTCTCCCCCCCGGAGATGATCATGTCGGTCTTTCGGTCTATGACGTAGAAGTAGCCATCCTCGTCGGTGCGGGCGACATCGCCGGTATGAAGCCAGCCCTCTTTAATGGCATCGGCGGTCGCATCTTCTCTCTGCCAGTACCCCTTCATGACAATCGGCCCCCGCGCAACTATCTCGCCGGTGGCTGGGGGCTCGAGCAGATCTCCCTCGTCGTTCATCAGCCGCGTATCTGTAAAGAAGTAAGGCTGACCTGCAGACCCCTGCCGAGCCCCGGCTTCATCCATAGGCAATAAGAGCGCGTTGGGGGCCAGCTCGGTAGAGCCATAACCCTGCACGATCTCGATACCCCGGTCCGAGTACGTTTTTAGGAGCGCCTCTGGCATGGGTGCACCCCCAACGACCATCTGCCGGACAGATGAAAGATCGCGGCTCTCGAACCCCTCGGCCTGACTCAGAAACAGATACGTAGCCGGGACGCCCATCATCCACGTAACGTGTTTTCGCTCTATGAGGTCGAGGGCTCTCTTCGAATCGAACGACTTTTCGAGCAGGACCTTGCCGCCCTTGAGCAGCACCGTAAGCGTGTTGATGTTCCACCCGCCGATGTGGAACATCGGGAGGAAAACGAGACTCACATCGTCGGAGGAAAACTGTGACGCAACGATCATGTTGAGATTTGCCCAGAAGAAGTTGCCATGGGTCAGAACCGCACCCTTGGGCCTTCCGGTCGTGCCGCTCGTGTACAGGATCATGAGCGGATCGTCGAAGCTGCTTCGATCTGAAGGTTCCGCCGGCCGATCACCGGTCGCCCCTTCCGACTGAAGTTCGATGACTCTTTGGGAGAACAGAACCTTCGCGGCCTCCAGGTATTCGTCTGAAGCGAACAGCACCGAAGGTGAGGAGTCATTCAGCTGCCAGGCCATCTCTTCTGGCGAAAGCCTCCAGGAGACGGGGGCCAGCACGAGCCCCAGCTTTGCGCAGGCGAAGAACAGCCCCAGATACTCGGGACGATTCTCAGAAAGGACTGCAACCCGGTCGCCCTTCTCGAGGCCTTCAGACTCGAGAACCGATGCGAAGGCATTCGAGCGGTCGTTCAGCTGGGAATAGCTGATCAGTTCGTCCTCGAACTCCACCGCCGTTCGGTTCGGCGTGAGGTAAGCGCGCCGGCTTATCCAAAAGCCGATCGAGTTCGGGTTGAAGCCGTTACTTGGCGTTGCCGGCCCCGTTCAAGCCGTTGGCGATCAGGTCGAGCATCGTGTCGAGGACCTTCTTTGGAACGCGGCCCCCGCCGTCCAAAAGAATCCATCTGACTCCCACCAGGTCCCCCATTCCCATCAAGCACCAGGCGACGACCTCGGGGTCGAGGTCTCTAACCTGGCCGGAAGCCGCTGATGCCTCCAGGCCTTTTTGATATCCCTCGGCGAACGTCCTGTAGTAATCGCTGAACGCTTTGCGGTCTACAAACTCTGCCTGTCGAACGATTCTGTAGATGCTGGGATGGCGGCGCACATAGTCGAAGAAGGCCTGATATCCGAGCCGTTCGACTTCTGCTCGCGTGGTAGCGCCCACAATTGCGGTTTGGAGCTCGTGTCGCAGAGTGCGTCCGATCGATCGTACGAGTTCCGAGAAGATCTGCCTCTTCCCTTCGAAGTACAAGTAGAAGGTTCCCTGGGCGACGCCGGCCCTCCTGGTTATCTCAGAGATCGATGCAAGGTCGTAGCCCTTTTCACCAAAGACCTCTTCGGCCACCTCGAGAAGCTTCAGCCGCGTCAATTCACCCTTCTTGGTGAGAGAACCTCCGCGGCCATTTTTCCCCCCAGAGGAGGGCGGGCTCAGGCGCCGGTGGGTTGACTGCGCCATCTAGTCGTTATAGAAAACTGACAGGTGATTCACTAATTACAACCTATTGACGACTCGGAGCGCAAGATAGTCCTCGAATCTTCTTCATCGGCAGGCATCGCGGATCTCGGATGGTATGCCCCGGAGCAGTTCATGAGCGCTACCGAGATAAGCGCCAAGAGCGGAATCCCCGAAGACGTCCTTCGGGAGAAATTCGGGATCGCCGGCAAGCACATTGCCGCTACGGACGAGCATGTAACCGACATGTGTGTGTCCGCAGCCGCACCGCTTCTCGAGCGCAACGATCCATCCGAGGTTGATGCGGTTTTGTACTTCGGCTCCCACTGGAAGGATTACTTGATCTGGCAGGCGGCTCCCATGATCCAGGAACGCCTCGGAATCGAGGGCTTTTCCATCGAGGCCGTAAATGTCTCTGCTGGGGCGCCCATCGCACTGAAGCTGGCGAGCGACATGCTGAGGTCCGATCCAAGTCTGCGATCCATCTTGCTGGTGGGGGCCTCCAAGGAATCGCATCTGCTCGACTACTCCGATTCCGCGTCGCGGTTCATGTTCAACTTCGGCGACGGGGCGGCGGCCGCCGTTATGGCGCGGGGCCTGCGCCGCAATGCAGTGTTGGGATCGAGCATCCTCACCGACGGCTCCTTCTCCGAGCACGTTCGTATGCAGGGCGGCGGAAGCAAACATCCGGCGACCGCGGAGACCGTGAGTGCTGGGATGCACAGGCTTGGACTCGTCGACGGTGTGGAGATGAAGTCGCAACTCGACCCAATAACACTCAAGAACTTCCTCAAGGTCTCGACAGAGGCGCTGGAACGCAGCGGCCTCGAAGTCGACGACATCGATTTGCTGCTTCCGATTCACATGAAGCGCTCTCTTCACGACTCGATCCTCGTCGAGCTCGGGGTCGAGCAAGGAAATGCCTGGTACCTAGACCACTATGGACACATGAGCGCTGTAGATCCGCTCATGTCCCTTGCGCAGTGCAGCGAGCAGGGGAAGCTCTCCGAAGGAAGCGTTGCGCTTCTGCTTGCAGCGGGGACGGGATATACGTGGGCCGCGACGGTCATCAGATGGGGAGCAGTCTGATGACGGTTGTGATCGAGCAGAACGTTGACGCCAAGATGCGCGATGGCACGGTATTGCGTGCCGATATCTACCGCCCTTCGGAAGAGGGCAACTACCCAGTCCTTGTGCAGCGAACTCCCTACAACAAGGAGTTCTGGCCCTTTACCGCTGCCATGCTCGATCCACGAAAAGCGGCCTCGAGTGGCTACGTGGTTGTCATCCAGGATGTGAGAGGGCGGTGGGCGTCGGACGGTGATGAGTTCATTCCGTACGTCAATGAGATGGACGACGGGTCCGACACCGTCGATTGGGCCGCAAAGCTTCCGTGGTCCGACGGCAACGTGGGCGCGTACGGGGTGTCATACATGGGAGCGACTGCCTGGCATACCGCGTACGCGAGGCCTCAGCCGCTAAGAGCAATCTCCCCATGGACGGCCCCCCATGCCTGGGAAGACCACATGTGGCGTGGCGGCGCGTTCATGCTCGGGCTCGTAGTTAGCTGGGCCCTGGGAATCGGCGCGTCGGTTCTTCCGCGAAAGAAGATAGGCCGTCCGGAGTTCATGGAAGAGTTCATCCAGCTGTTCGAGGATGTCGACAACTTTCGGGACGTCGTAACGCATCTACCAATCAACAAGATGCCTTCACTTCGGCCGGATGACCCTGAGTTCATTCCTTTCGTCTTCGACTGGATGAGCCGACTTCCCGTCGACGAGTTCAACCAGCAGATTCTCAAGGAGCGGTTGCATACGCAGGTCCAGGTACCGGCTCTCATCGTGTCGGGATGGCACGATGTAACCATTGGCCACGACCTGGCCCATTACGCGCAGACGCGGGATGCGGGTGCCAACGAGGACTCGAGAAAGTTCACCAAGCTAATCATCGGGCCGTGGTCGCACGCGAACGTCGCATCGTTCATGCCGGTCGTGGGGGACATCGATTTCGGAATGAGAGCTTCCGGCGCACTTCTCGACCTCAAGGAAGATCTCACCGCTTTGCAGTTGCGTTGGTTCGATCGCTGGCTGAAGGGCGAGCGCAACGGGATCGATGAAGAGCCACCCGTCAAGATCTTCGTTCAAGGGCTGAACCGCTGGAGAGATGAAAGCGAATGGCCTCTCGCCCGTGCCGAGCAGCGCAAGCTGTACATGCAACCCGGAGGTGGCCTTTCATGGGGCGTTCCCTCCGGAGACTCAGAACAAGCGACTTACGTTTACGACCCTTTAGACCCATGCCCAACCCGCGGGGGCACCCTGTTGCTTCCACTTTCCTATACGCGGGGGCCGGTCGACCAGAGGCCGATAACCGGCCGCAGCGATGTACTGCTCTTCCAGACCGACGCTCTGATTTCGGATCTCGAGGTGACCGGCCCCGTCTCAGCCAACTTGTTTGCGGCCACAGAGGGGAAGGACACCGACTGGGTCGTGAAGCTTTGCGACGTCTACCCGGACGGCCGAATCATCAATATGTGTGACGGGATTCTCCGCGCCAGCTATCGAACGGGGGAGCGAAAGTTGATCGAGGCCGGGGCCGTGCTCGAGTACACGGTCGATATGTGGGCCACCTCAGTCCTGTTCAAGGCGGGGCACCGCATCGCCGTCATAATCACCTCGAGCGACTTTCCTCGGTACGACCGAAACCCCAACACGGGAGAGGTTCCGACCGAGGCATCAACTACGAAACCGGTTCGTCAGACAATCTTCATGGACGCGAGCCGGCCATCACATGTGCTTCTTCCGGTGATACCGGCCTGATCAGGAGGGGAATATGAACTGGCTAAAGCAAGTCTGGGAAACGGGAAGAATCGGCAAGTTCTTCGTCGGCACTCAGTACCGATCGAGCGTTGCCGGTGCCATTGCTCTGCTGCTCGTCACGAGCTCGATGCTTCTTGGCAACCCCGAGACCCTTGCGCGCCGTCCTGAGTTCAGGCCCGAGCAGTCCGATGTCACGGCCGCTCCAGTCGAGGAACTGGCTCCACAAGTTACCGACACAGCCGCCGTCGCGGTCGAAACTCCGGGTGCGCCACGCTCCGGCCGAACAGGACCCACCCAGACAAAAGGTGGGGTGCAAATCACCACGAGTGCCGAAGGTGTTCCGGTCGCTGACATATTCACGCCGGCGGAAGACCGTATCGGCATAACCAATTCGCAGATCACGCTTTGCACTCACGCCGCCCTCTCACTTGGCCCTGCGTTCGACGCAAGGCCCGAGGACTTCGATATCTACTGGAGGAATCTGAACGATAACGGCGGCGTACACGGAAGGAAGGTTCAAGCGACATTTGAGGACGACACTTACCTCCCCGATAAAGCGGTTCTGGCTGCGGAGGAATGCAATAAAGGAAGGCCCTTCATCCTTGGCGGGGGAATCGGGTTCGACCAGATACCTGCGGTGAGGGCGTGGGCCGAGAACAACCACGTTCTTTACATGCATCACATGGCATCCGAAGACCTGAGCAAGAAGTACAGCTTCAGCTTCTTCCCCACCGTCAACAAAACCGGCGAGATGTTCGGAGAATGGATTGCCAAGAAACATCCCGGGAAGAAGGTCGGAGTTGTTTGGCGCAACAGCGACAACTGGAAGCCCGGATACACCGGATTCAAGGAGACGATCGGAAACGCCGTGACTCTGGTTGCCGAACTTCCCGTGAGAGCCCAGCAAGCGGTGTACTCGAATGAGATCGACGAGCTCGAGCGCAAGGGGGCGGAGGTCGTCTTCTTCTGGGAGAACGCGCTGATGGCGACCGACATGATCAAACAAGCCAAAGAGCAGGAGTTCAACCCCACATGGGTGGTGTTCCCCTTCAACACAACAACGGACACCCTGGGAGCCGAGGCCGGCGACCTGGACATCGAGGGGATCTCTGCGTGGCCCGCATACTCCCTTGGGGAATACGGTGGTCCGTTCTCCGCCTATGCCGACGAGCTGCGCCGGTTCGAGGCAGCTCAAGCCAAGTACGGCCATCCCGACTCCACCCCAAACGACGTTCTGTTCATGACCTGGATGGCAGCCAAACAGATGCACCAGCTTCTTCTCGACTGTGGCAGAGACTGCACCCGAAACAAGATTGCCGGGCTTCTCCTTACCGGGAGACACAAGGAAGTCCAGCCCAACTGTCCTCTCGACTTCACACGCAACGGACACGTGGGGGGACACACGCTCATCGCCATGGAGACCTACGTCAAGTCGAGAACGCGCACAGAAGAGCATCCGCTCGGGACGAGTGGGTGGCGCGAGCTGGAGCGGTGCAAGGAGCACTTCTAAGACCCAAAATCGCGTTCAGACAGGAGGATAAATCTTGGGTCGCGTGATCGTCTCCGGCTTGGCCAACGGTGGAATTTATGGGCTGATCGCCCTCGGGCTGGTTCTTGTTTATCGCGGTTCGAGGGTTCTGAACTTTGGTCTGGGGGAGATAGGGACATTCACGTTGTTCGTCGCGTGGGCCTTCAACGAACAGCAGTCCTGGCCCTGGTGGGCCGGAGCATCCATGGCCCTCGTCGCAGCGGTCGCCATCGGACTGATCTTCGAAGGGCTCGTCGTCAGGAGAATGGCGGGCGCTACAAGACTGGCCGTTGCCGTGTCCACAGTCGGTCTCTTCCTGCTTCTGTTTTCCATTGAGCTAAAGGTGTGGGGATTGAGTCCGAGGGTTTTGCGCGCCCCCATTCAAGGGCTCGGGCCGGAAGTTTTTGGGTTCAACATCTCCTACACCTACATGCTTGCTTTCGCGGCGGTTCTGGGGCTCGGCATTGCTCTGACCGTCTTCCTCACCAGAACAGATTTCGGGTTGGGAGTGCTCGCAGCATCCCAGGACCCCGTCGCCGTGCGACTGGTTGGAGTACGTGTTGCAACGGTTTCGGCTTTTACGTGGGGGGCCTCCGCCTTCGTAAGCGGCCTCGGGGCAATTCTCATCGAACCAGCCATCGGGGCATTCAGCCCCGGATTCATGTCTTTGCTCTTCGTCCGCGGTCTCGCTGCTGCCCTGCTCGGGGGCCTGAGCAGTCTCTCCGGAGCTTTCATCGGGGGAGTGGGAATTGGACTCATCGAGTCCATCATCGGGCGGGTTTTCATAGGAAACCAGTTCCCGGGAATCCAGTCCATCGCAGTGTTCTTCGTGATCATCCTGGTGCTGCTGTTTCGTCCCCAGGGCATCCTCGGAAAGTCACCGGCTTGAGCACCACTGGGACAAAGGCGGGGATGTCGCTAAAAGGGTTTGCTCCCTCGCCGAGGCAGATCAAGATCTTGATTGTCGCTGCGTCCTTCATCATCCTGCCCCCGCTTCTTGCAAGAGCGATCCCCGGAATCTTCACGGACTACCGTGCGCTCATGCTCGGCGTCGCGACGTGCTATGTAGCGGCGGCGCTCTCGTTGAACCTCCTCATGGGTTACGCAGGCCAGATCTCGCTGGGGCATGGGGCCTTGCTGGGGACCGGTGCCTTCGCGAGCGGTCTCGTCACCACTCGAGGCCCGGAACTGCCCTTGTATGCCGGGTTGCTGGCAGCCGTCTTATTCGGAGCCATCCTCGCGTTTCTGGTCGGTTTGCCCGCCTTGCGACTGCGCGGTCTCTATCTTGCTATCGCAACGATCGGCTTCGCTTTCATGATGCAGGAATCCGTCTTTCGATGGCAGCCGATCACGCGGGGATCCGCCGGCCTCGAGTTGCCCAGAAGACTTTCCCGCAACTGGGTCCTTACGGAAAACGCCGACTACCTGGCCTTAGCCCTCGTCGTTGCACTCTTCGTTTGGCTTCTCGACGTGAATGTCGTTCGGACAAAGCTCGGACGTGCTTTCCATGCGATCAGAGAGGACGAGGCTGTCGCGCAGTCGTTTGGGATCGACATCACTCGCTACAAACTGACGGCGTTCGTCCTCTCCGGTTCGCTCGCAGGCCTGTCTGGAGCCCTGTACGGACACCTCATAGGTTTCGTCAACTCAGACACTTTTAGCTACGACGCCTGGTCGCTGTTCCTGGTTGTTCTTGTGGTTGTGGGCGGGCTCGGAAACCGGAAGGGTGTGGCTGTTGCGGCCGTCTTCTTCGCTCTCACCCCGCGACTCCTTCAGAGCATCGAAGGCTGGGACCTGATCATCGGAGCGTTTCTTTTGGTGTACACGATGGCGAACCACCCCGGTGGGTTTGCCGAGGTGTTCCATGAGGTGCGCATGAAGAGGCAGGCGAAACGCGACCCCGCGCCGGAGGATCTGACGACGCGTCTTCCAAAACTTCCGGCCCCCAAAGGCGCGGCCCCTCCGCCCACGGAAGGAGGGGGGCCGATTCTCGAAGTCTCGGACGTCCGCGTTTCTTTCGGTGGACTCGTCGCCGTGGACGGAGTCTCGCTGGAGGTTCCGGCAGGGAAAATCATTGGTCTCATCGGGCCGAACGGCGCCGGAAAGACAACGCTTTTCAACGCGATCTCCGGCCTGGTCAAACCCGATGCGGGTGACATCAAGTTCCAGGGCGAGTCCGTAACCGCGCTATCGCCTCACGCGCGAGCGGCCCTTGGCATGGGACGAACCTTTCAGCTGATCGGGCTGGCGAAGAACCTTTCCGTGCAGGAGAACTTCCTGATGGCGCAGCACGCGTCCGCAATTTACGGAGATGGTTCTGCACTGTTGTTCACTTCCAAAGCCGCCCGGATCGAAGCGGAATTGATCGACCGGGCCCGAGAAGCGATCGAGTCCCTCGGTTTCGAACGGTACGCAGAGACACCGGTGAAGAACCTGTCGCATGGTCAGCAAAGGCTCGTTGAAATCGCATGCGCGCTCATCACTTCACCCTCCCTTCTTATGCTCGACGAGCCCTCCGCCGGTTTTGCGCCGGCGGCTGTCGAGAGCCTGGCGGAGAGGTTGAAGGAGATTCGCGACGAGCTTGGCCGCACGGTGCTGCTGATCGAACACAACATCCCAATGGTTCTTTCGGTTTGCGACTACATATACGTTCTCAACTTCGGGAGCTTGCTTGCAGAGGGCACGCCCGACGAGGTTGCGTCTCATCCAGAGGTCATCACCGCTTACCTCGGCCAGGCAGCGCAGCCGGTGCCCGCATGAGCTCGCAGCATCAGCACCTTTTGGAAGTCCGTGGTCTCGAGGCCGGCTTTGGCTCGAACGTGGTTCTTCACGGCGTTTCATTGCATGTAGAAGAGGGAGGAATCTCGGCCATCCTGGGCCTCAACGGTGCAGGCAAAAGCGTGACGATGAAAACGATCGCAGGAATCGTCCCAGCAAGGGCAGGGACCGTTCACTTTGCAAGGCGGGACGTGACGAACGCGGAGGCCGAAGACCGTGTCGCATACGGAATGGCTCACGTTCCCCAGGGCCGTCAGGTCTTCCCCGAACTGAGTGTTGAGCAGAATCTGCGTCTCGGCGCGTACGCGCTGCGCAGAAGGGACAGGTCCAAGTACCAGTCCGTGCTGGATTCGATTTACGAGAGGTTCCCGGTTTTGAAGACTCGCCGTACGCAGCAGGCCGGATCGATGTCTGGGGGAGAGCAAGCATCGCTCGCGGTTGCCAGGGCTTTGATGGCAGAGCCAAAGATGGTGCTGGTCGATGAAGCCTCTGCCGGACTCTCTCCCGTGATGGTCGGTCAGGTCTTCGAAGTCCTGAAGCAAGTGAATGAGCAAGGCGTCACGATCCTCATGGTCGAGCAAAACGTGAACGCCGCTCTGAAGATTGCCGATCGGGCGCACATCATGCAGGGTGGTGTGGTCGTTTACGAGGCTGACGTGAAGGACCTCGATGAGGCGGTTGTTGCGGAGTACCTGGGGGTTGGGAGCTTGAGAACGCGGCCTGTCCCTGCCCGCTAGGAGGCCCACTACATGCAGCAGCTGATGTACATCGAGCCGGGACGGCTCGAGTGGGAGGAGGCGCCCGATCCTCGGATCCAGGGACCCAAAGAGGCGCTGGTCAGGCCTGTAGCCGTTGCGAACTGTGACCTCGATTCGGCAATCATCCGAGGAATGGTCCCGCTGTTTCAGGGCCCCTACCCATTCGGGCACGAAGGAGTTGCGGAAGTAATCGAAGTTGGCGAGGAGGTCACCACTGTCGCCCCCGGAGATCTGGTGATCGTGCCGTTCCAGATCTCATGCGGAGAGTGTTACGCGTGTATGCACGGATCGACTGGAAACTGCCGCGGGTTCAAGAGACCCATGTACGGCTTCGGCGTTATCGGAGGGGACTGGGGCGGGTTCATGTCCGACCTCGTAAGAGTTCCGTTCGCCGATGCCATGCTCGTGAAGGTGCCCTCAACGGTGGATCCGAGATCGATTGCGAGCATGAGCGACAACATTCCCGACGCGTGGAGGACCGTAGGCCCCCAGCTTCTTCGGCAGCCAGGGTCCCCAGTTGTGATCATTGCGGGAGGCGCGCCGAGCATCGGTCTGTACGCGGTTTTGATCGCGTCGGCAATGGGGGCAGCGTCTATCCACTATCTCGACACAGACCAGGTGCGGCTGCAGCTTGCAGAGAGCTTCGGTGCAGCGGTGCATGAAGGCCCGCCGCCGCGAAGGCTTGGCCGTGCGCCGATAACGGTCGATGCAAGTGCAAGCCCGGAGGGCCTTGCTTGTGCCATTCGATCGACGGAGCCGGACGGCATCTGTACCAGCATCGGCATTTACTACTCGGACACGACACCAGTACCTCTGCTCGACATGTACGTCGCAGGTGTGTCTTTTCATACCGGGCGCCCTCACGCGCGAACCTCGATTCCCGAGATACTCGATTTGGTTGAGAAGAAGACGCTCAAGCCTGAGCTGGTCACAACGCAGCTGGTGTCCTGGGAAGACGCACCGGAGGCTCTGGCCGACCCCCCGACGAAGCTGGTTATGGTTCGGACACAGCAGTAAGCCGCGCAACGAGTGAGAGACTAGGGCCCGATGCTGAGGCCGCTGCACGTTCTGTCCATTGTTCTCGCCGGCGGTCAGGGAAAGCGTCTGGCCCCACTTACCGCGGACAGGGCCAAGCCCGCAGTGCCATACGGTGGCAACTACCGGCTCGTTGACTTCGTCCTTTCCAACCTTGTCAACGGGGGAAACCGCAAGATCGTTGTTCTGACTCAGTACAAGAGCCACAGTCTCGACCGGCACATTGCATTGACCTGGAGACTGTCGCCGCTTCTTGGCGCATATGTAACCCCCGTTCCCGCACAGATGAGGAGGGGACCGTACTGGTTCGAAGGTTCTGCCGACGCGATCTTTCAGAACCTGAATTTGGTTCACGATGAAAGACCCGACCTCATCTGCGTCTTCGGAGCGGACCACATCTACCGCATGGATCCTCAACAGATGATCGAACACCATCTGGACACCGGCGCAGGCGTAACGGTTGCAGGTCTGCGCGTCCCGGTAGAAACTGCCTCGGAGTTCGGCATCATTCGAGCCGGTGAGAGTTTCTGTATCGACGAGTTTCTCGAGAAGCCCAGCCAGGTTCCCGAGTTTCCGGGCTCACCCGGGCAGGCTCTTGCGTCCATGGGTAACTACGTCTTTTCGACCGACGCGTTGATCGAGGCAGTCTCTAAGGACTCGGAGAACGACCAGAGCAACCACGACATCGGGGGAGACATCATCCCGATGATGGTGAGAAACGGTGACGCGGCTTACTACGACTTCCAGACGAACGAGGTGCCTGGTGTGGAGGACCGAGAAAAAGGCTACTGGCGGGACGTAGGAAATCTTGATGCGTATCACGAAGGACACATGGATCTCGTTTCGATCCATCCGATCTTCAACCTGTACAACGAGGAGTGGCCCATCTACTCCTGGCACGATCCACTTCCCCCTGCCAAATTCGTCCTCGAAGAAGCCGGCCGTACCGGGCAAGCCTTCGACTCGATGGTGAGTGCCGGCGTGATCGTTTCTGGCGGTACCGTGAGGCGGTCTGTGCTTTCCCCCCGTGTTCACGTCGACGCGGGTGCCTTAGTAGAGAGCTCTGTCCTGCTCGACGGTGTGACTGTGGGGGAGAGGGCTGTGGTAAGAAACGCCATCATCGACAAGAACGTCCACATCCCGGGCGGGTTTGAGGTTGGAGTCGATCGCGACAGGGACTCGGAGCGGTTCACCGTCTCCGATGGTGGAATCGTTGTGATCGGGAAGAATCAGAAGATCGAAGCCGGATGAGGGTCGCGCTCCTGACGAAGGAGTTTCCACCCGAGGTGTACGGGGGGGCCGGCGTTTACGTCGAACATCTGTCGGCCGAGCTCAAAAATATTCTCGATCTAGAAGTCCATGCCTTCGGGGCGGAACGCGAATCATCTCTGGTGAAGCGAAGTTACAAGGCTTGGAAGGAGCTAACCGGCGATGAGGATCACTTCGCTGCACTGCGCACCATGTCGGTGGACCTTGCGATGGCCGCATCTGTGAGCGGAGTGGATGTTGTCCACAGCAACACCTGGTACACGAACTTCGCGGGCCACCTCTCGAAACTCCTGCACGGGATCGCCCACGTTGTTACGACGCACAGCCTCGAACCACTGCGTCCGTGGAAGGCGGAACAGCTCGGTGGCGGTTACGCGCTCAGTTGCTTTTGCGAGAAGACCGGGCTGGAAAATGCAGACGCTTTGATAGCCGTCTCTGAGCAGATGAAGAAAGACGTACTGACCGTCTATCCCGCAATCGATTCGGCCCGCGTTCATGTGGTTCACAACGGCGTCGATCCGGCTGTTTACCGTCCGGACAAACAGACGGATGTCATCGAGTCGTTGCACATCGAGCCAGGGGCTCCGCTGGTCACATTTCTTGGACGGATCACCCGGCAAAAGGGCCTCGTGCATTTGCTCCGCGCGGCTTCCAACGTCGACCCGAATGCAACTGTCCTCATCTGCGCCGGCGAGGCCGACACACCTGAAATCGGGGCGGAGGTGGAGAAGCTCGTCGATGAGCTGGGAAAGAGCAGGGGAAACGTAGTCTGGGCCGACCGCATGATGGAGCGTCGGGAGGCGATTCAGGTCCTCAGTCACTCGTCTGTCTTCGTATGCCCTTCGATTTACGAGCCTTTTGGGATTGTCAACCTCGAGGCAATGGCGTGTGAGGCCCCCGTCGTCGCGACGAGAACCGGCGGCATTCCAGAGGTTGTGGCCGACGGTGAGACTGGCTTGCTTGTCGACGTGGGCCCAGGTGGGGAGAGGTCAAGACCCGACTTTGAATACTTCGAGAACGACCTGGCCGGAAAGATCAACGCCCTTCTCGAAGATCCTGCCCGCGCTGTTCGCATGGGGAAGGCGGGCCGGGCCAGAGTATTGGAACGGTTCACGTGGCCGCTGGCTGCAAAAAAGACGGCAATGGTGTACGAGCTTGCAGCAGCAGCTCCCTAAGTTCTAAGAGCCCTTCCTCCCGACAGCCACCAGTCGGACAGCGCCTGAGCGTTGCCGTCAACTCTTATTGCGATACCGGTGAAAGGCTCGTCGTTGTAGGTCCACGCTACGAACGCCGCGCCGTCCTCGTTCTTGAACTCAAACCTTCGTCCCAGTGCAGGGCCTTCGCCTCCCCACGGCTGTTCCGACTCCGCGCCGAATGTCTTGACTATGTGGTTGCTGAAGTCCTCCGATACGGCCTTGCTCGACCACAGGTCATAGTCCGCAGTGATGGCGCCTGACTCCAACTCGCAAGTGATCGTCGCAACCGGCTCTTTGCGTGAGCGGTTTGTGTTGTCCTCGCAGTCCTTGTCGTTGATCGCTGCAAACTTTTCCTGAATCTGCTTCGCAGCCTTCGCACGGTTGTCGTCCATGCTCTCTTCGATCTCAACCTCGTCCCCCCGCTCAACGGGAAAGCTGTCGCATCGGGATGGGTCTCCGGATATGTAGCCGAAGGTGAACCAAGACCGGCGCTGCCGAGCGGGACCGTGATCCCACTCTTCAGGGGAACTCCCGGGAGAGAGCCGGTCGTCACCGATGGCGGCCGCCGCCGCCTGTGCCTCGTCTATGTCGCCGGGCTCGAGGATCTTCTGGTCGTAGGTGCTGTTGGCCCAGACGCCTGCGAAACAATCTGCCTGCAACTCGATCCGAACACTCAGTGCATTCGCCTCTTCTTCTCTTACCCTCCGAGTCTGCTGGAGATAGTCCTCGAAGAAACCGAGCTGTCCCTGGACGTGGTGGCCGAACTCGTGCGCCATGGCATAGGCAAGGACGAAGTCGCCCGGAACCTTCAGTGCACGCGTGAAGACCTGGCGAAAGTCGGAGGAGAAGTAGATGGTGTTGTCCAACGAGCACCAGAATGGTCCATCGGTTGATGTATTGGCTTTGCCACACTGAGTTTCCTGCGGACCCTGGATGAGGTTGAGGCCGGGAGTTTCGTAGGGAACTTTTGACTTGGCGAACATTCCTTTCCAAAATTCGTCGACGTTCCCGAACACGAATTTTAGGAAATCATCAGCCTGCTGCTGGGGATCGGGGGCCTCCTCGAAGGCATCGATCCCCCCGGTGCCCTTTTCTTCGCTCTTACCCAGCTTGTTGAGGGAATCCATCGCCACGTCCTTTTTGGACACACTGGCATTGAAGGTGCATCCGGCTAGGGCAACAAGAGTTAGGGCCACGCAAATAAATCTCTTCATCGACTGCTCCCGTGTAATTTCGGACGGGTCAATCTATACGGTCAGCAGCCCTCGGGTTCCTGGGGGGAATACCCGTTGGCGGCAAGGATGCGCCTCGACAGGCTTTCCAAAACCCGTCCCTCTTCTGGAGTCAGGTGCTCGAGGAAGCGGCTCTTGATGGACTCCATGACAAGCGGTTCAGACTCTCGCAGAGCCCTGCGTCCCTTTACCGTAACTGTGGCGTAAGTTCCTCGCCGATCCGCGGGACAGCTCCTTCGCTCGATGAGCCCGGCAGCCTCGAGGCGGTCGACGAGACGCGTCAGTCCGCTCTTGGACAGCAGCACACGTGACGCCAGGTCCTGCATTCGCATTGCCCCGTCCGGAACTTCGTTCAAGAAGAGAAGGACCTCGAACCAGCTGAGGGGGAGGCTCTGCTTCTCCTGGATGTCTCGCTCGATCAGTTCCATCAACCTGACGTGGCATTCGAGAAATGCCCGCCAGAGCGCGTGAGTTTGCTCGATCGGGTCGGCGTTGCGGACGGCTCCCATATCCACATGGTACCGGCGGGTTAGTTGACTATGCAACTGTTTTTGAGGATCATCGTCATCCCCATGTCAAACGCCTCCACCAGCCCTGTCATCGCGGAAGGTCTCCAGAAGCATTTCGGTGACGTTGTAGCTGTCGACGGCATCGACCTGGAGGTTCAACAGGGAGAGATCTTCGGTTTCCTCGGGCCCAACGGAGCGGGCAAGTCGACAACGGTTCGCATTCTGACCACCCTTCTGCGCCCAACAGGAGGAAGTGCGCGTGTTGCGGGGTTCGACGTGGTCGGTCAGGCGGATCAGGTTCGGCGTTCGATTGGAGTAGCTCTTCAGGACGCTGCGATCGATCCCCTCATGACGGGACGTGAGCTTCTGAAGCTTCAGGCAGTCCTTCATGGCATTGGCCGGAAGGAGGGGGCCGGCCGTTCGGAGAGACTTCTCAATACCGTAGGCCTGGTCGGCGCGGCCGATCGCAGAGTCGGCACTTACTCCGGCGGAATGCGGCGTCGCTTGGACATGGCACTGTCCTTGATGCATGAGCCGGTTGTGCTCTTTCTCGACGAACCAACAACCGGGCTCGACCCCAACTCACGCCAAGCGATCTGGGATGAGGTTCGAATGCTGAACCAGGATTTCGGAACGACGGTTTTCTTGACAACGCAGTACATGGAGGAAGCCGACCAACTGGCAGGAAGGATCGCGATCATCGACCTTGGCAAGATAGTTGCCGATGGGACACCGGCGGCACTGAAGAAACAAGCGGGTGATCCAGTCCTGCGGGTTGCGGTTACCTCGCCTACCAAGCGCAAGGCCGCCGAAAAGATTTTGGACAAGTTCGGTGAGCGCGCTACCGGATCTGATGAGTACATCGCCGTAAAGCTGAAAGGGGGAGCGGGCCGTATCGCGGCGGTTGCAAGGGCTCTCGAGACCGCAAAGGTCAAAGTCGATGGAATCGAACTGCATTCACCGACCCTGGATGACGTCTTTCAGATAGTCACGGGAAGGAGGCTGGAGGGCGAAGCAGCCGCTCCCGCGGAGGATGACCAGACGAAACCCCCGCGAGGCAGGCGGCGGAGATCTAGTTGAGCGCACATGCGATGTCTCCCGGAGGCGGTATGAAGCATTACGGGGCTCTTGCAGCGCGCGCAATCAGAAATATCATCAGGCAGCCGACTGCAATCATTCCCGCTTTGTTGTTTCCGTTGATGTTTCAAACGATGACCGCAGCGGCCATGGGCAACTCCACGCGGCTTCGCGGGTTCCCCGCGGTCGACTCATTCGTTCAATTCTCTTTCGCCACCACGATCATCCAGGGAGCCATCTTCGGGTCGACGGCTGCCGGCTCTGCACTGGCGGCAGACATAGAAGGAGGCTTCTTCGAGCGTCTTCTCTCATCACCGGTTCGCCGAACAGCGATCATCGTCGGGCA
The DNA here is from genome assembly GCA_035536315.1 of Actinomycetota bacterium. Classification (GTDB taxonomy): domain Bacteria; phylum Actinomycetota; class CADDZG01; order JAHWKV01; family JAHWKV01; genus DATLOJ01. The sequence goes on along the minus strand of DATLOJ010000058.1, from coordinate 8,841 downwards.
GGTGTCGGGGGCTGCGCTTCTGGGTTTCTTCATGACCTGGTTCTTTTACGGCGTAACGGCGATGTTCGGGCTGGAGGCCGAGTCGGGACTTCAGGGAGTCCTTGCCGTCTCACTGGTAATTGCTTTGCTTGCCGCCGGGATGGGGGGCGTGATGTGTTCATTTGCTCTTTGGACTGGCTCACGTGAAGCGGTGGAGGGAAGCTTTCCGATGTTCTTCGTCCTCATCTTCATGTCGAGCGCGTTCTTCCCGAGAAACCTGATGGAGGGCTGGTTCAAGTCGGTCACCTCCATCAACCCGATCTCACACCTGATCGAGGGAGTGCGGGCTCAGATCATCGGCCCCTTTGACGCGGGAGCAATGACACGCGCTCTTGCTGTGGCTGCAGCCGCCTTCGTTCTGGGCGTGGGGCTTTCGCTGCTAGCGCTTAGAAAGAGACTCGCAGGTTGACCGCTGCATTCGCGATAGCAGGCAGGAGCATCCGCCTGATCCCAAGACTGGCGTCCACTTTCATACCTTCGCTGGTGATGCCGGTCATTCTGACCGTCGCCTTCTCCGGCGCGTTGTCCAGTCTCGTGAATCTTCCAATGTTCCCCGCGACGAAGAGCATCGACTGGTTCATCCCAATGACAACGACGATGGGGGGTGCGTTCGCAGGAGTTACGACTGGACTTGGAGTTGCCCGCGATTTCGAGAGCGGCTTCTACGACAGGTTCCTGTTGAGTCCGATTCCGCGTACCTCTCTCATCGCAGGGGGTGCCCTTGCCGCGGCGATGCGCTCATTGATCCCGATCTCTCTGATGCTCCTCGTCGCCAACATTGGGCAGGCAAACTTCAAGGGAGGGGCCTTTACGGTTGTGCCTCTGATCGCGGCAGCGATGGGCTTCTCGGTGGTTGCGAGCTTGTGGTCCATGGCAATCGCCCTCAAGTTCAGAACCGTTCAGGCAGCCCCCCTTATGACTACCGCTGTGTTCTTGAGCGTTTTTCTCTCGACGGCTCAGATGCCGCTTCACCTTCTCTCCGGATGGATTCATACGGTCGCGAAGTTCAACCCGGTGACAAAGATTCTCGCGCTCGCGCGTCAGGGGTTCTTAGGGGAGGTGACATGGGAGGGATCGTGGCCCGGTCTGCTCGCCCTTACAGGATTGCTTTCTCTAACGTTACTTCTGGCGTCGCTGGCGATGATGGGACTCTCGCGCAGGTGACCTGAGCCGACATAATTTGCTTAATTGCCGGCATCCTTGCTTCAGTGTCGTCCGTGTGCTGAGGCCCCTGGCTGTCGTGAGGGGTCGAATCGACTCGCGGGTCAGGCCTCGCGCTGCAGCGAAAATCGGTCCTTAACACCCCAATCGGGGCAAAAACAGGGTCTTCAATCCGCGTCCGGGCGCGCAAAGCTCAATACGATGTTCCTTCTGTGAATCGTTCAAGCCAGTGGCCGCGAGGCCGATACATATAAAAGGTAGAAGTAGGTGGCCAAGTCGGTCGCATAGTCCGAATTAACAGCTATCCTTATTCAACGAATTTACTTATTTATCGGAGGGACACCTTGATTAGCTCGATAATTAGCAAAGACTCGCGTGAGCATCGCTCTCGCAATCTCCACGTGAAGCTTCTTGCTGTTTGCCTGGCAGGGCTGTTTCTCGGAATCGCCGCCCCGCTTGCGCTGCCCCCTATCGAGGCCGAGGCAAATCATGGCACTCGAGTTCTGGAGGTTTCCCCTGAAACCGACGAGCTGACCGCGGGCGATGACAACGTTCTTTACGCTCGCGTCTATGACGGAAGCAACCCAGACACTGATATCCCAAACCCAACCGACACGGTCACGGCTCCCATTCACAATCCTTTTCCTGCGGACGCGGGGCAGACCATAACCGTCGACTTCGAGGTAACTCAGGGTCCCGGCAACCGGGATGGGAACTCCGATTACAGGAGCCCCGATGCGTCTTGTGCAATCTCTCCGGGGTCCAGCACTTGTGACGTCACACTGGAGTCTCTTGGCGGCGGGGGAACCGACATCATCAGGGCGTGGATAGACGAGGACAACAACAACGCTACCTTCGAGGGAGATCCGACCGAAGGCCGCTACTCCGGTCCGACTGATTGCCAGTTCAGCCCGGCCACCGACACCACCCCCCCGACTCCAATCGCTGAGGCGGACCCAGAGGTCCCGCCGACTCTTTCCTGTCCCCCTACAGCCATTCCGGTCCCAGGACGGGACGCGGAGGCGGACTCGACCGACGTCGTATCCGTGAGCTGGAGCAGGACGCCTGTTCCCACGACCCTGGACTGCAGGTTCAGTGAGGGTGAGGATGGAGTTGCTCCCGCGACGGGATCCAACACCGCGATTTCCTTCATCTGCCGTTTGATTGATGACGAGGGTCAGGGTATGTCCGGCCAGCAGATCGACGCCGAGAACATGGGCGGCGTGAACGATGGCGACAACGCGGCCGCCAATCCTGCCGACCGAAACCCTTTCTGCACGACCGGCGACGGCGGCAGTTGCGAGGGCACCTTCACGGCAAGTGAGGGTCAGGCCGGGACCGCGGATATCTGCTTCTGGCACGATTCGGATGCAGGGGGACCTGACAACGGGTTCAGTGCGACCGACCCAGCCGACGGAGGCCTTTGTGACGAGGAAACTCTTGTTGACGAAACCGGTACCACCGACAAAGAGCGCGCTACCTGGCAGACCCGGCTGTTCACAACGCTGGACGCCGAGCCCGAGCTCATGGGTCGTACGGCAGGGACGACTCACACCGTCACAATCACTGCCTTTGACCAATTCAGCGAGCCCTTCCGTGGATTGAGCGAGGTCTTCGTTGAGTTCTTCCAGGGCTCGCCGAACGACCCCGACGGGAACAGCCCGAATACCGCAGACCGTTCCTGCGACATGGTCAACCAACCAGATGGGAACGGGACGACCTGCACAGTGACTTACGTAAGCGATGGCGAAGCCGGAACCGATCTCATGTGCGCATGGGTTCCCACAGCTACGCCAACGATGGCCGGAACATCTCCAACCGGAACCTGCAGCGGTGAAGGGCGGCCAAGCGAGACGGTTAGGTCCGAGCTCGATGTCGTGCAGGTCTCGTGGGGCCAGGGAGGGCCTCCTCCAACCTCACCTCCTCCAACTACTCCTCCACCAACTACTCCTCCACCAACTACTCCTCCACCCCCGCCACCCACAAGTGGTGACGGCTACTGGCTGTTCAATGCGGGCGGGCGCGTAGATGCTTACGGCGACTCGCCGGATAGGGGAGATGCGGACGGGCAACTGGTTGGCCGAGACATCGTCGGAGCCGATTCGCATCCCAACGGCAACGGTTACTGGACGAACGACGAGTTCGGCAAGGTTTACGCCTTCGGTGCAACGCACTTCGGAGACATGAGCGGCCAGGATCTGTTTGCCCCAATAGTTGGGATGCAGGCGACGCCTTCCGGTAACGGATACTGGCAGGTAGCAGCAGACGGAGGCGTATTCACGCACGGTGACGCCCGGTTCTTCGGCAGCAGGGGCGGACAACATCTCGTGGAGCCGATCGTGGCCCTCATTTCGACGCCTGATGGCACGGGTTACTGGCTAATCGCCGCCGACGGAGGCGTGTTCACCTTCGGAAGCGCTGTTTTCCACGGAAGCATGGGCGGATACACTCTCGATGAACCCATCGTGGGTGCCGACGATGCCCCGGGTGGAAACGGATACTGGCTTGTCGCTACCGACGGTGGAGTCTTCACCTTCGGGCCCAGCGCGCGCTTCTTCGGAAGCATGGCCGATGCGGCCCTGTTCAGGCCGGTCTCCGGGATGTCTGCTACGCCGGATGGCGGCGGGTACAACCTGGTAGCTGAGGACGGTGGAGTGTTCTCCCACGGAAACGCCAGGTACTTCGGAGGCGGCGGCGGTTCGGACTTCGACCCGATGGTCGCAATCGAGAACCGGTACAACGACGGAACTCGACCCGCCTAGAACGTTCAAAGGCAACAAAGAGAGGGCCGGGAAACCGGCCCTCTTTTTCTTTTGGATGGCTAACCGATTAGCTTCGCGATCAATTCCTGGTCGTTGGGGAAAAGGTCAGAGCTGGGAAGGCGGCGGAGAAGCTCAGCCCAGTTCGAGTTGGCTGCGAAGACCGGAGCCAATACCTTGATTGCCTCGTCCACCTTGCCCCGCCCGGCCAGCGTCAGGCCGTACCAAAAGTCGAGCTCGACGTTGCCTCCGACCTTGACTGCATTTTCGTAAAGCTCGAAGGCTTCCTCATCCTTGCCCTCTAACAGAAGCTCCTCGGCCTTTCCAAGCTGCCGGTATGCGTCATTCAACCTGACGAGCCTTCTCAGCTCGGCCAGGGGGTCTGGACTGTCTTCAACCCGTAGTTCGAGAATCCGATCCGCCCATGGCTTGCCCGAGCTTTTGCCTGTAACAACGACGATGGCGGCCGACTGCTTGCCTCTGATGTCTCCACCTTCGGCTTCCGCCGCGTCCAGTGCGTCGACAACGCGTGACGCGAGCGAGCCTTTCGACCTTTCGTACGCCTTGGCCATTGCATCCCAGACTGTGTCCTTGAGCATCATGTTGGCCTGAACAGAGTAATTGTCGCCGAGCCTGTGGCCGGCTTCGCGGATGCATTTTTCGCCGGTATGAGCCGCGACCGAACCGGACGAGTCGATCATGGCAACCTGTCTCACTTGCGCGTTTGGATCGGAGGCAAGGGTGCCTGCGAGGGCCTCACCGGCCGACCGGCCACTCTTCATCATGTCAATGCCGAGGGGCCCGTAGGCCACGTCCACATGCGCTTGCGTCGCGACGGCTCCGACTCCGGCCTCCGCCCATGGAACGATTGGTCCCACGGAGAAGTAGTGCGATTGAACACCGATGGCCAGGTCACCAGTCTCGGGGTCCCGCGCCACGATCGAGTAGGTCATTGCACCATTGAGACTATTCGAGGAAGGAGCTTCGACAGGTGGCCGTCAAAGCGAGCGTCTGCCGCCGCGTCGTAGGGTGTCTCCTCCTGGTTGAGGATTACCAGCCGTGCTCCACTCCTAATCGCTAACGCTGGCAGCTCCGCTACCGGGTATACGGCCAGGCTCGTGCCGGCGCAGATGAATACGTCGGAGCCTTCCGCCGCTTCGACGGCTCTCTCAATTTTCGCCGGGTCGAGCGATTGTCCGAACGAGACCGTTGCAGACTTCAGAATCCCGGCACAGGAACCGCATTCAGGATCTGTTTCTCCGGCCTCGACTCGCGACAGCGCCACTTTCATCGGCGAGCGCTCGAAGCATTGGAGGCACGCGACCTCGTGAAGTGTCCCGTGCATTTCGATCACAATCCCGGCCGAATTCCCCGCTGCTTGATGCAAACCGTCGATGTTCTGTGTGATCAGCGTTTGGAGCTTGCCCTTTGCCTCCAGCCGGGCAAGGGATCGGTGCCCGGCATTTGGCGCCGCAGTGAATGCAGGATGCTCGAGCCTTGCGCGCCAGGCTTTCTCGCGAATCTGCTTGTCGGCCACGTAGTAATGGATGTTCGATAGCTTTTCTGCCTCGGGGTCCTTCGTCCACAGGCCGTTTGGCCCTCGGAAGTCGGGGATGCCAGAGTCTGTCGAGATCCCCGCTCCGGTGAGGCACACCACGGTGCTTGCCTCGGAGATCCAACCGGCAACCTGCTCCAGGGATGCGCTCACGGAGCAGGAAGGATATGTGGGGCTCGGCCGGGTTGTCTTCTAGACAGGGGTTTGCTCTAGGCTCGCGCAGTGCCCCAAAGTCCGAAGGTCCGCGTTCTGGTCCTAGGCAGACAAACGTTCGCAGATAAGGCAGGCGACGCCAAGCTTGTTTCGGAGGTCGTAGTCGTTGGCAGCGCCGAACAGGCATCCGCAAGCATCGACCTCGAACCTCCCGATCTCATCTTCCTCGACTTCGAGATGCCCGGGGCGAGCGGCCACCAAAGACTCGAACGACTGAAGAAGCATTCCCCCAAGATTCCGGTCATCGGAATTCTTGACGATGAGGATCTTTCTGCCCTGTCCATGGGGCTGGCCGAAGGAGCGTCGGGTTTCGTCACTCATGAGGCGACTCCTCAGGACATCGACGATGCGGTGAGAGTGATCAAAGCGGGGGGAACCTACCTCGACCCCGTGCGCGCGGACATCATGATGAAGCGCGCGGCCGAGCATGAGAAGTCACGCAACGACGTATCTTTCTCTCAACGCGAGGAGCAGGTCATTCAGCTCCTATCACAGGGGTTGTCGGCAAGGCAGATCGCCAGCCGGCTCCAGCTCTCGGAAAGAACCGTTAACGCTCACGTGGCGAACGTCTACCGGAAACTGGGCGTCACTAACAGGGTCGAAGCAGTACGGAACGCTATTCGGATGGGGATCGTTTCGGTCGGCGAGTAAACTGCGCGCCGTGAACCCTTCGCACCAAAACCTCCTCGACCTGCTCGAAGTGCAGAAACTGGATTCGATCATCGACAGGCTCGAGCACAGAAAGAAGCACCTCCCCGAGCAGCTGGAGCTCGACCGATTGCAGGAAGAGCTTGGCACGCTCGAGAGATCGGTCGCAGAGCAGCAGACTCTTGTCGACGACGCGGCCAACCGCCAGAAGCGTCTGGACACGGATATCGAGACGCTCTCGTTGAAGATCAAGGGTGAGGAGGCCCGGCTTTACGATGGGAAGGTCTCCAGCCCGCGGGAGCTTTCGGGTCTTCAGGCCGAAATCGAGTCGCTGAAGAAGAGAAAGGGTGTTCTCGAGGATTCAGATCTCGAGATCATGGAGGAGAGGGAAGCGGCCGAGAACCAGCTCCAGTCGGTGGAGGAGGCAGCGGCCGGCCTCAAGTCACAGATGGAAGAAGCAATTAAGGCGCGGGATCTTGCCGTTGTCGAAATCGACTCAGAGCTCGGAACAACCCGGGCCGGGCGGGAAGAGTGGCAAGCCAAGATCGATGTGGAGCTTCTGGCGTTCTATGACGATGTTCGAAGCTCAAAAGGGGGAGTGGGAGCAGCGGCACTTGTCGACGGAACCTGTCAGGGGTGTCACATGAAGCTTCCCGCCCAGGAAGTGCAGAGAATCCGAAGCGCCGAGGGCATCATCCGCTGTGACGACTGCCGCCGAATCCTTGTAGTCGTCTGAGGGCCACGAAAACATGCACAAGTTGTGGACGGATGGAGGTGCGCGCGGCAACCCCGGTCCGGGTGGCATAGGCGTTGTCCTTCTCGATCCGCAGGGCAACGTCGTGAAGGAGATCGACAAGGGTATTGGCTGGGCGACGAACAACGTCGCGGAGTACACGGGCCTAATCGAAGGGTTGGAGCTCGCGCTTGAGGAAGGCGTCGAGCACATTCACGTTCACATGGATTCGAAGCTCGTGGTGGAACAGGTGAGGGGCCGCTGGCGTGTCAAGCACGCAGGACTGAAGCCCTTGCACGCCAGGGCGGTTGAGCTCTCCCGGAAGTTTCAAAAGGTGCTGTTCACCGCGGTCCCGAGGGAGCAAAACTCACGTGCGGATGAGCTGATGAACCAGGGGATAGACCGGTGGCTGGCCGAGAACCCCGGCGCCACCGCACCGGAGCCGGACGAACAGACTCTTTTCTAGTGTTGTTCTGGCACCTTGGTGTGACTGCGGCGATCGTCTTCGTCACGCTCGGCCGGAAGAGGATCGACTACCGGATCGTGCTGCTGGGGGCCATCTTGCCCGATCTCATCGACAAGCCTTTGGGCCGGATCTTCTTCGAAGATCAATTCGGGACCTCGCGCCTTTTTGGCCACACCCTGGCTCTTGTTCTTGCGCTATTTGTTCTGACTCAGCTTGTCCTGCGAGGCGAGACCTTGCGGCGGTGGTTCATCCTTTCGGTCGCCTGCCTTCTTCATCTTGGGCTGGACGCAATGTGGAACGACCCGGTGACGCTGTTCTGGCCGTTGTTTGGGAGCACGTTCCCGCCCCACCAGGTGGATAGCTACTGGCTGGAGGTGCTACTGAGGCCGTTGGAACATCCGGTTGAAGGATTGAAGGAGGTGGCAGGGCTTGTTTGTCTTCTCTACCTTGGGATTGGGCACGGGGTCGTGCGGGGGCCGGGCCTCAAGGCGTTCATCCGAACAGGTCGGCTGCCAGCCAAGCCTTCGAAGGGAGTCGAACAAGGGGAATAGCCGCCCGGTTACCCGCTCTGGATCCCCTTCGAGATCAGCTCTATGGCCTCCAGAAGACGGGGGCCGGGCAGGAAGAGCGTGTCGGGCGGTACGTACACCAGGCGTGTCCCCGCTGCGGTCAGGCGGGCGTACTCGGGCCTTTCCGGTGGGCTATCAGGGTCTGCTCCGATAACGATTACCTCGGGCGCCATTTCCTGTAGCTGTTCTCCCGAGACCACGGTGTATCCCGGACCGGGTACAAGCATCACGCCTCCCGCCGCCGTGATCAGCTCGGTCATGTAAGAGTCCTCGGCCGTAGCTGGAGGGGGGTAAGCCGTCTCGACGAATACTTTGGGCCTGGTTTTGACTGTAGCCAGGTCGAGTTCCTTGAGGCGGCTGTGCATGCGTGCGGCCAGCTTGTCGGCAGACAGTGCAAACCCAGAGATCCTTCCGACAATCCGCAGGTCTCTGGCAGCGTCCTCCAGCCCTGAGGCCCTGAGGGTGACGACGTGGATCCCCGCCTGACGAACCGGCTGCTTCCACTCACCGCCTTCGAGTGAAGTGATCACGACGTGGGGATCTAGAGCAATGATGGCTGCCGGATCTGGGGTGAAGCCGTCGGCCGTTACTGGGCGGGGGATTGCGGTGGCTTCGGCGGGGCGTGCGTCTGCTGCCGAGACGCCCACGACCTTGTCGCCGCTGCCAAAATCGAACAGCGCCTCAGTGAAGTGCGGCGC
>DATLOJ010000057.1:0-4370 GCA_035536315.1 Actinomycetota bacterium | reverse complement strand
ATCTTCGATAGGAGGCGCAGTGGCTCACATCCTCGTCAACATCACCCACGGTCCCGAGCATCCGTTCCGCGCAGCGCTTGGGTTCCTGATGGCTGCGACCGCGTGCGAGCAGGGCCATCAGGTATCGATTTTCCTCGCAGGTGACGCGACGCAACTCATCCGCGACCCCGTGATCGACAACCTTGTAGGGATGGGATCGGGCGAGCTCCGCACTCATTTCGACAAAGTCAGGGCCGCCAACGGCCGCATCTACCTCTCTAAACTCTCGGGCGGGGTTCGGGGTGTGACGGACGATGACCTAGCCAACAAGGGAGCCGAGTTCGTGATGCCACAAAAGCTGTTAGACCTCGTGCTCGAAGCGGACAAGGTCCTTACTTACTAGATCGCCGTCGACGTTTTCACGATCTTTGCCTTCTAAGAGTTGAGCGGAATGTTGTTGCCTCTGTCTGAGGGGCTTGAAGAGGGTGGCGGCGAAGACGATCTAACCTCGGCCCTCAGCCGTCTTTGGGCACCTGAACGGAATGCTCTCGAACCTGCGCAGACAGTTGCATCCGAGAGGTGATGCCAAGCTTCTGGAAAACGCTCTTGAGATGGCTCTGAACCGTGTACCTCGAAAGAAAGAGCCGCTCGGCGATGCGCGGGTTTGTCAGTCCGTCAGCGGCAAGCTCGACGACGCGTTTTTCGGCATCGGTCAGCGCCTCCCACCCCGTCTTCGGCCGGCCCCTCTTTCCTGCGACGCCAGGCCTGATTCCATGTGACCGCATCGTGTCCCGGATCCGGGATACAAGGAGTTGAGCATCCAGCCTTTCAAAAGTATCGAGGGCCTCCTCGAAGGATTGCTTGGCGTCTGCCGACAGGAAGTTGCGCGCGTAACAAGCCGCGGCCTCGGCGGCTAGAAGGGCCCATGTCCATGAGTGGCCCCTCACGCCGTCCAACGCCGCCTTGTACCCAGCAGGGTCGTCGGCGAGGACAGCCCGCGCCGCCAGCGTATGTAAAGACGCGTGGAGATTGCTGTTATCTGAAACGTACACTTCGAAAGCTTCGACAATGGACTCCGCCAATCCTCGTTCACCTGATGCGAGTAGGAAGGCGGTAACTTCGACCAACGCGTCTGGGTCAAGTGTTCCGCTTTCATGCGCCGCTCTGATCAGAGGAAGCGCCGTAGCAGCGTCCTTCGCCACCACGGCTAAGAGCGTCCCTGCCAGGGCTTGGAGTCCCCACACGTTGGTCCCAGCCGGCAATCGGTCCACCGCGTCCATACGCGCCCGCGCTTCGTCGCTCCTACCCCGATAGATCGCGATCACGGCCAGAACGTACAAGGCCGCTTCGTCGCTGTTGGAGAATCCAAACTCTGCGTCCAGGCAGGATTCGGCGGCGGCAACAGCTTCATCCCAACGACCGGTCTGCCAATAGATCGTTGCCAACACTGCCTGGTAGCCCGCAAGATCCCAGGCCGTCCCGATGGACTCGCGGTGCCGAAGGCCGTCGAGGATTACTTGCTCCGCTTCCTCAAACATCAAGTTGTGCATAAGGGCCTGCCCCAACCACAGGTGGGGGTGATAACTCCTCAGATCGGACGTTGGTTCCCGATCCACGATTGCCACGGCGCGCCGCGTAACGCTGATCTGTTCGGGGTGACGTCCCTGGTAGTACCGGATGCGTTCCAGAGAGGTAAGCGCAGCAACACGGATCTCGTCGTTATTCATCCGCTCTCCAACGGCCAGAGCACCCTCAACCTCGAGAGACACTTGATCGAGGGGCATCGCCGACTGGGTCGCGGCGGCAGCTGCCCTGATCGCCGTCAACAAGGCACGCTCCTCGACTTCGAGATCACCCTTGAACCATTCATCGGTGACATCCATGAGTTCCACGTATCGGCCCCCGATCCGCAGAGCGCGCGCTATGAGTCGCCGGAGCTGCCTTCTCATCTGCACATCGCTCGTACGCTGCAGCAGCGAAAGAGCGAGTGCGACCGCGTCGTCGACACGGCCACCCCAAACCAGTGCACCCGCAAGATCCGCCTCGCTCGCGAAGAGTTCCGGGTCATCCTCACGATGGAGTTCCCGAGCCCGTTGGAGGAGCTTGATACGGGTCTCCGGGCCGAGGGATGCGTCCGACGCGGTACGCCGCAAGGCGGAGATGGCTTCGCGGTCACCCCTTTCGGCTCCCAGCATGAAGTGCTCCGCGACCTGGACCGATGGGGCTCCCGCGCCAAGCAGGCGGCGGGCGACTTCGAGATGCAACCCTTTCCGGATCGTGTTCGGAAGATCGTAATAGAGAGACTCGCGGATCAGATCGTGGCGGAACCGGATCTTCTCCCGATCCTGATCCTCCTCGATAATCCTGGCGGTGAGACTCTCGGTGATGCACGGCATGAGATCTACCAGCGGCCGCCCTTTGGCGGCGGCCAGGTCCGAGGCGGCGAAGCTGGATCCCAAGATGGCTGCAAGCTTGAGCAGCTCCACCGACTCTTCCGACAGAAAGTTGATCTTCCCCAGGATGGTCGAGCGCAGATCCGGGGGGAGCGGCCGCGTATCTGCATCCGGATTCCTGGAGTCCTCCTTGCTGAGCGCGTCCACCAGTTCCACGACGAACAGTGGATTGCCTCCTGCTGTCGAGATGCGATCTGCGATGCCCGGGGAGAGCTCCTGCCCCGCCACCTCTTCAACCAGAGCGGACACGGACTCGCGGTCAAGCTCATCCAGAATCATGGGAACCCATCCTTCGTCCCTGATGGTTGCCAGCAGACTTTGCAGATCGGAAGACCTTGGTAGGAGCCGCATCCCGCCTATCAGGAGAAACGGCATGTACGCCATCCGCCTGATGACGGCTTTGACGGTGTAGAGGCTCGAAGGGTCCGCCCAGTGCATGTCTTCTAGGATCAGAAGGCGCGGTTGTCTTATAGCCTCTTCCTCTGCCAGGTCGACCAAAGCGTCCGCGATGCGAAAGTGATAACCAGGATCCCCGCCCGCCGCGACGCTTGAATGCAGCGCATCGGCGATCTTCACTCGCCTCGGGTCATCCGAGTGTGCGCTGCAATCGAGCGCATCCGCCAACGGCCCGAATGACCTGGCCCCCTCCATCTCGTCGAAGGCCGCTGTCCAGGTGGAGAATCCGGCGATCTCGGCTTTCGAAGCCGCTTCGGCCAGAAGCCGCGACTTCCCAATCCCCGGCTCCCCTTCGAAGAGAACTACTTCCAGGTGTCCCGAGCTAGCTCCCTCAATGGCGCGCTCCAGCACCAGTAATTCTTTCTCGCGCCCGAACAAGCTGGATCGCCGTCGATCGTTCACTTCTCGCCAACTTTAACCAACGGCCCCCGTTCGGCATTGCCGCCCAGCTACTCCGCTCGTCTCCTCGGCCCCCGCGGTTAGACACGTGCCCTGCCAATAATCCCTCAGGTGAGGGATGTTCTCGAACTGGCAATCCGTCAATGTCACATGAGTTGGTGACGAGTAGAAGTCCAGAGACATAGGAGGTAGTCATGCGCAAAGCAATCGCCGTAGCAATCTCGGCCGCGATCCTCATGGGGGCCTTTATTGGGCCCGTGACGGCAAAGCCGACCACATTCGAGGCGTCGGGGCGGTTCGCCCTGCCGAACACCCTTGCAGAGGGGCACTTCTGGGTAGTGGCTGTCGATTCGTCTTGGGGAATCACGGGGACCGAGTTCCGCCGGACCTGCACCATCCCCGCGAGTCAGGGACTCGACGGATATGTCGTGGAGCTGCCCGATAACCTCTCCACCGTCCCTGTGGACGTCAACCTCGACGTTACGGCCGGCACCAAATTCCACAAGACCTACATGATCTTTTTCGACAAGAACTGCCGAACCGTGGGGTGGAATGGATGGAACACCGACGACGACCAGGGTCTTATGCCCCTGGGGACTAAGTACGTCCTCGTTACTGCCCGACTAGGAGCCTTTTTCACTTTCGATCTGAAGGCAACCGAGCGGGGATGACCCCTCCGGGGGCCGTTGGGCTTCTTGTCGGGAGCGAGGGCAGTGTTGCAAGGTCAAGACTTGAACCCACGACATTCGGTCTGACCTCCTCCGGACTTCTCGAAACTCCAAGCCGTGCTGTTTGATATCAAAAAGGCAACGCTGTCAGAGCGTCCGCCGCTTTGTCCGCGACTGCGGACGCCCCCGGTGAGATCACGCTAACGCTTCTAGCCGGTCGACCCACGGATGGTGTGGATGAGCAAGCCGCAGCACCCGGGCGAGCCAGAGGGCGCGCTCCACGCCCAGGCGAGGAAGAACGGCGGCAAAGTCCGCCGCATTCCGAGTAACGACAAAGTCCGGCGTCTTGTAGAGAAGTGCGATTTCTGGCGACAGGAAGCCACCAGGTGGGCCTAGGCGGTCAAGGTGATCGCAT
>DATLOJ010000056.1:0-45870 GCA_035536315.1 Actinomycetota bacterium | reverse complement strand
CTGGAGTTGTCCACTCCCGAACCTTTGGCCAGGGACTTGAAGGGATCATGGTTCGGGACTCCCGCGCTGGTCATGACAAGACTCCCGGGCCGTCCCAACATCCGGCCAAGAAATCTGGACACCTGGCTACGGGAAATCGCTTCCGCTCTTGTGACGATCCAAAATGTCCCCCTCAGGAAAGCCACGGCCTCGTTGAGGAAGGTGCATCGCGTCGAAGACTGGGAACCTCCTCAGGGCCTTCGCCAGACTGACCTTATAAAGCGTGCAGTCAACGCTGTTCGACGAAACCTCCCGGAGGCCCTGAAAGCCGAGCGAGCCATTGGCCATGGCGACTTTCACCCTGGGAACCTGCTCTGGTCGCGCGAGAAGTTGACTGGCGTCGTGGATTGGAGCGCAGCAGGAATAGGTCCACGAACTCATGAAGTCGCTTACTGCAGAGCCGACCTGACAGTTCTCATGGGGGCGGGTGCGGCTGAGGACTTCCGCCGGATCTACGAGCAAATCTCTGGACAATCCCTCCGGACAGGATCTCTGGGTCTGGGATCTCACTTGTGGATTGTCTGCAGTTCGCTGGGGCCGCTTTTGGGTGGGGGGATACCGTGAGCAGGGAGCGACCGACCTTACCCCTCGTCATGTGTGGCCTCGAGTTGCGACACTGCTCCGTAGAGCTTTGGCTCATCTATAGGGCGAGACAAGCGCTGCTGGGGCTTGTACTGCCGAGCGTGTTGCTTTAGGCCACGCTTTGCTTTGAGCCGGTGACCAGGAGGCCGCCCAGGAGCAGTAGCAGCATGGCGGCGGCCAGAAGCGGGGGGACCGAGGCCCCCGTTGCCGGGAGACCTGTCGAAGAGTCAGAGTCAGAGCCAGAGCCCGTTCCAGATTGACGTGATGAAGTGCTGGAAGACGACCCGGATCTGAACCCCGTGGCGACCCCAATGCCGGCACTGACTCCGGCGCGCGTTGAACGCCCCGTGCCTCCAGTGCCTCCAGCGCCACCCGTGCCTCCAGTGCCACCCGTGCCTCCAGTGCCTCCAGCGCCACCAGTGCCACCCGTGCCTCCAGTGCCCGTGCCACCCGTGCCATCCGGATCCGTCACGCCGCCGATGATGTTGGTAAAGGTCACAGCGCAAGTCACCGTGCTTCCTGCTGCGGTTGATCCGTTGCACTGATTAACCGTCACGGGGACGGCGGTCACTGCACCGACGACCCAGCACGTCACTCGTTCTGGTGCCCCTCCGCCATTCGCCGACCCGTTGCACTGGGTCACCGTGGCACCTGAGGCAGAGCTGTCCTCGGGATCGCAGTCCGTCGGAGGCCCGCCCGGCGACACTCCGCCCTGCCCCGATCCGATGCATTGGTTAACCGTGACTCCAGTCGTAGGGGTCCCGGTGGGGACGTTGTTGATGACGTTGACCGAGCAGGTGAGGTTGCTGCCGCCAGCGAGGATGCCGTTGCATTGATTAACGGTCGTCACCAGCTGATTGCTGCTTACGGTCTCCGAGGTACATCCTTCCGGCGGAAGGACTCCCGCCGCCGCCAGGCAAGACGTGGTTGTGACTATCGAAGAAGTCGCGCCGTCGCCACCTATGGTGTTCTCGATCGTAATCCGGCAGGTAACTTCCCATCCGGCGGTGATGGGGTAGGTGTCCGCGTTGCATTGCGTGACTGCCGGGGGAGCAACAAGGGCGGCCTCGACAACGGGGTCCGGTTCGGTGACTGTCGCTTCCAGCGCCGTCGCATCTTCCTCGTGCGTCACAACGGGATCCTGGCGGGATTCGTTGTGCTCGGAAGGTGGAACACGCTCGGGGGACTCAGAGGGCACAGGGGTCGGCTCGGTCTGGGGCTCTTCGTCGACTTCATCTGAGGTCACGGGATCCAGGTGGTTCTCGCTCGCGGGCGCGTTCTCGGGAGCGGTGTCGCCAATTTCCTGAGCGTTAACGGTGTCACGCGCCGCCCCCAATACGAACAACACGCAAAGAGCGAGGAACGCCGTGATCCCAACCGTGACGATGCGCAGCGAGACCTTGGCGCGCAATGGGAAGGATTGAGGCTCTATTGGAGCAGGAGTCATTGATCTCCTCGTCGGAACTGACCATCCACTGGCTTGTTGTTGAGCGAATTTGTCGAAGTGCATATCAAGTATCCGTCGCTGGTAGCCCTTTAGATCAGAACCCGGAGACTTTGTCACCGCTAATTACAGAACTCGGTCAAAACTCGTGAACACCTTGAATCCGTATATACCCGCGGTCAAACTTCGGCCCCCGCCTCTTCGGCCCCCGCCTTCCAAGTAGGACAATGTTCAAAACAGCCGAGGAGGTAAGCAGATGTTCGACGAAAAGCATTACGAGGCAGAGGTGAATGAGAAGGACATCAACATGCGGAACCTGACCGATGAGATGAACGATCGCTGGAAGGACGGCTGGAGGTTCCTCCACGCCTGGGTCCATAACAACAACACGATCATCGTCTGGGAGCGCAGGGAGGAAGCCGCTTCCAAGTGACGGCTCCCGAAATAACGGGGGATGGGGAACCTGAAACCGGAACGCCGGCCCCCGAACCGCCGGCCAGCGATCGGAAGCTCACCGTCCCCAACCTGATAACGATGGCCAGGCTCAGCCTTGTCCCGTTCTTCGCCTGGGCCTTCGCCTCGGGCGAGAGGGACGTGCTGGCTGTCACCCTTCTCGTCGTGATCGGCTCGACGGACTGGGTAGACGGATTCGTGGCCAGGAAGACCGGCCAGGTCAGCGAGCTTGGAAAGCTGCTCGATCCGGTGGCGGACAGGGTGGCGATCATCGTCGTCCTGGCCCTTTGCGCCTTCAGAGGCACGGTGTTTTGGCCGCTGGCTGCGGCTATCCTTCTAAGAGACGTTCTAGTTGCAGTGACCTTCGCCGTACTCGAGTCGAAGGGGGTTCCCCGAATTCCCGTCAGCTGGATGGGTAAGGGGGCCACAGCCGCTATCTACATTGGCCTCGGACTGGCGCTCATCAGCCTGGTCGCAGGGCCCTCAACTGAGGAGAAAGTGCATTTGGCTTCAACCGCTTTCCTAACTGTGGGGGCCGGGGCATACTGGTTGGCCGCGTTCGGATACGCGGGCTCAATAAGAAGCGCCCTCAAGCCGAAGGTAAACCCATGAGTTCCCGAAGAAGGATGCTGGCTGCTGTCGTGACGGTGGTGACACTCACCGCCTTGATCGGCACTGCCTCTGCGGCCGGAGCCGAGGTCATGCTGCCCGGCATCGAGGTCGGCGGGATTCCAATCGGCAATCTCAGCGCGCACGAGGCCAGCGCCAAGCTGATGCCTGCGTCCCGAGTCGTCGAGGCCCGCGAGCTCAGCCTTGTCGTCGGGGAGCGGAGTTGGAACCGAACTCCTAAAGATCTGGGCATCACGGTTGACATGAAGGCCACAGTCGACGCCGCACTCAAGAAGGGCAGGGGGCCCCTCAACTGGGTTCTTCACACAATCGGGGGGGCGGACGGCAAGGTCGCCTGGGTTCCGCGCATCAACAAGGAACGGTTCAACACCGAGATCAAGGAACTGGCCCGCGAGGTCAAGGTCGAGGCCACCAACGGAAACATCGAGTTTTCGAGCTCTAACGTCGTCGCCAAGCCACCCACCGAGGGAATTCAGCTCGTTCTCAGCGCGGCCCGTAAAGATTTGCTCAAGAGCGCCCTTTCTCCTGCCAAGGGCGGGCGCATCGCTCTGCCGGTCACGGTCACGCCTCCCGACATCGGCGAGGACGACGTAAAACGGATCGAGGAGCAGGCACGAGGAATCCTTTCGGCCCCCGTCGCTTTCGTGTTCGAGGCCGAGGAGATCAGCATTTCTCCGGAGAAGATCGCTTCCGCAATGCGCGTGAATATCGAAGACGGCAACGACAAGAAGGACGTTTTGTTGCTGCAAGTCGATCCGGACGCACTGAAGGATCAGATAGCTGCCGTCGCCCCGCATGTGGCGAAAACGCCGCGCGACGCGTCCTTCTCGGTCTCTGATGGCAAGGTCTCGATCACTCCCAGTGAAGAAGGCAAGACGATCGATACTGCAACCGCCGCCAACCTGGTGCTTGCCTTGACGCCCGGCCCCCGCCTAGCGATCCCGCTCAACTCGAAGTCCGAGCCCCCCGCGTTCACAACGGATCAGGCGCGCGACCTCAAGATCACAGAGCGCATCTCGACTTTCACCACAACGTTCGACTCGCAGAACGCCCCGCGCGTTGCGAACATCGACCGCATGGCCGAATCGATCGACGGAACGGTCCTGAAACCCGGTGAGACCTTCTCGATGAACGACACCACCGGCCCCCGTACTCCTGCTAACGGCTACCAGGAGGCGCAGATCATCGTCGACGGCGAACTCGTTCCCGGCATCGGGGGTGGGGTTTGTCAGGTTGCGACTACGGTCTTCAACGCGGTCTTCAATGCCGGCCTCGACACCGTTCAGCGCAGCAATCACAGCCTTCACATAACCAAGTACCCCCTCGGCCGGGACGCGATGGTCAACTACCCCAGCCAGGACCTCAAGTTCCAAAACGACACGCAATACGGGGTCCTTGTAAAGGCAGCAGTCACGAGCAGGTCAATGATCGTCAGCATCTACTCCTCACCGCTCAAGAGGACCGTCGAGACCGCGACTTCGGATCGCTCCAACCCACGAGAGCCGCCTACCAAGTACGTCGACGACCCGACACTTCCCGCAGGCCAGGAGCATGTCGTGGAAGAGGGAAGCGCCGGCTTCGACGTGACCGTGACAAGGCGGGTAGTGTCCGAAACAGGCGTCGAATTGCATAACGAGAAGTTCTTGTCGAAGTATCAGCCCTGGAAGCGGATCATCAGGCGTGGCACAGGCCCCCCGGCTTCGCCGTCGCCAACGCCAAAAGCCTGAGATTCCGACACAACAACAACAATTCGAGGAGGGCTGATGTCGAAGGTTCCCGATGAGCTGGGCTACACCAAGGATCATGAGTGGGCCCGGAAGGAATCCGACGGCCGCATTACGGTAGGCATCACGGACTTCGCCCAGAGCCAGCTTGGGGACGTCGTTTACTTGAACCTTCCTGAGGCCGGAACGGCCGTGACGGCCGGGGAGCCGATGGGCGAAATCGAATCGACGAAGTCGGTTTCCGACGTATACGCGCCGGTTTCGGGCACTGTGGTCGAAGCCAACTCTGCGTGCGTCGACAACCCCGAGGTGGTCAACCAGGATCCCTACGGAGTCGGATGGATGGTTGTCATCGAGGCATCGGACGCCTCCGCAGCCGGCTCGCTCCTGACGGCCAAGCAGTACCAGGAGGTCATTGCGGAAACCGGGGGAGAAGAACAAGCCTGAGCTGGTGGCTTGTTGAAGACGGGCTTAGTTCGCCCCGTGAGGTGATGGCCGCAGACCTGGCACTGCTGGAGTCCGCACTTCATGGCGACGATCGCAGGCCGCGCGTCCGCCTTTACCGCTGGGATCCCCCTGCATTATCGGTAGGCGCCCATCTCGATGTCCCCGCCTCTGTGGTGCTGGGCTGCCTCGACAATGGAATCGAGGTGATTCGCAGACCGACCGGGGGAGGGGCCGTCCTGCATGACCGTGACCTCACTTACTCTGTGGTTGCGCCAACCGAAGGCCGCTCCGTGCTCGAGACCTACCAGGCTGTGGCATCGGCCCTCATCGTTGGCCTGAAAGCTCTAGGCCTGGAGGCCGGGACGGCCGACCGCGGACCTGCAACCCCAGCCCTGCACTGCTTCGCCGCGCCGACAGGTGCAGATATCTCGGTCGCAGGACGGAAGCTGTGTGGGAGTGCCCAGGTAGTTCGCCGGGGTTGGTTCCTGCAACACGGGACGTTCCCGATCTTCGACATTCGCCAAAAGGTGGCTTCACTCCTGGGCGATGCCGCCGATTCTTCAGCCTTCCTCAGGGAGTTCGTCCCCAGCGCGACCTTCGAAACTCTTGCCCTCGCTCTGATCGAGGGCTTTGCTACTGCTTTCGGCCCGCCGGCCGCCAGAGGCCTCAATCGAGAAGAAAAAGAACATTTGGAACGAATATTGAGCGTGGAGATGCCCGCGGCGGTTGCCGACCCTCTAGCTTCGGTTTAGGCTGAGACTCCCCCCGCGAGGAGATCAGATGTACTGCCACAACTGCGGACACCGCAACCCACAGGGCTCTAACTTCTGCTCGACGTGCGGCGCCGCGCTCCAACCCGACGAGCAGGCCGACACCACGATCACCTTCACTCCCGAGAAGGAGGCAGAAGCCTCGCAGGAGTTCCAGGTGACCATCGGGGAACTCGAGGGGGGAAAGGCAATCCTCATTGTGCGCAAGGGGCCCGACGCAGGGGCCAAGTTCACGATCGACAAGGACGTGATCACCTGCGGGCGTCACCCGGGAAGCGACATCTTCCTCGACGACGTGACCGTCTCACGCAAACATGCCGAGATTCGCAGGGACGATTCGGGTTACCGCATTGCAGATGTCGGCAGTCTCAACGGGACGTTCGTCAACCGCGAGAGGGCCGAAGGTATCCCTCTTAATAACGGCGACGAGATTCAAATCGGAAAATTCAGGCTCGTGTTCTTCACGGAGGCGACCACATGAGCCCTCGTTCATTCCTGTCCATAGGTGAGGTGCTCAAGCAGCTTCAGCCGGAGTTTCCAGAGGTATCGATCTCCAAGATTCGCTTCCTGGAGACCGAGGGGCTGATCGAGCCGGAGCGCACAGCATCGGGCTATCGGAAGTACTTCGAGCCGGACGTTGCGCGCCTCAAATACATACTCACCTTGCAAAGGGACCAGTTCCTTCCTTTGAAAGTGATTCGCAGAAAGCTCGAGACGTTCGATCCGGATGCGCCTGAACAAGCGGGGCAGTCCGCGCAAAACGGGCCTGCAACTCCGGCCCCCCCGCCTCAGGACGAGGAGCTGTTCACACTCGACGGGGGCCTCAACCTCTCATTCGACGAGCTGACGAGTCAGTCCGGCCTGGAGAGCGAGGAGCTGCGCGAACTCGAAGAGTTCGGGTTGATCGACTCGCACCGTCTTGGTTCGGGAGACGTTTACTACGACGAGGACGATCTCATAGTCGCCAAGATCTGCAGGGACTTCGGCAAGTTCGGCCTTGAACCGCGGCATTTGAAGATGTACAGCCAGTTCGCAGACAAGGAGGCCGGAATGTTCGACCAGATCCTTGCTCCAATGGCACGCAGCGCCAACCCCGACGCGAAGCGGGGGGCCGGCCAGTCCATCAACGAACTGGCCCGGCTGTCCAAGAGGATCAAGCATCTGCTGCTCAGGGCACGGCTCAAAGATCACCTGCGCGCGTAACGCGTGCCCTGGCTAACCGAGTTCCTCCACCGAAGGGTCTACGACGCCTCCGGCTCAGCGATCGGCCGCGTCAGCGACGTCCTTGCCTCCAGGGCTAAGTACCCACGGATCTCCGGCTTCGAGATAAGACGGGGGAGAAGCGAACCTGCCTTCGTCCCGTGGGAGCAGATCTCGGTCAAGGGCAAGCGGATCAGCACAGACGCTGCAGACGCCGGCATCGCCCCGCCGCCAGGCCAGATCAGCCTAAAGATCGATCTCCTCGATAGACAGATCGTCGACACCGACGGAGCAAGAGTCGTTCGCGTCAACGACCTACTCCTGCAGGAGTCGTCGGCCGGAATACGCGTCGTCGGTGCGGAGGTCGGGATGGCCGGAGCCCTCAGGCAGCTCGGAATCGAGCGGCCGGTAAGGCAGATTGCCGACACGCTCGGCTATCAGATCAACGACAACCTCATTGCATGGAACTACGTTGCGCCATTCGAGGGGAGAAAGGGCGACGTCCGCCTTACGGTTCCTAACAGAATTCTCAAAGAGCTGCACCCGAGCGAGCTTGCGGACATCCTCGACCAGCTGGACGTGGAACGGCGGGAAAGCATCCTGCGGATGATGACCGCAGCAGAGCTGGCCGAAACCCTTCCGGAAGCCGAGCCTTCCGTCACGCGCGAAGCCGTTCAGTTGCTGAGCGATCAAAGGACTCGAACGGTCCTGGAGCTCATGCCGCCGGACGAAGCGGCCGACCTCCTTGGCGACATCGGATACGAGCGGGCCGAGCGGCTCCTTTCTCTTATGGGAGTCAAGGAGGCCTCGATGCTGCGCGAGCTCCTTGGATATCCGCCCGACACGGCGGGCGGCAGGATGACACCATCATTCGTCGCGGTGGATCGCGGCGCGACGGCCGGCGAAGCAATCGAGACCATTCGGCGTTCTGCTCGAGAGGCGGAGACGATCAACTACGCGTATGTACTGGATGAGGCCGGGGCTCTCGTCGGAGTCCTGTCTCTTCGCGGGCTCCTGAGGTCTCCACCCGACCGGCCCGTACTCGAAATCATGCAGCGCGATGTCGTGTCGGTCACGGTCGACGATGATCAGGAAACGGCGGGCCGGACGATCTCTCGCTACAACCTGCTGGCGGTTCCGGTGGTCGAAGCCGACGGACAGATGAAAGGGATCATTACGGTCGACGACATCGTCGAGGTCATGGAAGAGGAGGCCTCCGAGGACCTCGGGGAAGTCGCCGGTGTCTACGTTGGTCAGGGGCACGGGCTCACTTCTGGGAGGCTTGCCGGCTTCGGCATCTCGCTTGCAGGAGGAGTCCTTGCCGCAGTGCTCCTACGAACCCAGCGGCCCCTTCTGGCATCGATAGCGGCAATGGCCTGGCTACTGCCTCCTTATCTTCGAATGACCCAGGACCTCGGCACGTGGTCGCTCGCGCGCTCACTCGCATCCTCCACCCTTCACCCAAGGCGCCAGATGGATGTGCTCGCGTACGAGATGCTCGCTGCGCTTGCGGGAGCCGCTGTAACCGGAGGGTTGGTGTGGGGGATAGGCCATATCCTCACGGGAAGTGCCAGCGCAGCACTTCTAATGGGAATCGGAATCTTCGTGGGGACTTTAGCGGCGTCACTTATAGGCCTGGGGCTTCCGAGTGTTCTGCGTGCGCTCAAGTTGCACGGCCTGCTTGCACGCGGCCGGCCGCTACAGGTGATCGTGGGCCTGTCAGGACTTGTTATCTATGTATGGGTCCTTGGATCCCTCGCGGGCCGAATCTAATGAGACTCTGTCGCCACGTTCTCGCGGCTTTGATCCTTCTGTTCCTCGTGCAGGGTCATGCGGGAGCCGGAGAGATCCTGCCGAAACACTTGCGACCAGCTGCACCGGCTGTCCGCCCAGCAGGACCCGCTACACAGTCCGGCCCGGCAGTCGCAGCTGCCAGCGCTGTTCTGGTGGACCTGGCAGACGGAAAGATTTTGTTTCAGAAGGAGGGGAGCGCCCGGCGCGCAATTGCAAGCACTACGAAGGTGATGACGGCAATCGTTGTAATAGAGAACACAAAGCCAGAGGACATTGTCACCGCGTCATCCGAAGCGGAGATCGTGGGAGCTGACGACCCCCTGGTTACAGAGCTCGAGCTCACAGCGGGGGAGAGACTTTCGGTGGAACATCTGCTCTACGGCCTTCTGCTGCCTTCGGCCAACGATGCTGCTGTGGCACTTGCGGAACACGTGGGCGGATCTATAGTTGGCTTCTCGAAGAAGATGAACGAGACGGCAAAACGTATAGGCGCCGTTGGATCCAACTTCACGAACCCGCACGGTCTGGACCACCCGAACCATTACTCGACGGCCAACGACCTTGCGACCATCTCGCGCTTTGCCCTTGGCATTCCTCTGTTTCGCAAGATCACGGCGACCCGGTCCGCAGAGATTCCCCGCCAGAACACGCCGCCGACTCAAATTCAAAACCGAAACCAGCTTCTTGGTAGCTACTCGGGGGCGACCGGAATCAAGACGGGGCAGACGCGGTCGTCGGGCAAATCGCTTATCGCGTCGGCAGGACGTGGGAGCGAGGAGAGAATTGCCGTTGTTCTCGATAGTCCCGACACTTTTGGCGAAGCTTCGCGTCTTCTCGACTTCGGGTTCAACGGGTTCAAGCGGCACACGCTTGCAACGCCGGAGCGGGCCTGGGGGTCCGCGACCTACGGCGACGGAACAACCGTTCAACTGATCCCGCGCTCAAAGGCAACGGTTCTGCTCGAAGCGAACGCGCCGGAGCCGGAGGTTTCCTTCGAGCCGCGAACGCGCCGGCTCACCGCTGTGGCTGGAGGAACGCGCATGGAGATTCCAGTTCACTTCAGATGCAAGGGACAATGCCGCCCTTCCGCCGACAAGGCCCCAATTGTCGAGGGGCTCTGGCGCTTGTTTGCGCCTATCGCGAAGAACGCGAGGGACTGACCCTCCCGCCCTATACTCACTCTCCGTGGCACTTGCTCGGGTTGCGTTCACAGAAGAGCAGATTCGCCACCGGATCTCCCAACTTGCGGCCGAACTCTCCGAAATGCTCGACGGTGAGCGCGCGCTACTCATCGGGGTGCTCAAGGGATCACTGCTCTTCCTGGCCGATCTGGTGAAAGCGCTGCCGATAGATGTCGACGTCGATTTCATGTCGATCTCCACTTACCAAGGTGGAGAGAAACCGACCGGAGTCGTCAGGATCATCAAAGATCTCGAGGATCCAATCGAAGGCCGCCATGTGGTGATCGTGGAGGACATCGTCGATACGGGCCTAAGCCTTACCTATCTGCTCCGGAGTCTTCAAACTCGCGGACCTGCCAGCCTTCGGGTTTGCACACTGATCGACAAGCCAGTCCGCCGCATCATCGAGCCCAAAGTCGATTTGAAGGGGTTTGAAAGCGAAGACTTCCTGGTGGGTTACGGGCTGGATTTCAAGGGGCTCTACCGAAATCTCCCATACATCGCGTCCGTGCCCGATCCCGCAGGCCTTGCTGCGAATCCGGGGGCCTTAAAAGGCCTGTTTATCTCGGAAGACGCGCGGGGATAGCAGACTTGGAAAAATGGCCCTGTGCTACGCTGACAACGACTAAGGGGACGCGATTTTGATCGAGCTCAGGCTAGTCGGGGTTCGAGTAGAACTCGAAAGCAGTCAGCCGATTGTGCTGCTCAAAGAGCGCGACGGCGAGCGCTACCTGCCCATACTCATTGGCTCGTACGAGGCAATGGCCATTGCCTTCGCAATGCAGGGCGTGGTGACTCCACGGCCCCTCACACACGACCTCATCAAGCTCCTTCTGGATGAGATGGGTTACCAGCTCGACTACGTGTACATCAACGAGTTCAGAGAAAGCACATACTTCTCGATGGTCCACCTGTCGGGGGCCGGGAATGCCTACGACGTGTCTAGCCGGCCCTCGGATGCGATTGCCATTGCGGCCAGGACCGGTTCTCCCATCTACGCCGCCGAGGAGGTCCTCGATGAGCTCTCGGTCTCCATTCGCGACGACGAGGAGGAAAACGAGGTCGAGAAGTTCCGGGAATTCCTAGAGCAGGTGACGCCCGAGGACTTCAGGGCCTAGCCCATAGACAGCGTTTTCCACAGGTTTCTTCACCTTTTTTTCCCGCTTACCCGTCGGTCCACCCGTAGTCTCAACGTGAAGTTGAGATTAACGTGCCCCTTCAATCCTTGACACAGGTCGCGCGCATCTCTTTACTTGACTCCCACGTAATTACATCGAAGGAGTGCCGGGTGCCACCCCAAAGTCAACAGGATCAGCTTGACCTCGACCTGGACAAGGCCGAGCAGGGCTATAGAGGCCCCCAGGTCTGCAAGATTGTCGGTATTAGCTACAGACAGCTCGACTACTGGGCCCGTACAAGCCTCGTGTCTCCAAGTGTCCAGCCCGCACAGGGCTCGGGAAGTCAGCGGCTTTACTCCTTCCAGGACTTGCTCGAGCTGAAGCTCATCAAGAACCTGCTGGACGCGGGAATCAGCCTCCAACGAGTCAGAGAGGCCATCGATCATCTGCATGCGCTCGGGCACGACCTGAGCGGCGTCACGGTCGCCAGCGATGGCAGCTCCGTGTACGCCTACACCTCCCCACAGGAAGTTTTCGACCTGTTGAAGCGCGGTCAGGGCGTCTTTGCCATCGCCGTAGACCCGGTAATGAAAGAGCTGGAGGGATCGGTCTCTGCTCTTCGCCGGGAGGAAGCGAATGAGCATCAGCCGGCAGTTGCCGACTCGAAGACGCCGAAGGCCCTGGCAGAGGAATAAACCCATCGCACAAACGCAGGAGCACCACGACAAGCTCCCGAGCGACAGTGTTGAATTCGCCCACAACTCAGAAAGACAGTTCGCGAGGCTGCTCGACTTTTACCAAATCGAATGGGAGTACGAACCTCGCTCGTTCGATATCGACTGGAACGCAAACGGCGAAGTAGTCCACCGCTTCACTCCCGACTTCTACCTTCCTCAGTACGACCTCTACATCGAGATCACCACGCTCAACCAAAAGCTCGTAACCAAGAAGAACCGCAAGGTGAGACGGTTGCGCGAGCTTTACCCGGGGACTAAGTGCAAGATCTTCTACCAGCGGGATTATCTGAATTTGTTGATCAAGTACGGCTTGGAACAGCCGAGTCAGAAGAACCTGATCGACATGGGCGGGCAGCTGCCTCCGGAGGAATCCGGCGGAGAAAAGCTAGACCTCACCTCCATCCCTTAAGCTCCTTTAGTGAGCATCCGCCGCACACCACTGCACGACGAGCACGCCCGCCTTGGGGCGAAGATTGTTCCGTTCGGCGGATGGGACATGCCCCTCAGCTACACAGGGGTCCTGGCCGAGCACAAGGCCGTTAGGGAATCCGCCGGACTGTTCGATGTGTCTCACCTTGGCAAGCTCGAGATCACGGAAGAAGCTGGGGAGGCACTGGACCGTTTTCTGCCGGGCAAAGTCGCAAAGCTGGCTCCCTGGACGGCCGGCTACAACCTGGTGCTTAACGAATCGGGCGGGATAGTCGACGACATCTTCGTCTACCGAACTCCAAAGTCCTATCTCCTCGTACCGAACGCCTCCAACACCGACGCGGTGATCGAGGCTCTCGCTACAGCGGGAATCCAGTCCATGGACCAAAGGCCCGACTGGGCGATCATCGCGCTCTCCGGCCCCCGAGCGCGCGAGATCATCGTCGAGATCGCACCGGAGAGTGCAGGACAAAAGCTGCACACAGTCGTTGAGACACGAATCGCCGACGCCAGGTGCTTGATTGCGCGCACCGGTTACACAGGGGAGTTCACCGCGGAGCTGATCGTGCCTTCCGGTGACGCGGTCAACATCTGGAACATCCTTCTGGAAAATCCGGACGTGACTCCTGCGGGCCTCGGCGCGCGCGACACACTCCGGCTCGAAATGGGCTACCCGCTGCATGGGCACGAGATATCTGAGGAGACCAACCCAATCGAAGCAGAACTCGGCTGGGCGATCGATTGGCAGAAAGAATTTGCGACCAAGCCTCTCCTCGAGGAGCTCAAGAGCAGCGGAACGCCGAGGAAGCTCGTTGGGCTGGTCTCCAGGGGAAGAGAGATCCCTCGCACCGGCTACGCGGTGTCGAGCAACGGCGAAACAGTTGGGGCCGTGACAAGCGGGAATTTCTCTCCGGTTCTCGGAAAAGGCATCGCCCTTGCCTACGTCAATACGGAGGTCTCAGAGCCGGGTACCATCCTGGCGGTCGACGTGAGGGGAAGGCCTCTCGAGGCCGAGGTAACCAAGCCGCCGTTCATTAAGAGTTAAGGGCCGATGGACTACACACCACACACTCAGCAAGACGTCGACGAGATGCTCCAGGTCATTGGGGTCGATTCAGTCGATGCACTTTTCGACCCGATCCCCAAGGGCCTCAGGCTTGGCCGTCCACTGGACATTCCGGCCCCCATGACCGAGAGCGAGGTGATCACTCTCCTCTCCGATCTCGCGGGCCGAAACAACGGCACCGAGTCGCTCAGGTGCTTCGCGGGCGGTGGGGCCTACGACCACTACATTCCGGCCCCCGTTAGAGCGCTCGCATTCCGATCTGAGTTCGCCACCTCGTATACGCCCTACCAGCCGGAGCTATCCCAGGGAGTTCTCGGAGCCCTTTACGAGTACCAGACGATGATCTGCGAGCTGACGGGCATGGAGGTTTCGAACGCCAGCCTCTACGACGGCGCAAGCGCCCTTGTTGAAGCAGTCAATCTGGCGACGGCTCAGACGGGCCGGAGCCGCGTGATCATCAGTGAGGCGATCAACCCGAACTACCGCGCTGTCATCGAGACATTCGGAAGGGCCCTGGGTTACGAGTTCGTGACTGCGAAGGCATCCGGCGGCATCACCGAATGGGGAGATGTCACGGACGCGGCCTGTCTGATCGCCGGCCAGCCGAACTTCTTTGGATGCATCGAGGATTTGAAGCAAGCAGCGGATCGGATTCACGGAGCCGGAGGGCTGCTGATCGTTCACTACGACCCACTCGCCGCCGGCGTCATTGAAGCACCCGGAGTTCTGGGGGCCGATGTTGTAACGGGGGAGGGGCAGTGCCTGGGCAACGATCTCAACTTTGGCGGCCCGTACCTCGGCATTTTCGCAACCAAGATGGAATTCGTCCGGCGAGTACCGGGCCGGATTTGCGGCGCGACCCTTGATGTTCACGGTAAGCCAGGTTTCGTTCTGACGTTGCAGGCGCGCGAGCAGCACATTCGCAGAGAGAAGGCCAACTCCAACGTCTGCACCAACCAGACCCTTATGGCCGTTGTTGCCACCGTGTACATGTCGTGGCTGGGGCCCCGCGGCCTCGAGGAGCTGGGCGAAACGTGTGCGGCCAGAACTGCCCACGCAGCGCAGCTACTTGCCTCGGTTCCAGGATGCTCACTCAAATTCGATGCGCCGTTCTTCAAAGAGTTCGTTTTGCAGCTGCCGATCAAAGGAGCCGACGCAGTGAAGGCTCTGTCGGCAAAGGGATTTCTTGCAGGGCCTTCTCTCGAAAGCGTTTCGCCGGACCTCACCGACTGCATCGTCGTTGCCGTCACCGAGAAGCGATCGCCCGAGGAGATCGAGGGCCTGGCGAAGGCCCTGGCAGAGGTGGTGGCATGAGCGCGGTAGAGAAAGTGGTCCCGCCGTCGATCTTCGAAAAGTCCATTGACGGACGCCGTGCTTCGACCGTCCCGGCCCCCGGAGTAAACGGCACGGGCGCGTCGATTCCCGAGTCTGCGCGCAGGAAGAGCCCGCCGCGGCTTCCAGAAGTTTCGGAGATCGATCTGGTCCGCCATTACACACGCCTTTCCAGGATGAACTGGGCGATCGACGTGGGGGCATACCCACTCGGGAGCTGCTCCATGAAGTACAACCCGAAGATCAACGAAACAGCCGCTTCGCTGCCCGGAATTCGCGCGATGCACCCGTGGCAGATCGAGCAGGACACGCAAGGCGCGCTGGCACTGTTGTTCGAGATGGAGCAGCACCTTGCCGAAGTTACGGGGATGTCACGGGTGACCTTCCAACCTGCAGCCGGCGCACAGGGTGAGCTGACGGGCCTCCTTTTGATGCGCGCCTTTCACACCGCCAACGGGGATCCCAGAAAGACGGTCCTCATTCCCGACTCCGCACATGGGACGAACCCTGCAACCGTCAGGCTGGCCGGTTACAAAGTCAAGCAGATCCCTTCCGACGAAAGAGGGCTCGTCGACTTGAAGGCGGTCGAGGCGGCAGTCGATGAGGACGTCGCAGGGCTGATGATCACCAACCCGAACACACTTGGCCTCTTCGAAGCAGACATAGAGAAGGTAGCTGCAAGCCTTCACTCGGTCGGCGCGCTTCTTTACTACGACGGCGCCAACCTCAACGCAATCATGGGAGTGGTCCGCCCGGGCGACATGGGTTTCGACGTCGTCCACCTCAACCTCCACAAGACCTTCTCCACGCCCCACGGGGGAGGGGGGCCGGGCTCCGGGCCTGTGGCAGTTAGCAAGAGGCTCGAGAAGTACCTTCCTGCGCCGATGCCTGCACTCGATGACAAGACCGGTAAGTACTACTGGGATAACGACAGGCCCGATTCAATCGGAAGGATTCACGGCTTCCACGGAAACTTTGCAGTCGTCGCACGTGCCTATACGTATCTGCGAGCGCTCGGTGCGGACGGCCTGCACAAGGTCTCTGAGCGCGCTGTGTTGAACGCGAACTACTTGAGAAAGCGAGTTGAGGCCGAGTACCCCACGGCGCACCCTGGCCTTTGCATGCACGAATTCGTTGCGACAGCGAAGCCGTTCAAGAAATACGGCGTCAAAGGAATGGATGTGGCGAAACGTTTGATCGACCTTGGCTTTCACCCTCCGACCGTGTACTTCCCGCTAGTGGTTGAAGAGGCCTTGATGGCGGAGCCGACCGAGACGGAGTCGAAACAGGAGCTCGACCTCCTCGCCGAAGCCATGCTGCAGATCGCAGGGGAGGCCAAGGAGAGTCCCGAGGTTCTGCACGAAGCGCCGCTAACCACACCGGTAGGCCGCCTGGACGAAGCGCGGGCCGCGCGTCACCTTCAGCTCAAATGGGAGCCAGACTCCGCCCGCTAATCGATCATGGGAGTACGCTCTACAGATGGATGCAGGTTTGTTGGGACTAGCGGGTTTGGGCGCATACTTCGCATTCGTGCTTGCCATTCCATTCCTGGTGATAGGCCTTCTGTGGTTGATGGTACGAAGACTGAAGAGGCTAGAAGCCCACATTCGAGCACTTGAAAAGAAGGAGGAGCTTCCTCCAGAGGACGCCTCGGACAGGGCCTTGGTACGGAATCTAGTTCTGGCATACGTGGCTGTTGTTCTTCTCGTTGTGGGGCTGGTAAGTGCCAACTCGCTCATCCTGCCCAAGGCAAACCCAGTGACGAATCTGGAATACGGCCCAGTCCCGGCGGATAGCCCCTAACGCAGCCCGGTCTCGTGGATTCCGATTAGGTCCCCGCGGGCTCCAGCTTCTTGCTCTCGAGCGCCAACAGAAACTCCTTCTTGTCGAGCCCGCCGGTGTAGCCGCCCAATCCACTTCCTGCCACCACACGGTGACACGGAATGACGACCGGGATCGGGTTCGCACCCAGCGCATTACCGACCGCGCGAGCGGCCCGCGGCCGGCCGATCGTCTCGGCCACCCAGGTGTAGGTCCTTACCTCTCCCGCAGGGATCTTCCTGATGGCGTCCAGAACCTGGCTCTGAAACTCCGGCACCGCCAGCTCAACAGATAGGTCGTCCAGGGTGCATTCGCCTGCGAAGTACCCATCCAGAGTCTCTCTGAGGGGATGGTCATCCGGCAGGGGAGTGGAAGTCGCCTCGTACCGAATCCTGTGAATCTTGGTGTCCTCCCCGAGCGTGATCGAAAGGGGGCCGAGCGGCGATTCATATCCGTATGTATTCATGGGAAGAGCCTAGCGTGACGCCCGTCTCTCGAAAACGAATATGGGAATCTTTCTTCACGCTCATGGGCTCCGGCCCCCCGCAAGCCCCAGCTTTACACTGTCTCGATGCCCCCTGCCCTAAAAGCCCGGTTCGCCATCGTCGCGTTGATGGGAGTCCTGTTGATCCCGGTCATTGCGACGAGCATGAAGGGACTCGGACACATCCTCGTTTGTGAGGAACAGGTGGAGTCGAAGTTCACGATCATCGCAGCCGAAGGCAAGTCCCCTCAGATCCTTTCAGCCACCTCGCTCGAACCTGGAGAGAACTTCGAGCTGTGCAACGGCCTGCTTGTGGACCTGCGCGGAAGAGGATCGGAGGGTCAAGTGGAGCTGCTCGTCTTCATCACTAACAACTCTCAGGACGAATGGCGCGGGACGGTCCACCTTGGCCTCACAGGAAAGCAGAACATCACGCTCCCCGTGGGGATCGGAAGGATCGGGCCGGGCGATACCGAGTCGGACTCCATCGACATAAAGCTCGAGACCGGCACCACCGAAATTGGAGGATCACTCCTCTTAGGCCCCTAGCGCAGTTACTTTGCTCTTGCCAAAGGATGGGCGGCGGCGGCCTCTACCAGCTCTGAGTCAGAAACTTCTGTGTACACCTGGATTGTTGCGAGATTGGCGTGGCCGAGTGCGGCCTGCAACTGCCTGAGCGTATAAGCCGGCTGTCCCGTTGCCGGATCGGGACGAAGGCCGAGCGTTGCAAAGGTGTGCCGGAGTACATGGACGCGGCTGCCTCTTCGCCGGGCACCGCTCAATCTGAGGATCCTGTCGACGATGTACGCGATGCCTGCGTTCGTGGCTTCGACGGTCATGATGACCTCACCCTGTTTGTCGGTGCCGACCCTTCGAGCTCGCGTCGAGATGAAAACAGTGCGCGCTTGCATCCCCGTCTTGCTCAAGCGCTTTGCGCGGGTCGGGAGGTAAGCCTGGAGCGCCTCCTGCGTCACGGGCGGCAGAGGAAGCCTGCGCTCCTTGTTTCCTTTCCCGATGACGTTGATCGCATTTGGGGGGCTTCCAATGAGATCGGTGAGCTTCAGGGTTGCGATCTCCTGAAGACGAAGTCCCGTCGTCAGAGCGAGGACGATGACGAGGTTGTCGCGCTCGGGCCAGCGTGAGTCTTCGTTGTTTGTCATGACGAGCATCGCGGTATCCGCCTCCAGGGCTTTCGGCAATCGCTTGGCCCGCTTTGGCGACTTGATGAGGGCGCCGGGGTCCGAAGGGATCTTCCCGGTCTCGTAGCACCACTTCAGAAAGACTTTTATCGCCGCCATTCTGCGCGAGACCCGCGCGGCCGACCGCTCCTTGGGAGCCTGATCAGGGTGCCTGCTGTACCGGGGGTCGGGCCTGGTGCGAAAGTCTGAGATCGCCGCGACCAGGTCCTCTCGGGTGATGTCGGTCAGATGAAGATCAGACGGTTCGACTCCCCGGAACGACGCGATCCAGTTGAGGGTGTCGGTCACGTCGGCGTCGTAAGCCTCGACAGTTTTCTGCGCGCGGCCTTCGTTGCCGAGCTCCATAAGCCAGTTGTGCAGCGCCGAAAAGGCGTTTGATTCCATTGGGTGATCTTCCCGCTTAAGTCACTCCGGAACGCGGATTCGTACAATGCCCGCTCATGTCCCGCCGCCTTGGTTATGCCGCCGTAGCTTTCTCTGCCGTCTTGTTCGCCCTCGGGGGAGTCTTCGCCCGAAGTCTGATGGATCAAGGGGCTAACCCGGTCGAGCTCACAGAGGGGAGAGCGTGGGTTGCAACGGCGGGCCTTGGACTCATACTTCTCATCAGAAGGGGGGTGCGCCGGCCCTCTCGGGCCTCCGAAACTCCAAAGGAACGTTTCCCCCTCGTTCCGACTCTCATGTTCGGCGGTTTTCTGGCTGCCGCCAACTTGACGTACTACCTTTCGATCTCGTACCTCCCGGTCGCCATAGCGGTAGTTCTTCAGTACACCGGCCCGGCTGTGGTGGTTCTCTGGAAGGCGGTTGTGGACCGAACCCCCCCGACCCGCAGAGTCCTCGTCGCGCTCTTTCTGTCTCTTTGCGGCGTGGTACTGGTAACAGAGCTGCATAAGGTGCTGACAGGTGGGGGAGTGGGGCTGAGCGCTATTGGGATGTTGTTTGCAGGTATCGCTTCACTTGCATACGCGGGGTACGTGCTGCTGGGGGAGCACGTAGGAAAGACTGTCGACTTCATTAGCTCAACCTTCTACGCGTTCGTAACAGCGAGCACCATTTGGCTCGTCGTGCAGCTCTTTCGAGGAGAACCAACGACCCTTGATCAGCCGAGGTTCTGGCCTCCGATTGTGTTTCTTGCAGTGGCGTCAACCATTGCTTCATTTCTCTTGTTCATGTGGGGGCTCAAGAGAATCGGAGCCTCGAGAGCCGGCATCACATCCACGCTGGAGCCGGTGAGTGCAGCTCTGTTCGCATGGCTGTTCTTGAGCCAGGGTCTTTCGGTTGTCCAGATCGTGGGGGCCGCACTGGTAATCATGGGCATCGGAGCGATTCAGGCCGAAAAGAAAGCACCGGATCTGGAAGCTGCTTGAGACGCCGGGGCGGGGTTATGCTCGCCTCATGTGGTCAAGCAAAGAGTTGGCCTGGCAGAACGAGGCGCTCAACCAAACAGGCTAATTCCCTGCTCCCTTTCAGCTAGCAGTACTGGGAAGCAGGGAAGCGCATACGTTTTGACCGGCCTTCAAGGGCCGCACACATCACGTGGCTGTCTTCCTGCACACACAGAGGAGACATAGCCATGCCAATGCCACATCGCACGATGATGCAGGTGATCAAACGCCGCCTCGTCGGCAAAGAAGGTTCGGAGAAGATCAAAGAGCTGCGCGCGATCCTCGACGAGCTGCCCGGGTATCGAAGCGGGCCTTACGCCGATGTCCGCAAGTGGGTCATGCAACAAATGGACCTGACACGGATTCGCTCCAAAGCTGTCCATCGGGACTCGATCGCTATTCACCGCGAAGGGGCAGCGCAAGTTGCACTAGTCGGCGCACCGAATGCGGGCAAGTCGTCGCTGCTTCACGCGCTGTCCGACATTCAAATAAAAGTGGGGGGCTACGCGTTCACCACGACCAGGCCAGTCGCTGCCGTGACGCGCATCAAGGGAGTCTTGATCCAACTGGTCGAGATTCCCGGCCTGCTTCCCGGAGCTAGCGAGGGCAGGGGAGGGGGCCGGGCTTTGCTTGGTGTCCTTCGCGAGGCAGATGCGATCGTCTACTGCCACGACGCCAGCGCCCCCTTTCAGAAGCTGGAAGAGATAAGGAACGAGGTTGGGCTTGCAGGGATCGATAAGCCGGCGATCCTGGCGGTCACAAAGCTCGACGAGTCTGATGAAGACGCGCTTCAGTACGCCCGTGCTGCGTTCCCGGACATGGGGGCCGTGGGTGTTTCAGTGATCGATGACCGCGACCTCGAGGCCTTCAGAGACGCAGTCTGGAACCTGACCGGCTTGATCCGTGTGTACACGCGCCTCGGCGATGAAACGTCAGAGACGCCTTTCGCCTTCCAAGAGGGAGCCACGACACGAGACGTCGCGGCGGCCCTTCACAAACAACTGGCAGTTGAGATCAAAGCCGCAAAGGTCTGGGGGCCGTCAGCCAAGTTCCCCGGTCAACAGGTGGGGGCCGACCACGAACTAAAAGACGGCGACGCGGTGGAGATAGTCGCTTGAGCCAGGCCAATTGCGAATATTGTGTTCGTGAAACAGGAATCGGAGCCGTATGTACGTCGATGTGAACGGGACACGCTTGTGGTTCGACGTCGACGGGTCCGCACTCGTGCCCGAAGGTCCACAGATGCACGAGCGGCCGACCGTGGTGCTGGTGCACGGCGGACCCGGGGGTTGGGACCACTCCTACCTCAAGCCCGACTTCGCAAGACTGGCGGCTGTGGCGCAGGTGGTCTACTTGGACCTGCGCGGACATGGCCGTTCCGCATGGGGCGACCCGGCGGAGTGGAGCTTCGAGGTGTGCGCCGACGACGTCCGCGCCTTCTGCGTCGCAATCGGCATCACGAGGCCGATCCTCTTCGGCCACTCCATGGGTGGCCCGATCGTCTTGCTGTATGGGGCGCGGCATCCGGGCCATGCGGCCGGACTCATCGTGCAGTCGGGATACGCCCGTTTCCCCATCCCGCGGTTGGTCGAGGGCTTCCGTCGGATCGGTGGGGACGAGGTGGCGGAGTTCGCGCGACGCAGCTTCAGCGGCGAGGGTGTGACCGTCGAGGAGTCGGCCCGGATCTACGCAGCGTTCGGGCCGCAAGTGCCGGACGAGGACGATCGGGTCCGCACGATCGTCAACCGGGAGCTGGGTGCCCCGGGGGGCGAGTTGACACGCCGCCTAGACGTGGTCGATCAGCTCAGCCGCATCGACTGTTCGACGCTGGTGTGCGTTGGAGCGCTGGATCCCGTCACGCCGGTGGAGGCTTCGCAAGAGATCGCCCAAGCGTTGCCAGATGGGCTCGCGCGGCTCGAGGTACTCGAGGGAGCAGGCCACTTCCCCTGGAAGGACGTCCCCGACCGGTACTGGCCGCTCATCACCGAGTTCGTGGCACGGCGACGGTGATCCGGGCGGGGTGGAAGCCAAGAGCGAGCAGTGATGGTAGTGGGTGGGTGAGCGGGCTTCTGGTGCTTGGTGGGCTTGGTTGGCTGGCGGGGGTGGTGTTGCTGGAGAACGGGGTCGATATTGATAGCTGGCCGCGTGTTCCGCTGGGGTTGGGCGCGACGTTGGCCGGGCTCGGTTTTTTCGGGCTGCGGAGGGGGTTGCCGGCGACGGGCCGGGTGGGCGCGATCTTGTGTGCTGTGACGTGTTTGCTGATGGGCGTATCGATGGTGGTTGGGTCGTTCTTGAGTTTTCTGGTGCTGTATTGGGGCGGCCTGTTTGTGCTTCCGGTAGCGGCGTTGGTGCTGGGGCTGGGGATGGTTCGCGGTGGAGGGTTGCCGTGGTGGGGGTCAGCGCCTGTGCTGCTGATTCCTGCGGTTGGGGTTGTGACGTACGGCTTCCATACGCTGGCGCGAGAGACCTGGGATCCACCGGATGTCGTGTATTTCACGACGCTCGGTGTCGCGTGGGCACTGCTTGGCTGGGCCAATAGATACATGTCACGACGCGTGACCCCCGCTTAGGGACAAATAAATGCAATAGCGAACCGCCAACGTCGAAAACGTGCCTCAAATGGACCTGATGAGCGAAAGCGAGGCCTCTTGTCGAAAATGTGCCCGCCGAGGGAACTCTAGCGGCTTCACCACAACTCCTTACTAAATTACGCTTCTATTACCACTTGCCGATCTCCACCGGCCGTTGTCTCCGCCACTGTCACTACCCCTGGCTAAAGTCCAAGCATGGTAAGTGATGAGAAAGGGTCCTCTCGCGAGCGACGAAACGAGAGCTACCGGAAGTGGCGTGTCAAAAATGAACAGCGTCGACGACTCGATCCAGAGTACGACCGACAATGGCGCGAGAAGTCCAGGGACTACATGCGAGGGTACCGGGCCCGCCGACCTGACGTCATCCGGGAGGCCAGCCTTAAGCAAAACTACGGTCTAACGAACGCTCAATACGACCATCTACTGCTCTCCCAGCACGGGAAGTGCGCGATTTGCCGCAAATCACCTAAAGCAGCGCCGACAGGTCGCCTGCGAACGTTGTCCGTAAACCTCGAAGTAGACCACTGTCACCTTTCGGGAAAGATTAGGGGCCTTCTTTGTAGGAGCTGTAATAAGGCGTTGGGGCTCTTTTTCGATGATGCGACACTGCTTCGAGCTGCCGCTGACTACGTAGAGCGCAGTGACCTCGCCTGACTCCTCACTCCCAGCTCCCCCGCTGCCGGCCCCCTCCTCCTCCGAAAAGCCGGGCCAATCCCCATCTCGTGACGAGCATCATGGCCTCCCTGACGATTGCATTGGACATCTTTGACACGCCGACGGCCCTTTCTTTGAACGTGATCGGTATTTCATCGACCCTGTGTCCGGCCCGCCAGAGCCGGTAAGCCATGTCTATCTGGAAGGCGTATCCGTCGCTTTTGACCTCATGGAGGGGAAGGATGCTCAGGGCCTCCGCTCGGTAGCACCTGAAGCCGCTGGTTGAGTCCTTGACTCGAAATCCAAGAAGAATGCGTGCATACAGGTTCCCGGCTCTGGACAGCAGATGACGGGCCTTCGACCAGCCCTCAACTCCCCCACCCTTCACATACCGGGAGCCGATGACCAGATCGGCAAACCTGCTGGCCGCAACTAGCCTCGGAACGTCCGCTGGGGAATGCGAAAAGTCCGCATCCATCTCTATCAGCCTCGTGAAGCCCTGATCGAGACCCCACCTGAACCCGGAGATGTACGCCCTGCCGAGTCCCATCTTGGCCGGGCGCTGCATGAGGTGGACTCTGTCGTTCGTCAGCCGAACCCTTTCGACGATGGCCGCCGTCCCGTCGGGCGAGCCGTCGTCGACCACCAGCACGTGCAACTCACCGGGAAGGCTGAGAAGCTGTTCGAGCAGGCCTTCGATGTTGTCGGCCTCGTCGTAAGTGGGAACGACCACCAACACTCTCTGGTCCTCGTCCTCGACCAGTGGGTCCAACTCGGTTCTCGTTTGGGTCATTACCGAGCCGAGCAGCAAGATCGAGACCAGGCCCGCAAGAGCCCCCACCGGGACCCAGTCCCCCGCACTCGCGTAAAAAGTCTGTGACTCCGCGAAGCGAATCGTCGGAGTCAACAAGCTTCTTTCGAATAGACCAGTCTTCTGCGTCACCCGGCCGTCCGGCGCGACCACTGCAGAGATACCGGTGAGGGCTGTGTGTGCAACCCACATGTGATGCTCCGCCGCCCTCACCTGGCTGAACGCAACGTGCTGATCACTCGCGGCCGTCCTTGCGTAGGAGATGTTGTTTGTCGAAACGACCAGGAAACGCGCGCCTGCGTTAACCGATGTTCTGACCAGGTCGGGAAACGTCGACTCGAAGCAGATAACCGAAGCAAAGTTTCCGGGCGGGATCGTGAAGACGCCGGGCTTCTCCCCCGGCACGAGGTCATACGGCACCTGCTCGAGCTCTTTGAAGACTGGACTGAGCACAGATCGAAACGGAACCCACTCCCCGAATGGAACGAGGTGCCGTTTCACATAAGTGCCTGCGAGAGTTGCGTTGGACCGAATAAACAAGCTGACGTTGCGACGGCGCACCTCCCTTCCTTCGAACGCCTCCGAGTTCGAGCCGACCAGAAAGGGCGCCCGCGTCTCGAGAACAATCTCGGTCAGGGGTCCGCCAAAGTCCGGGTTCTGAAAGGGATCGCGGTCGAATGAGCTCTCGGGCCAAACGACCAGGTCGACCTGACCCTTAATCTGCTCCGTTGCTGCGATGTGTCCTTCGAGCACCTCGAAGTCGTCGACGTGCGGGTCACCGGCTGGCTCGGGGGCGTTGCCCTGCACCATTGCGATCCTCGCTTCATTCCCCTCCGCGGTTCCGGACGGCAACACCAAGGGCACCAGGAGCAACGCCGCTACTGCCGCAATCCTCATCGCTAGAGGACGCCACTCGACCGGCCGCTTGCGCGCGAACACGCGCGTCAAGACGCCGGATATCAGAACGTTGACCGCACACACGATCGCACTCAGCCCCCAGACCCCCGTAAAAGCCGTTATACGAAGAAGGTGAAGGGCGTCGTGCTGGCTGTACCCGGCGCCACCCCATGTAAAGCCTCCGAACGGAAACTTGGAGCGCAGAAACTCGCCCGATATCCAACCGAAGACGAAGAGAGGTCCCCGCAATGAAGGCACACGCCTAGCGGCAAAGCCTGCGAGGATCAAGCCAAAGAGTATCCACACCGACTGCAAACCAACCAGCGCGATGTAAGCAGGGACGCCGAAGAGCTTGATCCAGTAAAGAAGGCCACCAAAAAACACGAGGCCGAACGCGGCCCCCGATCTCGCGGCACCTGCAACCCCTCCCCTGCTCCAGACGAGGTATAGGGGAATCAGCGCGACGAAGGCGATGGGCCCGAAGTCGGCCGGCGGAAATGCAAGAAACAGCGCGGCGCCGGAAGCCGCCCCCGCAACTGCTTCCAGGAGCTTTCGCCCCCCACTCCCCCGCCGGGGCGAACCGGCCTTGACGGCTTGTGGGGCGGCGGCCTCGGGCCGTTCTTGGTCTAGACGCAGTCTCTGCAGAGCTGGCGCTTTCGGTCGGCCAGCTGGCTGTTGTGCTTGACGAGATTGCAGTTGGCGCACACGAACTCGTTCGCCTGCTTGGGCGCCGCCCTGATCGAGAGGGCCTCGAACCTCTCCTCCCGCGTCAGCGTGAGAAGGGATTCCTCCTCTTCGTCGTCCTCCGGGACAGGGGGCTTCGCCACGATTTCATCGAATCCGGGCTCAGCGTCCTCCACCGGGGCTACTTCGTCATCACCCTCGTCGTCTTCGAGCTCATCTTCCTCGGGCGCGTCGGGCTCTTCGATCTCTTTCACGGTTCCTCTCTAAGGCCGATTTCGCAGCGCATTATGCGCCTTCTTTCGAAATGTGCAAGGTAATTTTTCCCGTGCTGACTCCTCAGTTCGAGTAGGCGAGTTCTCCGCCCACCCACGTCTGTAGTACCTGTATACCTGCCACCTCATCTGCAGCAAGGGCCCTTGGGTCCGCGCTCACAACGCAGAAGTCGGCGACCTTCCCCAGCTCGATGCTTCCCCGGTTCTCCTCATCGAACCCAGCCTCGGCCGCCCAGATGGTGAACATCCGCAGGGCGGTCCCGGCTTCCACCCGGTGCTCCGGCTCGTGGTGCCCCATCGCTGCAGCCATTCCGGCGAACGGATCCAGCGGAGTAACGGTCGAGTCCGACCCCCCGGCCGGCCTCATCCCCTCCCCCACCATTGCAGCGAAGGGATTCATGCGCCGGCTCCGCGCCTGTCCAAGACGCTGGCGGTACATCCCGTCGCCCCCCCAGTACGCATCGAAGGCCGGCTGAACACTTGCCACCACCCCAAGCTTCCTCGCTCTCTCGAGGTGATCATCAGAAACACACTCGAAATGCTCGATTCGATTTCTCATCCTCGACACCTGGGTGTCCCCGAGCTCTCGCGCGGCCGCTTCGAGACATCTCAATGCCTGTTCGATAGCGGCATCGCCTATTGCATGCACTCCCGTCTGCAGCCCCGCCCGCATGCTGGCGACGTACCAGTCGATCATCTCCTGGTCCTCGTGGTACCGGAACCCGAACAAGTCGGTCCCTTCGTAGGGCTCTGTCATCGCGGCAGTCATCGAACCGATGGAACCGTCGAGAAAGAGATCGCCGCCGATGCAGTCGAGGCCGGCTTCTTTCACCTTGTCTATCTCGATGGTTGCAAGGTACGGCTTGACGTTGATCGGAAGATCCGGCATGGCAGCGACAAGCAGATCGAAGTCGCGGTCGCCCATGATCGCTCCACCGGCCATCTCGTGGACGGAAGTCACACCACGAGAAAGAGCGACATCGCACGCGGCACTATGGGCCTGTCTAACTTCCTCGTCGGGCAACGCGGAGAAGAAGCGAGTTCGGGCCTTGTAGTTGGCCTCGTTCCGCAGGACTCCCGTTGGAGTGCCGTCACGTCCTCGGTCCACTCCCTCAACGGAATCATCGACACCGACCACATCTAGCCCAGCACTGCTAAGAGCAGATGAATGCCCATCGGCACGCGCCAACAACACCTTGCGGGGGCCGCAGATTGCGTCGATATCAGATGCAAGCGGCATTCTCTCTTCTTCGTTACGCCCCGGATCGAAGTTCCCCCCAATCACCCACTCCCGCTGCGGCTCGCGCTCGACGAACCGTTTCAACTCGGCCAGCAGGGCATCGACAGAGCGGGCTTCACGAAAGTCCAACTCGCCGTTGAAGAGGCCGGTTGTGGTCAGGTGGACATGCGCATCAATCAGCCCCGGTAAGACAACGCCGGGCAGCTCGACGCGCTCCCCCACCGGAGCCTCCCCGGAACCGACATCAACGATGCGACCATCCGACACAGAAACCCAGTCGGCTTGGCCACCCTGAGGGCCGGCACAAGTGAAGCGCTCTGCTGAGAAAACTTTCAGGAGTCGGCCTCTGTCAGTTCGATGAGAGGGCGCGGCCGATGACCATTCGTTGAATCTGGTTCGTGCCTTCGACTATCTGAAGACCCTTCGCCTCGCGCATGTAACGCTCGACCGGGTACTCCTCGATGTAGCCGTAGCCTCCGTGAATCTGCACGGCATCGATGGTCACCCGCATGGCGGTGTCCGTGCAGAACAGCTTCGCCATCGAGGCCTCTCTCGAGTAAGGCCGGCCTGCGTCCTTGAGAGACGCAGCATGCCGGTACAGGGCCCGCCCCGCCTCGATGTGGGTGGCCATGTCGGCGAGCATGAACTGCAGGCCCTGGAACTGAATGATCGGCTTATCGAACTGCTCTCGCTCGGACGCAAACTTGAGGGACGCTTCGAGAGCAGCCTGAGCAAGACCGGTCGCACACGCCGCGATGCCAAGCCTTCCCGCATCCAGCGCGGTGAGCGCGATCTTGAAACCGATGCCCTCCTCGCCGAGAAGCCGCTCTTCCGGAACCTTGCAGTTTTCGAACACAAGCTCCCAGGTTGGTGACGAACGCCACCCCATCTTGTTCTCGGCCTTGGTCGCCCGGAATCCTTCGGATCCCTTCTCGACGATGAACGCGGTGATTCCCCTGGGTCCTGGCTCGCCCGTCCTGGCCATAAGCAAAAGCTGATCCGCCTCACCACCGCGGGTGCAGAATTGCTTCTGCCCGTTGACGAGGTAATGCCCGTCTCCCCGCTGGGCTTTCGTTTGAAGGGATGCAGCATCTGATCCCGATGACGGTTCGGACAACGCGTAAGCCCCCAACATCTCCCCCGAAAGCATCTTCGGAAGCAGCTCCTTCTTCAAAGCGTCCGCGCCATACCGCTGAAGACCGTCGCAGGCGAGCGTGTGAACCCCAAGCCCAATGGCAAGCGAAACCCAAGACTTGGCGAGTTCCTCGATCACAAGCAGATACGTCCGGTAAGGCTCGCCCCCTCCTCCAAACTCAGGGTCGAAGGGAATACCGGTAAGGCCAAGCTCGGCAAGTTGCTTGTAGACCGGTGCCGGGTCCTCCCCCTTCTCTTCGTAGACCAAAGATTGGGGACGTGCGACCTTTTCGCAAAAGTCGCGCACCATCTCCTTCAGCGCGAGCTCCTGCTCGGTCAGTTCCGGATAATTCGGTTCGGCCCCCATCGGTTCCTCATCCTACCGGCCTCAATACAATGAGAAAGTGAGAATCGAGGACGCTCGCGGACGCGAGGTGACAGAGGTCACTCTGCGCCTCTCGGGCGAGGAGATAACGGAGCTCCTGGTCGCTGCCTCTGAAGTCGAGGACGGCACGAAAGATCACGCCTTGATTAGAGACGGCACCGGCGCGGAATTTGCGATCTACCGTGACGAGTCGGTGGCGGAACCGCTGCCACGTGGAACCGACTGGTGGCTCGGCCCGGTCATCCTCATCGGGGTTCTGTTGATGCTGGTGGGTGCCTTCACGATCACCCGCGGGCTTGTGAACTTGCTCTTTTGACAACGTCGGGTCTGGGACTGGGGAACAGAGGCGACGCACTCGAATCACTTTCGTCTCGAACGTTCGACGTCCTCGTCATAGGAGGGGGAATCACGGGGGCCGGCATCGCGCTCGACGCAGCAAGTCGCGGGATGAGAGTGGCCCTGGTCGAGAAGAACGATTTTGCATCCGGAACCTCCAGCAAGTCCTCGAAGCTCATCCACGGAGGCCTCCGCTATCTTCAGACCGGCGACCTGAGCCTCGTTTACGAAGCCGCTGCTGAGAGGGACCTTCTTCGGCGGCTGGCGCCCGATCAAATCAAAGCCGTGCAGTTCTTCTGGCCCGGGTGGGCCGGGGGCCGGAGCCAGGCGGGAATTGGCCTGTGGATGTACGACGGCCTGGCCGCATATCGCAACGTTCGCCGCCACCAGAGGATCAACACCCGGACCGCAGCGGATCTCCTTCCGGGAACGAGGAAGACGGGGGGCGGCTACGCCTACTTCGATGCAATGACTGACGATGCACGTCTCGTCATCTCGATACTCAGGACGGCCCGCTCCTTCGGCGCCGTCGTTTGCAATCACCTTCGGGTCGATCACTTGCTGACCTCAGGCGGACAAAC
Source organism: Actinomycetota bacterium (assembly GCA_035536315.1). Taxonomy (GTDB): domain Bacteria; phylum Actinomycetota; class CADDZG01; order JAHWKV01; family JAHWKV01; genus DATLOJ01. The sequence continues at coordinate 16,453 of DATLOJ010000056.1, read as the reverse complement.
CCATGGATGCGTCGCATCCGCAGGCGGGACCTCGATAGAAATCAAAGCTACGGAGGTGGTCAATGCCACCGGCGTCTGGGCCGCGGAGCTCGGATTGGGTGAAAAGACCTTGAGGCCGAGCAAGGGAGTCCACATCGTCGTTTCGAAGAGGGACCTGCCCATCAGGTCGGCTTGCATTGTGAAGGGTGCCCATCGGCGATCTCTCGTCTTTATGATCCCGTGGAGGTCGAGCGTGATCGTCGGAACAACAGACGACGAGTACTCGGGCGATCTGGATGCGCCCGATGTCGACGACGAGAATCTGCAGTATCTCCTCGACACACTCAACAAGGCCTTCGAACGTGAGTACACCGCCGGCGACATCACAGGGGCTTACGCAGGCCTGCGGCCGCTGCTTTCCGATCCGAAGAAGACCTCGACGCGTGATCTCTCGAGAAGGCATTGCCTGGTCGAAGGGTCCGAAGGGCTGATTACGGTCACGGGCGGGAAGCTCACGACCTACCGCCGCATGGCGCGCGACGTTGTAGACCTGATCTCGTCGCGGCGAGGCATGAATACCGAATGCCGCACCCAATCAATAAAGCTGGGGCATCCCGGAGTTGCGGCTGAAGTGGCGGAGCGCGCTTCCAAGCTCGGGCTCGAGCCGGAAGTTGCGGAGTCCCTGTCGTTCTCTTACGGGGACCAGGCGCTAGAGGTGATTTCACTCGGACAGGAACAGGACCTGCTGGTGCCTTTGATCGACGGCCTCCCCTACCTGGCCGCAGAGGTGCCTTGGGGAACCAGTCGAGAGATGGCCGTGGAGGCAGGCGACTTGTTTTCCCGTCGGATGCGTATCTCGATCGAGGACAGGTCTGCCGGGTTGAACGTCCGCCGGCAAGTCGAGGCAATTCTGAGCGGTTCGTCTTCAGATCACTGGGTGAATAGCTTTGCGCGTTACGAAGCCGCCATCGCGCGCGAGCGAGGGCCGCGCATCGGTGTCGGGATCAAATCTTCAGTCTGAAAGCGTCCTTCACTATCTCGAAGGTTGCCGGCGTCTTGCCGAGGACTTCCCCATCCGCTTCAACGGTGAGTTCGGGATTGCTTCGCAGCTCCACTTTCGCCGAGTGGTGTTCCTTGATCATCGGCGACGGAAGATGCTCGGCCTTGTAGACCTTTGTGATCCCTGTGAGCCAATCCTTCTTAGAGCCTTTTTGGATCAACACGTCGAACTTTCCGTCGGCGGGGTGAGCCTTTGGGGCAATTCGCATCCCTCCACCGAAGAACTGGCCGTTCGCCACGACGAGATTCGTGACGCGGCCCTCATAGCTCCGCTTGTCCAGGGCCACAGTCCCCTGCCCGGACTTGAACGTCATGAATGTCATCCAGAACGACAGCAGATACCGGACCCTGCCGAGCCACCGAGGTAAACCTTCGGCCCTTCTCACAACGTCGCCCCCAAGACCGGCCTCGGCAATGTTGGCGAAGTACCTTGTGACCTGGTCGCCTGTTGGAGCCGTGCACGTAAGCCTTCCGACGTCGACCTGAAAGTACTGCTCCCCCAGTAGAAATTGGACTGCATCCTCAGGCCGCTGTGGGAGTCCGAAGGTGCGAATGAAGTCGCTTCCCGACCCGGCCGGAATCACGCCAACGACGCATTCGGGATCGATGGGCCCCTCCGGTCCCATCAGGCCGTTAACGACTTCGTTGATTGTTCCATCTCCCCCCACTGCAATGAGGTACTTGGATCCTCGACCGACGGCAGCGGCTGCCAGCTCCGTCGCATGGCCCTTCCCCTCTGTGACTTTGATCTCATGGTCCAGTCCTGTCCCCGCGAGAAGCCGTTCGATCCCATCACCCTTGTTCCCCTTGCCGGCCCTCTTGTTGAAGATGACGGTGGCAGGGCCGTATGGATTGATCACATCCTTCTCGCTCACAGCTTGTCCTCCCCGGAGGAGGAAGCCCGCAGCTTTCTCGGGTTCAGGATGTTGTTTGGGTCCAAAGCACTCCTGATCCGTTCGACCACCTGGTAACCGCTCCCGAGCTCCGCCTTCAGATGTCCGGCCTTCAACAGCCCTATCCCGTGGTGATGGCTAATGGAGCCTCCCGAGGAAGTGGCCGCCGTCATCGCATCGTCCCAAGCTTTCGTGTACCTCTGGTACGCGTCGTCATCATCCTCAGCCGAGGTGATGAGGAAAGTGAAATAGATGTTCGCTCCCGACTCGTAAACGTGTGAGGTGTGCGCCCCAACAACGTCGCAGCTCGTGTGCAGAGCGGCTCCGACCGATGAATACAGACGCTCAAGCTGCGGCCAAGTCGCTGAGGTCTCGAAGGTGTCGGCAACCGCGTAGCGTCCTAGCCCGCTTTCGCCGGACATGATCCTCGCGTACCTGTGGACCGCCTCGAACCTGTCTTCCCACCAATGCGCGGCAGCCTCGTCGCCAATCTCCTCGGCCCCCGCCTCGGCCATTTGCTCCTTCGCGATCCTCAGTTCGGCTTCAACGATGCGCTCGTCGCCCTCGAACCGTGTGATCAAAAGACATTGGTCACCAAGACCCATTGCCGAAAAGTTGATTGCAGTGTCGGTCTGGTCGTACAACCGAACCACGGACGGCCGGGCCCCCAAACGAACAAGACCCCTGATGCCTTTCCACCCCGCATTGAAAGTCGGAACATTCCACACGGCGAACCTTGCGGCCTTGGGCTGGCGAAATGCAGAAAGCGTCGCTTCGACGACCACGCCCAGGGTCCCTTCTGACCCAATAAGAAGGCGCCACCAGTCGGGGCCGGACGAAGCTCGCGGAACGGCCCGCGACTCGGCAATCGTCCCGTCCGCAAGAACGCACTTCAGCCCAAGGAGCCTGTCCTCGATACCGCCGTATCTGGTCGATAGCTGTCCTATTGCTTTGGTGGCCACCCACCCACCAACGGTGGAGATGTCAATCGACTGAGGAAAATGGCCGAGAGTCATCCCCTGCGCGTTGAGCGCTTCTTCGAGCTTTCCTCCCCCAACTCCCGCTTCCGCCACGACAACCGCCGACTCCGAATCGATCGAAATGATGCGGTCCATCCCGGTCAAGTCGAGGACGATTTCCTCGTTGTGAGTCTGCGCTCCTCCGCATACGCCCGAACCTCCTCCGCGCACGACAACGGCCTCCCTGGCCGAGCTCGCCCACCTCATGACTCTCGACACGTCCTCTGTGGTCGCCGGACGAATCACGCGAGGCGTCGCTCCAGAAACGCCTCGGCGCCGCTGCATAAGAGAAACAGCCCACATGTCCGCACTCTGCTGTTCTGTGCCGGACACCACAGCGAGTGCAGCGATTTCGGCGGGAAGATCAGATACTTCCGGCGTAAGCCACCACCCCGCGGTTCAATCCATCGACTGCGGACTCGAGCGCCTCGGATGTGTAGGGATCCGGAGCGACCTGGATCAGCTGTTGAAGCAGATCGATTGTTTGCTTGCATCCCCGGATGAAGTCACCCGGAGGAGAGTCCTCATCGATCATCTCTTCCAAGGGCGCCCCGTCGCACCATCTGTAGGCGGTCTCTACGAAACCGGTCTCAGTGCCTCGGATCAGCTCGAGCCCGCCCTTTTGCTCAGCGTGCTTCATACGATCTTCGAGCCTGACGATTCGCGAGTACACCCTTTTGGAAGCGGCCGTCGGCAAGGTTCCATCTATTGGGACAGGCCCCCTGCTCTCGTAAACGAAGGTCGAGACGATCGACGCAAGCTCGGCAGGTTCGAGCCCGTCGAGCCATCCCCGGTCGAGAACTTCCGCAGCAAGCAAGTCGTTCTCGTTGTAGATCCGCGCGAGCTTTGCGCCCTTGTCAGTGAGTGAAAAGCCCTCCACATAGCCGAACCCTTCCAGGACGTCTAGAACTTTCTCGAACCTTCTCGACAGAGTCTCCGTCCTAGACCGGATTCTTTTGTCGAGGCTCGCATTCTCTTTCTCCAGTCTCTGGGCCCTTTCCGCCCACTGCCAGTGTCGGGCGAGGTCGGGACATGAGTGACATGGGTGACTCTCCATTCGGACCCTGCCCTCAGCGGCCTCCCGCTCGCCCTCCTCGTTATCCGGCTGATCCGTTTCGACTTCAGAGATTTGGATCCGCGACAGCTCTCCGGCCAGCCGCCTGCGAGTTTCGTGCTTGATGCTTTGAGGCGAAGACCAGCCACCCATCTCCTTGGGAGCGAGCTGAATGCGTCCTGCCCTTTTGGGAGGCCTGGACAGATCGGCTGCACCGAGGCGCAGGATGCGACGCGAAGCGTTCAAGCCCAGGATCCTTGGTTCGCCACGTTTTGAATGATCCGATCCGAGAACAAGCAGTCTTCCCCTGGCCCTGCCGGAGGGAACAACCAGGACCTCTCCGGGCCGGGCAGAGAGCAAGACTCGCCGAGTCTCCTCCCTCCCCCTCGCCATGGCGCGTTCGTCGATCGCTCGCTCGAGGCGGCTCACTTCGTCACGTAACTGTGTGTACTCGCTCATGCTCCCGAGGTGGCAGGCGCTGCGCTCCCTGTAAGAAGCGATGTATCCCTCGTTTCGTTCGATCAGTCTTTCGAGCACGACAACGTCTTTGTCGGTCCGGTACTGCGCGAAGGATGAATTGAGCAGGTGACTCGACTGCTCTTTCGAGTAGTTGCGGACCAGATTGGTAGCCATGTTGTAGGAAGGCTGAAAAGACGAGACCAGCTGATATGTACGTGTACTTGCCAGGCCGGCGATCTGCGCGAACGCAACCTCTCTTTGCTTCGGGACTACGGCATGTCCCATCACGTCGATTCCACGTCTTCCTGCCCTCCCCGTAAGTTGCGTGAACTGACCGGGTGTCAGCAGCTCGTGCTTCTCTCCGCTGAACTTGGTCAGGCTTTCGATCACAACCGTCCGCGCAGGCATGTTGATGCCCAGCGACAACGTCTCAGTTGCGAACACGACCTTGACCAGCCCGGCCTGGAAGAGCTCCTCGACTGTTTCCTTGAACGCGGGAATCATGCCCGCGTGATGCGACGCAAACCCCGACGCGAGGGCCTCCACCCATTCGTCGTAGCGAAGGACAACGAGGTCGGAAGATTCCATCGATCCGCAACGCATCTCTGCGTACTCTCTGATTCGTCTTCTCTCGGAAGAGTCGGTCAAGGACAGGCCGTCCCGAATGCATTGCACGACCGCCATAGCGCATCCCTTGCGCGAAAAGATGAAATAGATCGCAGGAAGCATCCCCTCACCATCCAAGAGCTCGACAAGGTCGCTGCGACGCGGCCCCCGGTACACCGGTGGCCGCCTCCCCCTGCTTGGGGACTTCGGATGACGCCTTGCCTCCATCTTGCGGATGTTGGGATTCGGGAGCATCTCGCCATCGGTCTTCACGAACATCGGGTGCAGCTTGTCGTCGATCAGGTAGTGATGCTCGAGTTCGATCGGCCGCTTCTCCTCGATGACGGTTGTTGTCGTGCCGCGAAGAGTCTGTATCCACTCGGCGAACTCCTCCGCATTGGAGACGGTGGCGGATAGAGAGACGATCTTCACGTCTTTGGGCAGGTGAATGATCACTTCCTCCCAAACCGCACCCCTGTACCTGTCCTGTAGGTAGTGAACCTCGTCGAGGATGACGTAGCGCAGGTCGGCCAGAAGCTCCGATCTTTCGTAAATCATGTTTCTCAGAACCTCGGTGGTCATCACGACCACCGGCGCGCTTCCGTTTATCGAGTTGTCGCCGGTAAGCAGGCCAACGTTATCCGCACCGTGAAGGGCGATGAGGTCGCCGAACTTCTGATTGGAAAGAGCCTTGAGTGGCGTGGTGTAGAAGGCCTTGCCTCCGGTTTGCAGCGAGAGCCAGACTGCGAACTCCCCCACCACCGTCTTGCCGGAGCCGGTCGGCGCAGCGACCAGAACGGACTCCCCCCTCTCCAGGGCGTCGAGCGCCGTTACCTGAAAGGGATCGAGGGAGAAGGCGTAAGTCGCGGCAAACTTCTCAGCAGCGGCAGATCCCATCGAGAAAGCATCGCACCTAACCTTGCCTGGAGGCAGGAGGTGCTTAAGGTGCCGGAAGCTCCTCGGGAATTGGCTGCGCGCCCTCGGGCGGAGCAGGAAACTCCGGCGGTGGCGGAGGCGGCGGGTTCTCCTCAGGAAGCGGTATTGGACCGGTCAAAGGATTCTCTTGCCCCTCGGGAAGTTTTGCGCCGAGCCTCTGTTTTTCCTTCGCAAGTGTCCGCTGCCCCATCCCGTAGACGGCCGTGGCGTGGCTTATCAACGCATTTCCGTTTTGGAGCGCGAGGTCCCTACCCGTCTGGTCGGGGATAAGCGCGGCAACCTTGAACTGCTTCGCGGCGTCGATGTAGATGACGGTTCCCTGAACCATCGATGCCCGGGCCTCCTCGAGGCCCCTCATGCCCGCCGGAATCTTGCGCTTCCGCAGCCCCTGGTCGAGCTTTCGGAACTCCGCTATCCATGTATCCGTCTGCGCCTGGAAATCCTCCGCGGTCATAAGCCCGATCTGAAAGGACTGCGGCGCCTCGTTCATGCTTTGAACAACCGGCTGGAGGGGCGATTGTAGAAGCTGCGCGGCCCTGTCGAATTTGTTGATTTCCTCGAGCTGGTCTTTGCGCTCCTCGCCTCTCTTCCTGGCGGCAAGAGCCACGCTGGCGGTCCCGGCAATCATCCCAACGAGCACAAGCGCAGCCAGAACCTGAGTCCATCTGCGCCGGTACCAGACCACTCGTGGGCGCCGTCTGGGGGCAACGCGAGGTGTTGGAAGGGCCCCGCGTGCCTTTACTGGTTTGCGGGGTGGTGCCTTCTTACTCGTCTTGGCCATTCGGGGAGTGTAACCGCCATCAAAAAGGATGGTCGCCTCACTCGGCAGCGGTCCTTCTTCTCTGTAGCAGGTGCACGACCAGAATCGTCAACTCGTAGAGCAGTCCGAGTGGAACCGCCAGAGCCAGCTGCGTGACGGGGTCGGCAGTTGGGGTCACGATCGCAGACACGACGAGAGCGACCACCCAGGCAACCTTTCTTCCCCGCCGCAGCTTGCGCGCGGTGACGACCCCGGCCAGGGCCAGAAATATCAAAACCAGAGGAAACTCGAAGGTCGCGCCGAATCCGACTACAAGCAAAAGGACGAATGAAAGGTATTCCGAGGCCCTCGGAACAAGGACGAACTCGGAACCACCCAGAGCTACAAGGACCGCAACGGTTTTTGGCAAAAGGTATGAAGCAAGCACTCCGCCGATTCCAAACAGGACAAGCGATGTGAAAACAAAAGGAACCGCCAGCCGCTTCTCATGCTTGTAAAGCCCAGGTGTTATGAATCGCCACAACTGCCAGAGAATCACAGGGAGGGCCAGCACTAGGCCGGCGAACGCCACCACTTTCAGGCGCACAAACAGCGCCTCGGGTGGCGACGTGAAGATGAGCTTGCCTTTGCTGACTATCTGATCAGCCTCGGGCAGCCTTCTCAGTGGGGCCACCATCCACGCCAGGATCTGGTCGTAGAAAAACCAGGAGACCGCAGACCCAAGAATGAATGCGATGGAGACCTTGAAAAGCCTCGAACGAAGTTCGTCGAGGTGGTCCCACAAAGACATGGCCTCACCCGAAGAGGGCCGAGTCTTCAAAACGCTACGCACGGGGGCCTGGTCGTGGCTCCTGCGGTTCGTCAATCCCGCCTTTGAACTCCTCGGTCAACTCGTTCGTGGCCCGTTTGAACTCACCGATGGCCCTACCGATAGATCGTGCTATTCCCGGAAGCTTCCGGGGGCCGAAAACAAGGAGAGCGAAAACGGCAACCACGAGCATCTCGATCGGACTGAAGCTACCCATGGATCCATCCATACCGCGGCAAGAACATTGGACTGATTGTAGGCCCGCAAGCGGGGTTGGAAGCTGTTAGCGACGCTCGGCAGCGCTAGATGCTTGGTTCTAGGAGTTCCTTCAGTGAGCCTTCGTCAGCGAGCTCGATGTGGAAGTCGAGAATGTCGTCGTAGGTGAACGCAGGATCGCCCGGCCGGCCCCTCTCCAGAACGACGGCCCTGACTCCCCCGGACTTGAGGAGCTCGATGATTCTCGAGTCCGCAGGCTTGGTGACGTCCAGTTCGCACTGCGGGCATTCAAAGCAGTAAAAACCGGTTCCGGACTCGACATCGGAAAGTTCAAGGTGGATGTCGTCAGACAGCAGATCGACCTCGCCGCAGTTCGGGCAGTTGGCTCGTATGTTTGTCTTCATGGTTTCTCCTACCGGGGTCCACTTAAAGTATCGGTTGCTTTTGCCCGGTATTGAGGAACCTTTCTATAGGGAAAAGTACCTAGCCCATCGGTATTACGGCCTCAGGGGTTACAACAGGATGCTTTTGGAGCTGGGCCACGAAGAAGTTGACCTTCGAACCCCAGGCCTCCGGCGTGTTCGGGTTATAGGCCCTGGCGTTGCTCTCCACGCTGCTCCAGCTGGGATATGCGGTGGAAAGCCTCCTGGCGTAGTCGTGGATGGACTCTTGCCATGAAGACCAGCGGTGACGCCCGCCATCCCAGCCCCAGGCGTTGAAGCCGGCGCAGTACTTGCCAAAGGTTGATTCCACTCCGGCGATTGCGACAATGATCGAGGGACTGACGCCATGCCTGTTGCCGGCCAGAACAATTTCGGTCGCGTAGGTCGCCATGGGTGAGCCCTGCGACTCCAGAAATGCCCGCACCTGTTCGGAGGTGACTACTTTGCCGTCCGGGGCGGTGAAAGACGTCGAGTTCCTTTGGAAGTGCTTCACTCGCTCCCGGGCAAGGCTGACCTCCGTCCAGTCTTCCTGGGAATCGAGCGGGGGCCGAAAGATTGGTTTGCTTGGAACCTGCGCAGCCCCCGCGCTGGGAGCAACCATTGCGGCAACCAGGACGGAGCCAACCGCGGCTAGAGAAAAAATCGTGATGCTGATGCTTCTTCGTTTCATGGCGGTGGTACTTCGGCAAACTTTCAGGTGCACTCCCTTCGAGCGCGGATTCGCGCCATATGTCTTGGGCTTACTCCCCGGGCAAACAGATGCGAACCAACATTTCGCGATCTCGCCCCACCGGAGCCGGGTCATTCTGCAGACTTAGCCCGATGATAGCAAGGTCTAACCGAACATGTGTTCGGACAGAGAAAGTATAGTTTTCCTCCCGCATGGTGCGCAGATTCAGATCGGATCGAAGGGAGCCTCTCGAGACTGTCGAGCAGTCAGACTTGCTCGAGGTCGAGTCGCTTCTGCACGCCGCAGGCGCAATCAACGCGGCCACCGGCCTGGACGAGTCGCTTCGCACGGTCTTGCGCTCGGCCTCCAGAGTGTTCGAGGCGGACGAGGGCTCGGTGATGATCTACGACCACGAAGGTTTCCTGACGATCAGGGCATCAGAGGGCATCCCCTCCGATATCGCGGTCTCTATTCGCGTTGCCCCCGGGCAAGGCATAGCGGGCCACGTGGCTCGCTCCGCGAAGTCGATGCTGATTCCGGCAGATGCCGGCGACCTGAACCTGCATCAAAGTCCCGCTGGAGAGCGGAACATCAAATCCGCGCTGAGCGTACCGCTACGGTCGGTGGGCCGCACGATAGGGGTGCTGAATCTCAACCGCACAGGGGACGGGCCCCCATTCGACCGCCGAGACCTGAAGCTCGCCGAGATCTTTGGTGCGCTGGCCGCGGCAATTCTTGAGAAGACATCGATTCTCGAGGAGGCAACTCAGACAGGGATGGAGCTGTCTCAGCTGGTTGAAGCCTCCAAGGGCCTCATAGGAGGAGTCGAGATCGAGCCCTTGATGGACAACATCATGAACGGGGCGGTCAAGCTCGCGGGGGCCAGGGCCGGGCTGGCTTGTCTGTTCGACAGAGGGGCCGGCAGGATCAAGGTGGCGGTTTACAAAGGCCTGGACCGCGAAGCAGTCAGGGAAGCCCTTGGCCGGAGAGGTTTCGCCGACTTGTTCGCCCGGCGCGAAACCTTCAACTCCGTTGCCAGCGAGATCCCAATCCTCGAGGAGCTTGCAGAGGAGGGCGAGCAGGCCGCAATGTTTCCCGTTCTGACCGACCCTTCCAATAACGCGCTGGTCATCACGTTCGGCCCCCCGGTCGAGGAGAGGCGGCTGCGACTTTGCGAGACCTTCGCATCTCAGGCGGGACTAGCGATCCACAACTCGGAGCTCTTCGACAGGGTCGGGACCAAGGAAACCGAGCTGCAGTCGATCGTTTACTCGATCAGAAGTCCCATCCTCGTAGTGGACCTCGAGGGCAATCTCATCGAAGCAAACCCTGCGGCGGAGGAGTTGTTCGGATTCTCGGCCGAATTCGTGAAGGGTCAGACGGTCATCGGACTTTTACACGAACCCGCCGTCGAGGACCTTCTACTGGGCGCTTCGGAAGGCGTCACGGAAGTCACCACGGGGAGGCCAATGCCCAGGCTGTGGAAGGTCAGGACGTCGCTGATATCGAGCGGTCAAGGGGGCCGGATCCTGATCATGGACGACGTCACATCCGAGCGCGAAATGGAACGATTGAAGGCAGACTTTGTCGCCGTCATCGGTCACGAGTTGAGAACGCCCCTCACCTTGATCCAGGGTTTCGTCAAGACATTGATAAAGCGCGGCGATCAGCTCACCGACGATCAGAAGCAAGATTCTCTGTCAACTATAGAGACCCAGTCTGGACGGCTCGGCCGTCTGATCGAAGACTTGCTGTACCTGAGCCGTATCGAAAGAACCCGTCCCACCCTCGAGCTCAAGGAAATCGACCTCGTCGAGGTCACACGTACCCTCGTGCAGGAATTTAGAGGAAGACAATCGGCGAGAGAAATCACGCTTCGGGGGCCGGGCGAACTCCGGATGATGCTCGACGAGACCAAAATCGAGCAGGTCTTGTTTCACATCATCGATAACGCCTGCAAATATTCGGAGCCCGACGCGCCCGTCAACATAGCCCTGTCATCTCAAGCGGATGAAGTGAACATCTCCGTGAAAGACAGGGGAATCGGCATCTTGTCGGGCGACCTTCCTCATTTGTTCGAGCGATTTCATCAGATCGACCAGACATCCACGCGCAAAGCCGGCGGCACCGGAGTGGGCCTGTACATCTGCAAAAGCCTTGTCGAAGCGCACGGGGGCCGGATCGAGGTCGACTCAGCGTGGGGCAAGGGCTCGACCTTCAAGATCGTGATTCCAAGAGAAGCCTAGTTTCTGGCCGGGCGCCTTAAGCGTATTGGCCGGCCAGCCGGCATGCGGTTTCCTCGACCTTTTCCATGAGCCACTGAGGTTCCAGCACGCGCGCCTGGGGGCCAAGTCTAAGAAGAAGCCTTTCGAGCCAGGCGGTTCCTCCTGCGCTCAGCTCGATCTCTTTCCACCCATCGTCCAGGTCCTTCTCGGAATCGAGCGGGTAGTACTCCCCCATCCACCGCGCAGCGGACGGCGCAATAGCGAGCCGGACAGTCACCGCATCCGGCCCCCTAACGTAAACGTTTTCGTACTTCGTCAGATCCAGGTCAACAGGCAACTCTGATTGTTCATCGAGCATCTGCACCTTGCGCATCCGGTCCAGGCGAAAGATTCGTTCGTCCTTGACCTGGTGGCACCATCCCAGTAGATACCACCGCCCCGCGGGGCCGGCAGCGAACAGCGCCCAGGGATCGACCTTTCGGTTTGTAAGTTCATCTTTCGATTGCGACTGGTACTGAATCTGCAATCGGTTGCGTTTGTCGAGCGCCTCCCTGACCACGTCAATATCTCGCGGCGTCTCCAGCTCGAGAGTCACTCTGCTTGCTATCTCTTCCCCAAGAGCCACCTTGAGCTTCTCGACAGCTCTTTCCAGGGCAGGCTGGGACGACCGGGTTGCGGCCAGCGCCTCCGCGCCCGCGAGTAGAACAAGGGCTTCGGGAGCCGTCAGTCTCATAGGGCGCGCGAAGTAGTCGGCCATCCGAATGGATACTTGATCCTCATCCATCTCTGCCTCGATGAGGTCGCCGGGACCGTACCCTGGGAGGCCGCACAGGAACAAAAGGTTGATGTCACTGGCAAGCTCACCGCGGCTCATTTCGAACCTCGAGCAGACCTCATCCACCGACGCGCCTGGATGGCTAAGGACATAAGGAACCAGAAGAAGAAGCCGGCTCAGCCGGTCGTTAAGAGACTCGGCCACACATTTCCTCTAGTCGTGAGCGGACTGCGGTCCGCAGCGAGGGCGGCGACAAGACCTCGGCCCCCTCCCCGAACCCGAGCACCCAGGAGGTGAAGCCCTGCTCGTCCGTTACGGGGGTGGTCGCGGTAGCGGAGCCATCACTTTTGAAATCGAGCTGAAGCCATGGTGTCGAGCGCTCTACCCACCAGGCAGTTTCAGGATCGAAGCGAACTTTGGCAGTCCCGACATTCTCCCCTTGAACAAACGGCGGAGCATCAAGGGCAGCCCTCGGATCGAAGCCTTCCGGGACGTCGAACTGAGGTCCTGACTTCCTGGAGTCGGCAAAACGAACCTCTCCTTTGATTCGATCGAGGCGAAACGATCGATGCTCGTCGCTGGAGTGATCTCTTCCGACGAGGTACCACGACCCTGCTCGATGCACGAGGCCGTAGGGGTCGACGGTTCGCTTTTTGGTTTCCTGCTTGCCCTTGTAGGCAAAGGTCAATGTTCTTCTCTCGGAAACTCCCTCATATACCCGCGGCAGTGCGGGTGCGGTCAGCCCCAGGTCGGCCGATACCCACGAGTGCCCTTCCTCCGCGGAGACAGGGATGTCTTCCGAGAGCTTCATCAATGCGGAGCGCGCTGTTCCCGGTTCCTGCTGTCTGACGAGTCCGGCAGCCAGCCAAAGCGCCGCTGCCTCCTCCTCGTCCAACTGCAGCGGTGGGAGGTAGTAGCGGTCCTTTGGAATCGTGTACCCCTCTTCCTCTTCCCACGCATCCAGAGGGTTCATCTCCAGCGGGATGCCCATTTCGCGTAAATGCTCTTTGTCGCGCTCGAACATCCTCTTGAAGCTGTTGTAGTCGTCATGCCCGTAGCCGGGAATCGTCCGGTGAATTTCCTTAGCTGTTACCGGGCGAGAGGCGTCGAGCAGCATCGCCATCAAGTTCAAGAGCCGCTCGGCCTTGGTGATCACTCTTCCTCGTCGACCTCGTATAGGAAGCGGGTCGCAAGAAGGCCTGCCGCACCGGCCGCCTCGAAAAACTCGACGTCTTCGTCCACCGACCGGCCCATGGTCGTGACGGGAATCTCGAACTTGGCTAGCACTTCCTTCGTCTCCCATGCATCGACAATTCGAAGGTCGTGCATCTCTGCCACTCCTGATTCCGCAAGCTGCTCCATGACTTTCGTGAGTCTTTCGATCTCCAGATCCGGAACGGCCACGGTTGAACGGGATAGCGCTCCGAATCGCAGGGCCGTCAGAGAATGGTGGCTCACTCCCTGATGCCGCTCGCGTTTGTCTGCGAATGAGACTCGCAGCGCCGCAATGGGCCTGCCCCCGAGCGCGCCGGCGGCCGACAACGCTGCACCCTGCTCCATGCCCGTGTGTCCGAGAGCGGTTTCCGTCCCGACGATTCCCGGGCCGACAGACACGACTGCAACATCCGCACCGACCACCTCGCTTGCCACCATCAGACCTGAATGCATGTTTACGGATTCATAGTCGCCCCCAAAAGCGTGACCCGATGTGACGGTGGCATCGATGAGGCCCTTGTCTTTGAGCAACGCAACCAGGTCACTGTGTGCGATTGGGAGCGCTGCGCCATCGGTCATCAGATACGCCACCCGCAAGTCCGGATCGACGTGCTTCAACATGGCCACGGCAGGGGCGATCTGTGAGTGCAGGCCACAGACGACGACAGGCATTCCCTCTAGCGATGTTGCGTCGATCAGTGCCTTGTGGTGAGGGCTCTCGGGGGCCTCGGCCACCATCGTGTCCAGCTGCCAGGGGGTGTACCTCAGCTTCATTACGTGGCCCCCGGTCGCGGCGCCGTCATCTTTTCGCTCCAGGTTCCAAAGAACGAAGTCCTGGCCCCCGGTACCCAGCTCCATATCGACTGCAGTCGAGTTGAGGACCACCATGTCGCCGACTTTCGGAGGTTGGCCCGCGGCCGTGAAACCCGTTGCCTCGCGGGATTTGCGGCCGACACGAACGGACACCCTGTAGATGCCGTCCCGCGACTGAAGCAGCTTGGTGACTTTCCCTGTAACAAAGCGAGGCACAACTCGATTCTAGGCGGTGATTACTGCCTGCCCCCGAGTCTCAGTGCGTCAGAGTGTGTTGATGAGCCTTGCGACCCGGTCGTCCTCGCTCTTGAAAGGATCCTTGCAAAGCACGGTGCGCTGCGCCTGATCGTTGAGCTTCAGGTGCACCCAATCGACCGTGTAGTCCCGTCTTCTCCTCTTGGCCGCCCGGATGAACTCTCCGCGAAGCTTGGCCCGAGTCGTTTGTGGGGGCTCGTGCATTGCCGTCTCGATCTCGTTGTCGGTTACGTACCGCTCGGCCATTCCCTTGCGTTCTAGCAGGTAGTAGAGACCCCGCCTTCTGCTTACGTCGTGATAGGCGAGATCGATTAGAGACAGTTTGGGGTGCCCCAGGCCGATGGAATGCTTTTCTCTGTAGCTCTCGATCATTCGATACTTCATGACCCAGTCGACCTTCTCGTCCAGCGCTGTGAAGTCATCCTCGAGCGCGATCAGGCATTCCTCCCAGGCCTTCACCGCTTCCTTCATCTCAGGGTCGTCCCTGCGGTCAACGTATTTGGCGGCTCTGCTGAGGTACTCCCACTGCAGTTCGATTGCAGAGGCTTCACGACCGTTTGCCAGCCTGACCTTTCGCCTGCAAGTGATGTCGTGAGAGATGTCCCTGATTGCACGGATGGGGTTTTCCAGTGACAGATCCCTCATCACGACGTGTTCCTCGAGCATTCTCAATAGGACCGCCGTCGTGGCAACCTTGAGCCATGTCGAGTACTCGCTCATGTTCGAGTCGCCGACAATGACGTGAAGGCGCCGGTACTTCTCGGCATCCGCATGTGGTTCGTCCCTCGTGTTGATTATGGGTCGCGAGCGCGTGGTTGCGGATGACACGCCCTCCCAGATGTGCTCCGCGCGCTGTGAGATGCAAAACAGCGCTCCTCTCGCTGTCTGAAGGACCTTGCCAGCTCCTGTAAAGATCTGGCGAGAGACGAAGAATGGAATGAGAAGGTCGGCCAGCTTACCGAACTCCCCGTAACGGCTGACAAGGTAGTTCTCGTGAGAACCGTATGAGTTTCCGGCAGAGTCGGTGTTGTTCTTGAACAGGTAGACCTGGCCGGAGATGCCTTCGTCCCTCAGTCTCTTCTCCGCCGCATCGACAAGAGACTCGAGGATCCTTTCCCCCGCCTTCTCATGCGCGACGAGCTCACGGATGTCGTCGCATTCGGGCGTTGCGTATTCGGGATGCGACCCTACGTCCAGGTAGAGACGCGCCCCGTTCTCGAGAAAGACATTAGACGAGCGGCCCCAGGAAACGACTCGCCTAAACAGATAGCGCGCTACCTCATCCGGCGAAAGCCTGCGCTGACCCCTGAAGGTGCAGGTAACGCCGTACTCATTCTCGAGGCCGAAAATGCGTCTCTCCATAGCCGTCGATCATCGCACGGGTACAAGCGATTGGTGGGGATAGAAGTTACTTCGGGAGCAGGCTCATTTGCCCTCGATTTCTCGAGAGCTATTTGAGAATCTGAGTGACTTCCTCATCGCTCAGTCTTCTGAATTTTCTGCGATCCCGCGTGCGGTCCAGTACAGCTACTTCAAGGTTCGCTGCGTCCAGAACATGGGGGCCCTGGTCCGCGCCGTTACCGGTATGCGGCGCAACATGGTCGACCTCGGCAAGAGTCTTCACACCGAGCTTGAGGGCGTCATGTAATGCAAGCTCCGCATAATTCTCATCGAGAAATGTGTTGAGCTCCTCGGCCCTCCCGCCCATGGCCACAAAGTTCTCCTCGTCGCCCATCGAGCCGTCGTAAAGGATGTGGTACAGCTCGTTCGCGTCTGACGTGTCCCCCACCTGCGCCACCAACACTTCGACCTCGAAAGGCTTGGGTGAGTCCGTGAAGAGCTGGCCGAGGGCCTGGGAGAACGAGTTTGCGAGCGTACGCGCCGTCACGTCTTCGCGCGAGTAGGTGTAACCCCAGACATCCACCTGCCGGATGCCCATCCTTCGAAGAGTCTCGAATTCGCTGAACTTGCCGACACCTGCGAATGCGATGCGGTCGTAGATCTCCGACACCTTGTGAAGCGTGGCCGAAGTGTTCTCAGCAACGAACAGGATTCCGTCGGCATAGGTGAGAGCAACGACCGACTTGCCGCGCGCTATGCCCTTGCGCGCGTAGTCGGCCTTGTCCTTCATGAACTGCTCGGGTGAAACGTAGAAAGGAAGTGCCACTACTCGTTGCCGCCCTTGCGATCGCCGGGCACGACGGTTTCGTCGGATTGCACGCGCCCGGCCGTTGTCCTCTCATTCATGAGGGTCTCGAAGAGCCTCGC
>DATLOJ010000055.1:0-3505 GCA_035536315.1 Actinomycetota bacterium | reverse complement strand
GCCCTACGGAGTCGTGGGCTGCATCACCGCTTGGAACTACCCGTTCAATCTTGCTTTCGCGTCGATGACCGCCGCGCTGGCAGCAGGCAATGTGATCGTGATCAAGCCGACGGAAGTTACGCCCGGTGTCGGCGAACGCATACGGGAGGTCCTCGCTCCCCTGCCGGCCGGAGTTGCAACCGTCATTCAAGGAGGCTCTGAAGTTGGCGCGGCTTTGGTCAACGCGCCCGTCGACAAGATCAGCTTCATCGGATCAGCGCGAACCGGCAAGAAGATTGCCGAAGCTGCATCGGCGCACTTGACTCCCGTCGTTATGGAGCTGGGAGGCATCGACGCTGCAATTGTTTGTGATGACGCCGACCTCGAAACTGCAAGCTCGGGAGTCTTGTGGGGCGCGTTCATGAACGCTGGCCAGACTTGCTGCTCGATCGAACGCGTTTACGTCGACGAGAAGGTCGCGGATGAGTTCTCCAGCCTCCTGCTCAGCAAGCTCAAGCGAGTCGATGAAGGGCCCGATGAAAACCTCGGCCCCCTCACGTTCGGCCCCCAGCTCGAAACTGTGAAACGTCACGTAGACGACGCAATAAACAAGGGGGCCGAGATTCTTGCAGGCGGGCCATCCGATGAAGAGATGCCCGGCCGTTGGTACAAGCCGACGGTCCTCACGAGCATCACGGAGGAGATGGACCTTTCCCGTGAAGAGACTTTCGGGCCGGTCCTGCCGATCATCAGAGTCCGCGACGAGGAGGAAGCGGTACGTCGCACCAACGAGGATGGCTTCAACCTCACCGCGTCGGTTTGGACGAAGGACAACAGCAGAGCCAAACGCATCGCCGGGAAGTTGCGGGCCGGAACCGTTTGCATCAACGACCACGGTGCAACCGAAGGAATCCCGTGGACACCGTGGGGAGGCGCCGGCGAGTCCGGGTACGGACGACTGAACGGAGAGCTGGGCCTAAAGGAGTTCTCAGTTCCGGTTCACATCTGGAAGAACATCACTCCAAGGCTTCGCAGATTGTGGTGGTACCCATACGACCAGGCCAGCGTGCAGACGTTGCGCGGCCTTACCGAAGCGGCATCGGCACCCACGCTCGCAGAGAAGGTCGAAGGAGCAAAGAAGTTCGCTGGCAACGTCGCCGCCGCGCTTCGCAGGAAACTCTGACGCTAAATGGCTGCCGGGCTAGGAGTCGAACCTAGAACCTCCTGATCCAGAGTCAGGCGATCTGCCAATTGATCTACCCGGCAATTCTGTTCGGCTTCAAAGTGTAGCAACGGCCCGTGGTGCGCCGGTCTGAAGCCTCAGTCGTTGTCGTCTTGTTCCAGGCGGGACTGAATCGCGTTGCCACATTCGCCGACGAGCTCTTTGTAAAGCTGAGCCTCGTTCCCCTTGAACAGATCCCACCGTCCGGCCCATAGGTCGAACTCCGGTTGTAGCGTCGCGATCTGTTCGCATTTCGGCTCGACGCGCGTCTTACCCATCAGAAGTGAGCCGACAGCCCCGCGCTCTGCGTCGACGTGACCCATCAGTCCGGCGCCGATCGCTTCGTCAACGCCCTCCTTGATGACCATCGACCACGGATCGTCTACGTCCTGTCCGTACCACGCCCTGATGATGCCCTTCACGTGATCTTCGCCCCCGGCGTTCGCGACGATGGCCCCCTCGAGCCCGGGCCGGGATTCCTGCTTGACCAGGGTGACTCCCACGCGCGTGGTTTTCACGAAGAGAACTTTCTTGGTCGTCAGTTCCATTGTGATCACGCCCGCCTCACGGAGTGAGTGAAAAGCCACTGCAAACATTTCTGCAGTCAAAGGCTTGCGCTGCACCTTGATGTTTTTGCAGGGAACCTCGATGCCAACGGTCAGGGCCTTGTCCGGTGGAATGAATCTGTCGGCAAACAGGTAGAGCATCGTCGACCAGGTAACTTTCTGGGCTGAATCCAACTTGAACCTCCTTACTTATGGCGACATGAGAAAAACTTTGGCGGTGTGCGAATGACCCTACAATTCCGCGACCCACAATTCTGAGGAAAAATCTCCTTTCCCCTCGTTTTTGTCGCCTGGAAGCAAAGTTTTGAGGAGAAAGCGGCTTTGTCCTTAAACGCGCGCGCGGACCGTGTCCTTAGAGCTCGTCTTTTGAGGTGCCACCCATGGTCGCGAGGGCCCCGCGGAGGCGGCGGAGGGACTCGTCTTTGCCCAGGATCTCCATCGACTCGAATAGCGGCGGCGATACCAAAGTGCCGGAGACCGCAACTCTTATCGGCCCGAACGCGGTCTTCGGCTTCAGCTCCATCTCCTGCTGAATCTGACGAAGACGTTCTTCGATCAGGTCATAGCGCCAGTCGGTCAGCTCCTCGAGGCTTACCACTGCCCTCTCGAGAAGTTGCCGGACATGCGCGTCCTTCATCGCCTTGTTCACCGCAGCCGGATCCATCTCGACATCCATGAAAAGCGAGCGGGCCAGCACGGCAGCCTCGTCGAGTCGGCGAATTCTCGTATTAATAAGGGGGACAACTTTGGCCAGGAGCTCGCGTTCGGATTCGGTCGGCGGCTCTTTGATCAGGCCCTCTTTCGCCAGCCACGGTTCCAGCCGCGTTGCAAGATCCTCGAGGGGAAGCAATCGAATGTATTCGCCGTTCATCCACTCGAGCTTTGCGTGATCGAAGCGAGCCGGGGATGAGTGGACATCCTCAATGCGAAACCTCTCGATCAGCTCCGGGCTCTGCATTATCGTGTCTTCGGCGGTGCCCCATCCGAGAAGCGCCAGATAGTTCATCAACGCCTCCGGCAGATAGCCGCCCTCACGAAACTCCTTCACGGAAACCGAGCCGTGCCTTTTCGACAAGGGCTTGCCGTCCTGCCCGCTCACCTGCGGCACATGCGCGAACACCGGCGGCTCTCCACCGAGGGCCTGGTGCAAAAGGATTTGCTTCGGCGTGTTCGATAGATGGTCATCGCCCCGAATTACATGCGTTATCTGCATTCCAACGTCGTCGACCACCACTGCAAGCTGATACAGCGGTGAACCGTCCGAGCGCAGGATGACGAAGTCTTCAATCTGTTCGTTGTCCGTGACGACTTCGCCGCGCACGATGTCGGTGAAAGTGATGGAGCCGGACTCTGGAACTCGAAAACGAACTGCAGACGGACGTCCCTCGGCCTCGAACGTTTCGCGCTCTTCGTCGGACAGGTGAAAGCAACGTTCGTCGTACATCGGCTTGCGCTTCTCGGCCAGGGCGTGCTTACGCCGGGCATCGAGCTCGTCGGGTGTGCAGTAACAACGATAGGCCCGGCCTTCCTCCAGGAGTTTCAGGCCCGCCTCTCTATAGAGCTGGTCACGCTCCGACTGCCGGTAAGGCCCGAACTGCCCGCCGGTCTCCGGCCCCTCGTCCCAGTCGAGGCCGACCCATCGAAGGTCGTAAAGCGCGGCGTGATACGCCTCCTCGGTGTTGCGGGCCGGGTCGGTGTCCTCGACACGAAGGATGAAGACACCTGCGTGATGGCGCGC
>DATLOJ010000054.1:0-5579 GCA_035536315.1 Actinomycetota bacterium | reverse complement strand
ACCGAACGCGTTAGTCGTCCCCATGCCTCGGCGGCGAATGCGGCCGTCGCCTCGTGTCGCACATCGATTAGCCGGATTTCCTCGGAGACGGCTCCGTCGTAAAGGGGGAACAAGTGGCCGCCGGAGAGCGTGAAAATCGTGTCGACTCCGCGGGCCTTCAGTCCCTTTGCGGCAGAGGTCCCCCAGTGAGTCATTCCTGATGCCATCGCGCGCAGCCTACTTGGCACGCGGAGACAAGTGCGAGCGTGCTTTCATAGAGGCCTATGGAAAAACTTCCGCCGGGTCAGCAGAAGCGTCCGGACTTTCCGCGCTTCGGCATGCCCTCTTCGGCCGGGTACAAGCCTTCGAGTCATCCAATGAGCATCACCATCGGCGGCGAGATCGAGGAGCCCTTTGAGATTCCCCTGACCGACCTAGCGGGCCTCACGAGAGTTGAGCAGGTCTCGGATCTGCATTGTGTGACGACGTGGTCTGCAACTGAGCTTCACTGGAGCGGATACGGATTCTCGGAGTTCTGGAATGCGCTGATCGCGCCGCGGATGCCGTCTGAAACTCCTATCCCTTCAAGGCTTGTTTTTAAAGGGGACGACCGTTACTGGTCCAGTCTTGCTATCGAAGACGCTTTATCTGGCGATGTTCTAATCGCCGACATGTTGAACGGCAAACCGCTCGACCTGGACCATGGAGCACCCATAAGACTCGTGGCTCCATCGCACTATGGATACAAGAGCGTCAAACACCTGGCAGGCATCGATTTTCGAAGCACATTCAAGGGGTCTGGAATGCTGGAACACCCACGGGCCAGGGTCGCATTTGAGGAGCGAGGCCGGGTGCTTCCGGGAACGGTTCTGCGATACCTCTACCGCCCCTCGATAGGGCCGATCGTCAAGAAGCTGTCTTAGTGGCGGGCCTAGCGGGCCCCCGCTAGCGGGCCGGGACTTCCCAGGTGCCGCCGGAGTTCAACAGCGCCTCGAGGTCACTCGGGCCCATCTGCTGCTGGCTGTTCAAGACCTGCTCGGCCATCGAATCTTCATAAGCGGGGCGCTTGACCGAACGGAAGATCCCCACCGGAGTGGGAGAAAGGGGGCCGTGCGCGAGCCTCGAGAGCGCGAAGGCCAAGCTCGGATCCTCGCGGTGAGCATCGTGAACCTGGATCTTGTCTATTCCCACGTCTGCCACATCGACGATCTTGGCCTGTCCGTCCTCGAACACGACGCCCTTTTCGTTGTTCTCACCGAAAACGATTTTTTCGCCGTGCACCAGTCTGATCTGGTAGTTCACCTTGCCACCCTTTTGCGTAAGAAGCTCGAAGGCACCGTCGTTGAAGACCGGGCAGTTCTGGTAAATCTCCAGGAAGGCGGAGCCTCGGTGCTCGGACGCTTGTTGAAGCACGTCGATCAGATGTTTGCGATCAGAGTCGAAAGTTCTGGCAACGAACGTAGCTTCTGACCCTAGCGCCAGAGAGACCGGGTTGAACGGGTGGTCGATCGAGCCCATCGGAGTGGACGGCGCCACCTTGCCTACCTCCGACGTTGGTGAGTACTGCCCTTTGGTCAGCCCGTAGATCTGGTTGTTGAACAGAAGGATCTTCAAATTGAAGTTGCGCCGAAGGGAATGAATGAGGTGGTTGCCGCCGATCGACAGCGCGTCGCCGTCGCCGGTCACCACCCAAACCTGAAGATCCGGGCGAGCCATAACAATGCCGGCTGCAATGGCAGGGGCACGACCGTGGATGCCGTGAAGGCCGTAGGTGTTCATGTAATAAGGAAAGCGACTCGAGCACCCAATTCCAGACACAAAGACGACCTTCGACTTATCGACCGTAAGCTCGGGCATGACTCCCTGGACCGCTGCCAGCACCGCATAGTCGCCGCACCCGGGGCACCAGCGAACTTCCTGGTCCGAGACGAAGTCCTTGCGGGTCATCTCTCCCGTCGAGATAGCTCCGCCGTTTCCGTTCACGCCTGGTTCAGTCATCGATCATCTCCAGCAATCGCGCCTCGATCTCGGCCGCCTTGAACGGAAGGCCCTGGACTTTGTTGAACCCCTGCGCGTCTACCAGGAACTCGTAACGAATCATCTTGCTCAGATGGCCCATGTTGATCTCCGGCACAAGCACCTTCGGGTAAGAACGAAGCACCTTCCCGAGGTTACGCGGGAATGGGTTGAGGTGAGTCAGATGAGCGCGTGCAACCTTCAATCCGCGGGCCCTGACTCTTCTGACTCCCGCACCTATGGTGCCCCAAGTCGAACCCCAGCCGAGCACCAGCAGGTCTGCGCCGTCGGGATCGTCGACCTCGACATCGGGGATGTCGTTGGCAATGCCGGCGATCTTGGCTGCCCTGAGGCGAGTCATCTTCTCGTGGTTCTCGGGATCGTAGGAGATGTTGCCTGTTCCGTCTGCCTTTTCCAGGCCCCCGATGCGATGCTCCAGGCCCGGTGTCCCCGGGATGGCCCACGGACGCGCAAGAGTCTCCGGATCACGAAGGAATGGCCAGAACTCGCCGTCGTGATTGGGCTCCGTGGCAAATGAAACCGATATGTCGGGCAGGGAGTCCACCGAGGGAATGAGCCACGGCTCGGACCCGTTCGCCAGGAAACCATCTGAAAGAAGAAAGACCGGCGTCCTGTACTTGAGTGCGATTCGCGCGGCCTCGACTGCCGCGTGAAAACACTGGGCCGGAGAGTACGCCGCCACAATCGGCATGGGGGCCTCACCGTGTCTGCCGAACATCGCAAGAAGAAGGTCGGCTTGTTCGGTCTTGGTCGGCAAGCCCGTTGACGGACCGCCGCGCTGAATGTCAATGACAATCAAGGGCAGCTCCAGAGAAACAGCCAGGCCGAGCGTTTCCGACTTGAGGTCTACCCCAGGTCCGCTCGTGGTTGTAGCGGCAAGGTTTCCGGCGAACGCTGCCCCAACGACGGAGCCGATTGCCGAAATCTCATCCTCGGCCTGAAAGGTCTTCACTCCGAAGTTCTTAAATTTGGAAAGGGAGTGAAGGATGTCGGACGCAGGAGTGATCGGATAGGAGCCCAGGAAGAGCGGCAGTTTGGCGGATTGAGAAGCCGCAATAAGGCCCCACGCAAGGGCCTGGTTACCGCTTATGTTCCGGTACTTGCCCGGCTTCAGATCTGCAGGCTTGACTTTGAACGTCGAGACGAACATCTCCGTCGTTTCTCCGAAGTTGTAGCCCGCCTTGAAGACGGCGATGTTTGCTTCGGCTACATCGGGAACCTTCGAAAACTTCTTGCGAAGAAAGTCAATGGTCGGCTCCGTTGGCCTGTGAAACATCCATGACATAACCCCGAGCGCGAACATGTTTTTCGACTTGTCGCCCTGCTTCTTGCCAACCGCCATGTCTTTGACCGCCGCCAAAGTGAGACTCGACATTGGAATCTCGTAAACCTGGTAATCCTCGAGGCTCCCGTCGGAAAGCGGATTCGTCGGATAACCGGCCTTCTCGAGGTTTCCTTGCGTGAACGCGTCGGAGTTCACTATCAAAATCCCGCCCGTTACGAGCTCCTTCACGTTCGATTGAAGTCCGGCAGGGTTCATTGCGACCAGTACGTTCGGGGCGTCGCCGGGCGTAAGGATGTCGTGGTCTGAGAAGTGGAGCTGAAACGACGAAACTCCTGCCAGGGTGCCGGCGGGGGCTCGGATCTCTGCCGGAAAGTTTGGGAGAGTTGAAAGATCGTTGCCGAAAACTGCTGTGGCATCGGTGAAGCGGCTGCCCGTGAGCTGCATCCCATCACCGGAATCGCCTGCAAATCTGATTACGACGCGATCCAGCTCCTTAACCGGAGCTGCCATGGATTAACTCTCCCTTCGAAACTCGGGCAACAACTTTAACACCGCTATCAACTGGGGTTCTGTACCTGCGGGACTACTTTCCAGCTCACGATTTGTTCCGCCCCCACCTCAACCAGCTCGCCGCTTTTGCGAAGAATCATCAAGGTGTCGTGGCCGCCATCGTCCTGGCCCTGGACGCGCTGGAGAAGGCCGACGACCTCATTGAAGGGATGCTGAGAATCTTCGATTCGATACAGGACGGACAGCTTCTGCCCGAGATGCTGCTTGCCCGGGCTATTCGCCTCCGCGCTCCTCGCTCGGCGCAAACGGGCTCTCGGCCGCTCCGCCGGAGGCCTCGGGATTGGTGACGAACCACTGGGCCTGCTTTTCGATGTATTCCTTCCATTCCGCCGGGACGTTGTCGCCCGGAAAAATCGCGTCCACCGGACACGCAGGAAGGCAGGCGTCGCAGTCCACACACTCCTCCGGATGGATGTACAGCTGATCGTCACCTTCGTAAATGCAATCGACCGGACACTCGTCAACGCAGGCTCTGTCCTTGACGCCGATGCAGGGTTCCGCAATCACGTAGGTCATTTACATCCGCTCCTTGAAGGGTGGTACGCGGCCGTCATTCTAACCACGGAACCGCCAAGTTATGCTGCTTGAAGATGAGATTGTGCGGCGGTGCCAGTATGGGGGCGCTGCAGCCCCGGCGATGGCTGGCCGCCGACGCTTTTGTTTTCCTCCTGGCAGCCTGGTTGGGAATAGTTTCAGTGATCCCCGCCCCCGCTACCATCCCGCGCACGGAGCTCATCCTTACGTCGGGCACCTTGATACCCCCGTCAACGGAGACACAGGTGGACTCCGAGACTCACCTGGCGGCGACGTTGTTTCTTCGGCTGGATGGACGGCCGAAAGGTCAGAGAGTGAGGATCCAAGAGGTCCGGTTCTACGACCCGCAGGGAAGACTCCTGGGATCGGCCCCCGTGACCTTCGTCAGCAGGCAAATCAGATCGGAGATCCCGGGCCGGACATCCCCCACCATCGTCGAGACCAGCAAGCCGGTGGATGGCGAGCTTTTCTTGTGGCCGTTGGAAGGCGCTTCCCTTCAATTTCCTGTGGTTACCAGAGGGGACCTGGGGCTCGGCAGGGGGGACAGGATCCAAGCCGAAGTTCGGGGCACAAGCGGCCTGAGGAGCTTTCGCGTGAGGTCGAAGCTCCGTTCGGTCATGAGCGCAGAAGGATGAACGGTGACACGTAAAGCGGTGATCACCGGGGCGCTCAGCTACTCGGGCCGTTTCATAGTGTCGCGTCTCATCGATAAGGGATGGGCGGTCAAAACGATAACGGGTCATCCCGACCGGCCAAATCCATTCGGTACTTCGCTCGAGGTCCTCCCCCTGTCCTTCGAGGATCCCGGTTCACTCAGGGCCGCGATGGAGGGGGCCGATGTCTTCTTCAACACTTACTGGGTTCGCTTCAAATACGGCGACACCACATTCGACAAGGCGGTGCAAAACTCGAGGGTCCTTTTCGACGCGGCCATGAGTCAAGACGTGTCCCGCATCGTGCACATCAGCATCACAAAGCCTGCTCTTGACTCCCCCTTCCCTTACTTTCGAGGAAAGGCGCAGGTGGAGGAGGCGCTGAAGGCGACCGGCGTTCCTCACTCGATCGTCAGGCCGACCGTCATATTCGGAGGCGGGGACGTCTTTATAAACAACATCGCGTGGGTCGCGAAGAGGTTCCCATTCTTCGGGATCCCCGGCTCCGGTGAGTACGGGAT
>DATLOJ010000053.1:0-16853 GCA_035536315.1 Actinomycetota bacterium | reverse complement strand
CAGGCCAAGTACCGCGACGACCGGCAGAAACTCTACGAGGAGCAGATGAAGCTCTTCAAAGAGCACGACGTCAACCCGGCCGGCTGCTTCAAGATGGCCCCGGTCATGCTCATCCAGATGCCAATTCTGTTCGGCATGTTCATGGTCCTGAGAGGCTGTAAGAAGTTCTTCTCCACCGCCCGAGACAACTGCATCGGCGGCTACTACCTTCCAGCAGGCAGTGCCCTCAAAGCGGTCGTCGCGCGAAACGGTGGGGTGTTCCTGGGGATGCAGCTGGGCCTGTCTCCGATACTTGCGTACCGACAGGGGGGCTGGCTGGAGGCGTTGCCGTACTACATCGCAGTCGTCGTGATGTTCGCTGTGACCTACTTGCAGCAGAAGGTGCTTGCGCCGGACATGGCCCCTCCCCCGGGCAGTGAAAACGATCCCACCTACAGGCAAATGCAGAGCATGGCCCGAATGATGAAGTTCCTGCCGTACATGATCGTGATCTCCTCGTTCTCATTCCCCATCGGGCTGACGGTCTACTGGATCACAAGCTCCCTGTGGACTGTGGTCGAAAAGTCCATCCTGAACCGCAAATACGGGATCGGGAAGGTGGGAACGAAAGAGGAGATCGCAACTCCGGCCCCTTCGAAGGCCGCCGTGCTCCCCGAGGCGGAGGAAGTCCCGAAGGGCAACGGAGTGGTCCAGGTTGGCAAGTCCGTTTCCGACGGGCAGGCGAACCAGAAGGCGACGACCAATGGGCCCCCGCGCGGCAAGCCAAAGGGTCATGGTGCCCGCAAGCGCAAGAAGAAGAAGGGCAAGCGCAGATGAGCGACGAGAGCATGCCGGAGCAGGTCGAGGACGCCGATGTTGACGAGACGCGCCAGGAGGGGGAGGACGCCCCCACCGAGGCACAGCTGGAGCAGATCATGGCCGATGCCAGAGAGGACGCTCTCGATTTCCTCGATGGTCTGCTCGACGCTATGGAGGTCGACGGAGAAGTCGACGCTCGGATCGAGGAGAATGGCCAACTGCTAGTCGAGATTACCGGCGCAGACTCCGGACTGCTCATCGGGCGGAAGGGCCAAACACTGGATGCAATCCAGGAGCTACTCCGCACCGTTATTCAGCGCCAAGCCCGTACCCGCTTGCGTATCCAGCTCGATGTCGAGGGATACCGGGACCGCCGCCGAACCGCTCTGGAAGAGAAGGCGGGCGAAGCCGCCGAAGCTGCCCTGCAGGGCGACGAGATTGAGCTCGAGCCGATGAGCGCCTACGACCGGAAGATTGTCCACGACACGATCGCCGGCATCGAGGGCGTTCGGAGCTTCAGCGAAGGGGCCGAGCCCCGCCGCCGCGTGGTAATCCAAAAGGCGGAGAGTTCTTAGACGGATCGGCCGGGAAGAGTTTCACGTGAAACGTGTTCCCCCTTGGCTTTCGTCCCTCGCCCCTGCGGAAGCGCTTCCGTCTCTCCTACGCTTTGCCGAGCTTCTGACCGGCCCCGCTCGCCGCCTCGGCCTGGTTGGATTTCCTGAATCACAGATTCTCGAGCAGATTGCACGTGCGTTGCTTCTGAACAACGTCCTCGAGGGCCGGACTTTCGTGGACGTGGGCTCAGGTGGGGGCCTGCCGGGCCTTCCCCTTGCGATAGTGAACCCCGGGAAGGGCACGCTTGTGGAGCCGCGCAGCAAGGCGGTCGGATTCCTGGAAAAGGCAGTCCGGGACCTCCGCTTGGACGTCAGAGTGATTCGGTCCAGGGCGCAGGAATGGGCCGACGTGGAGCCTGAAAGGGCAGAATCGGCTGTCGCCCGTGCACTGGCAGCTCCCAGGCGTGCCTCCCAGCTCTGTAGCCCCCTGGTGGTCCCCGGAGGCCTGATTGTCCTGACCTCCGGGGAGGAAGCAGCGAAGCCCAATCTAGACGACTTTCCGGGGATCGCTTCGATTGAAGTCGAAAAGCTTCGCGCTTCCATTGATATCTCACAATCGGCGCTTATCATGCGTAAACATGGTTGAAAAGGCTGCTGCCACCGTCAAAACTCCCTGGCCGAAACCGTCCGCTACTCGGATTATGGCGGTGGTCAATCAAAAAGGTGGGGTGGGTAAGAGCACGAGTACGGTCAACCTTGCCGCCTGGCTGGCTCTCGAGGGCGCCCGCGTGCTCGTCGTAGATCTAGATCCTCAGGCCAACGCCACCACCGGACTGGGGGTCGACCCTCACAGGGTAGCTGGAAATATCTACCAGGTCATCGTCGAGGGCAGGTCCATCGACGATGCAATCGAAGCCACATCCGTTCGCAACCTGTTCTGCGTTCCATCCAACATCGACCTGGCCGGGGCCGAGATAGAGCTCGTCCCGGCGTTTTCCCGAGAGCTCAAGCTGAAGAAGGCTCTAGAGGAGGTCGAGGGTGACTTCGACTACGTGCTCATCGACTGTCCCCCCTCGCTCGGCCTCCTCACGATCAACGCTCTAGCGGCTGCGGGAGAAGCGATCGTGCCTATCCAGTGCGAGTACTACGCTCTCGAGGGTCTCGGGCAGCTTCTGCAAAATGTCACTCTGATCCAGAGCAACCTCAACCCTGACTTGAGCGTCAGCGGGATCGTGCTCACAATGTACGACGCCCGGACCAAGCTGTCGGAACAGGTCGCAGCCGAGGTAAGGAGCCATTTTCCGGGCAAGGTTTGCGAGGCCGTAGTGCCCAGGAGCGTGCGGCTAAGTGAGGCCCCCTCGTTCGGACAGCCTGTCGCTCTGTATGCGCCTACATCCAAAGGATCTCTCGCGTACCGTGCGGTCGCAGAGCAGCTGGCTAGGCAAACCCCCGGCGAGGTGCTCCCAAATGGAGCGGTTGCGAGCTTCGGCCACACCGCTGAGGAAAGGGCAGGACCGCCGGAGGCCCTCGCGGAGGGAGGATCGCCGGCCGGTCCGCCGACCCAGTCGTTTCCTGATGAGCGCACGGCCGAGCTCGAGGAGAGCACCGCCCCCAGCCCTCATGTGGGACCTGAGGTCGAGGCCTTGAGCGCGATCGCCCCCGGCTCGGAAGTGGAGCTTCAGGAGGCCGAAAGAGAAATTAACGAAGCACAAGTGGAGGAGGAGTCGATGCATCACGGTTCGTATCAGCCCCAACAGGGAGATCAGCATTGAGTCCGCAGGGAGGCCTCGGCCGCGGTCTCGGGGCATTGATACCGTCAGGCGCGAGGGTTCTGGAGGAAATCCCTGTCTCCGCGATCAAGCCCAATCCCCGGCAACCCCGCAGGCACTTTGATGAAAGTTCGCTAATCGAGCTCAGCGCTTCGATAGGGCGCCTTGGTCTCCTCCAGCCGGTCGTCGTGCGGCGAAAGCCCGACGACCGCTACGAGCTGGTGATGGGAGAAAGAAGGTGGCGGGCCGCACACAGAGCGGGCCTTTCGATGATTCCGGCCCTCATTGTCGAGACGGACGACCGTGGAGCTCTGGAGCGTGCGCTGGTCGAGAACCTTCAGAGGCAGGACCTGAACCCCCTAGAGGAAGCGGCCGCCTACCAACAGCTGATCGAAGATGCGGGCCTTACCCATGAGCAACTGGCCGAGCGCGTCGGGCTCTCCCGGCCCGCGGTTTCAAATGCCCTGCGCCTTCTGGAGCTGCCGGACGATCTGCAGCGCATGGTTATCGAAGGCAAGCTTTCGGCCGGCCACGTTCGTGCGCTTCACGGGCTGTTAGGAAACCCTTTGATCCTGCGCATCGCCCAGCGAGTCTTCGCCGAGGGCCTGTCCGTCAGGCAGACCGAGGATCTCGTCAGGCAGGAGCGCGACGCTTCGCCCACCTCGCGGACGGCGCGAGTGGCCCGCCCTTCCACCGAGGCCCCGGGCCTCGTTGCACTTGCGGAGCGCCTCGGGGACGAGTTATCTACAAGAGTGGGAATAAAGATGGGGAAGGGCAAAGGCAAAATCATCATCGAGTTCGGTTCTCAGGAAGATCTCGAGCGACTTTGCAGGCAGATTGCACCGGGGGCGTGGGCTGAAGAAAGTAGCGATTAGAGCGCTAAAGGCCTTCCTGGTGGCGGTTGCGCTGGGAGTGCTGGGAGGTCTGTTGACTCCGCCGCGCAAAGGGGTCAGGCCCAACCTTCAGCTCCTCGAGGATTACTCCGAGAAGTAACGCTCCACTGCTGACGCGAGGGAGGCCAGCACTTGGGTGGCCCCGTCCTGATCCCCCAGCATCTTGGCCTCGTCGGGGTTCGTAATGAACCCAGGTTCGACAAGGATCGCCGGCATTCTTGTCTCGAGAAGAATGGGGTAGGCCTTCCCGTGTGATCGGCAGTCCTGGCTCCCAATGGACACAAGCTCGGTTTGAACGATGTCCGCCAGGTGCTCTCCCGGCTCCGAGGCCACACCCTCACGCTCGAAGTAGTACGTGGCAGCGCCCATAGCCACCTCGCTGGGGTGGGCGTTCAAGTGAATCGAGACGAAAAGGTCGGCCTCGAAGTCGTTGCTTCTCTTGGTCCGCTCGGACTCGCTGGGGTTTTCTATGGGCCCCCTGGTGAGCATCACGATCGCGCCGCGCTCCTCGAGCATTCTGCCGAGAAGGGCGGCCAGCAGGAAGGCAACCTCGGCCTCGGTCTCCCCGGAGGGGCCGGCCTCGCCGGGGTCGTCCCCTCCATGACCGGGGTCGAGAGCCACTCGCTTTCCCTTTATGCCCCTGGGCGACGATTGACGCGCGGCCCTTTCCCGCGTCCGGGGGCCGAGCTCGGTTCGCAGCACCATGCGCAGCCGGTCAAGAGCGGCGACGGTCTCTGGCCCGGCGATCCCGTCCTCGCCTACGGCCAGGTTGCGCTGGAAGTCTTTGAGGGCCATCTCCGTGCGAAGCCCGAAGATCCCATCGTGCTTTCCCGCCCCGAAACCGAGGCCGTTGAGCCTGGACTGCAGATCTCGGATGTCGTCTCCGCGAAGGAGTGGGTCCGCTACTAAAAGGGGCCTGTCGCCCAGCTTCCAGCCACTCTCGACCAGCTCTCTCCAAGTGGCGCCGCCGACGATTCCGTCGACATTGAGACCGCGCCGTTGCTGGAGCTCCCTGACCGCTGCCTGGGTGGATGCGCCGAATAGGCCGCCGCGCTCGGAGTCGTCGATCTGAAACCCGAGCTGGGTAAGCCGATCCTGGAGCTTGTGGACAGCGCGCGAGCGCTGACCTGTTTTGAGTAGTTCCACTGCCTTCAGACTACCGTGCCCGCGGTGCCTGGGGACCTCGAATCTTTCCGGCCCGCGGCCGGAAATGCACCTTTGGAGCTGAGTTGCCTAGGCGGTGGCCTTGGCCAGGTAAGGCTCGATCTCGCTCAAGATGTTGGCCTTGGGCCGGGCTCCTACAAGCCGGGTCTTCTCCTGCCCGTCCATGAATAGGACCAGGGTCGGGATACCCATCACGCCGTACTTGTTGGAGGTCCGGGGGTTCTGGTCGAGGTGCATCTTCATGACCTTCAACCTGCCCTTGGTCTCCTGTGCGACGGCCTCGACGTGCGGCTCGATCATCTTGCATGGCCCGCACCATTCCGCCCAGAAGTCGATCAGGACCGGGGTCTGGGAGTCGATTACCTCGCTGTCGAACGTGTCGTCTGTAACTGCATTCAGGTCTGCCATCTCTTGAGGCGCCGGGCGCCTTCCCTCCTTTAAAAGTAGTTGTATGTGCAACATTCTAGCTCAGCCGGTCAATTTAGTCTCCCCCGAAGACCTTCGGCCTAACGCGGGCTGCCTCACGCTCGATCAAGGTGAGCTGCTCGGCTATTGCCTCGTTGGGCGGGGCAGCGGCCCCGAAGGCCCTGGCGGCAACCGATTGCCGCCGCTTCCCGAGCTCTGCTTCAGCTCGGCGCGCTTCCCGAAGCGTTGATACAGAGTGCAGGTACAGGTCGCGCAGCATCTCGTGGGGGTTCAGCCAGGCCCCACCTGCGGCCTGCAACCCAAAGTGCAGATGAGCGGGGAACTCATCGACCGTTCCCTCCTCCCCATACCCGGACGATCCGAGCAAGCCCAGCTGGTCGCCGGCCCTCACTCTCGAGCCACCGCCGATTCCCGGCGCGAAGGGCTGAAGCAGATGTGCGTAGAAGTAGTAACGTCCGTCGCTTCCGCGCACTCCCACTCGCCACCCCGAATAGAGCGTCCAGCCGATGTTTTCGACCACCCCGTCCGAGATTGAAACCACCGGCGTTCCCTGCTCCGCATACACGTCGATTCCCTGATGGGTGCCTACCTGCCGCCAAACCCCATCGGGCTCGAGCCGCATGCGGGGGGCCCCGTAGGTGTCGCGCCAGTTGAGCCACCTGCCATCGGCAGGAAGAACAACTGGAAACGCCTTCCCGTCTTTGATGATGGGGGCATACCAACTGGGCCGTTCGGCCACGACTCGACTTGCTGCCTCGGAAGAGTGGGACGCGTTAGGGGTTGATAGGAGCAAAGTGGCCAGTGCCATCGCGACTAGTGGCCTGCGCATGATCAGTGCCCCTGTGCTTCAAGCCACCTCTCGGTATCGATCGCGGCCATGCACCCCATCCCCGCGGCGGTGACCGCCTGCCTGTAAACGTGGTCGACGACATCGCCGGCTCCGAATACGCCCTCCACGCTGGTTCGCGTGGCAAACGGCGAGACGGGATCGAAGTCAGAGCTCAACCTGGAACCCACAACCAGATACCCGGCATCGTCAAGCTCGAGCTTGTTCTCGAATAGCTTGGTGTTGGGAGTGTGGCCTATCGCAACGAACACACCGTCGATTGGCATCTCCGTCGACTCTCCATTCAGAAGGTTCTTGATCCTGACCCCCGTAACTGTCGTGTCACCGAGGATCTCTTCAATCCCGCTGTTCCAAATGAAATTGATCTTGGAGTTGGCGAGCGCTCTTTCCTGCATGATTTTGGATGCGCGCAACTCCTCCCTTCGGTGCACCACCGTGACGCTGCTAGCAAAGCGCGTCAGAAACAGGGCCTCCTCCATTGCCGAATCCCCACCGCCCACGACTATGAGCCTTCGTTCCCGAAAGAATGCTCCATCACAGGTGGCGCAGGTTGAAACGCCACGTCCCAGAAGTCGCCGTTCGTTTTCCAGGCCGAGCATCTTGGCAGACGCCCCGGTGGAAACGATCACGGCTTCGGCGGTGTACTCGTCTCCTGCAACGGTGATTCTGAACGGCCTCGAGGAGACGGCCACGTCCGTTGCGTCGTCGGTTATGTACTGCGCGCCGAATCGCTCAGCTTGTTTGCGAAAGGTCGTCATGAGGTCCGGCCCCATGATTCCATCGGAGAAGCCGGGGTAGTTCTCCACCTCGCTGGTCAGCATCAGCTGGCCGCCTGCCTCGAATCCTTCTATGACGAGCGGGTCCAGGTTGGCTCTTGCCAAGTAGAGCGCAGCCGTCAGTCCCGCCGGCCCCGACCCGACGACGATCGCCTTGTGGTGGTTCTCGTTGCTCATGTCCGAAGGATAACGCCGCCCTGCAAGCCCCCCGGTCGATTCGCGATCTTTAGTGCGGGAACTCCAGGGTCATGCGAAGCGCGCTGTCATCAGTCTGAACCTTGGGGCAGCTGTCACGGCTGATGCCCGCTATCCATGAGAGCGTCGCTTCGAAGTCTCCTAAGAGTTCGAGCTCGGCTAGAACGGGAAAGCCCGGCTTGAACTCACGGGGACCCTTATACGTTTCGACGACGCGTTCGCCCTCAGTGTGCGCGCCCGTTGCCCCGTGGAAGATGAGCCGGTAGTGAACAACGCCGTCCACTTCAATCCGCCGATCGCTTTCGTCTGCAAACGGCGGAGCTGCCTCAGCGAGCTCGAACTTTGGAACGGCAGGGGTTACCTGAGGGTCGCCGACCGACTGGAATTGAAATGTCACCGTGTCGGAAACGGATCCCTGAGCCGTGGAGACATCGGTCAGCCATACATACGTCTCGGTGCCGCCTTGCTGCCCGGAGCACTCTGGAGTGTCGGGCCGTCCGGATGGGCTCACAGTCGAGGTCGGAACGCCAGGCCCCCCAACCGTCGGATCATCGGTTCCGGGCCTTGTGCAGGCGACCAGCAGGAAAATCAAGAGCACGCCCACAACGGTCCGCCGCATACAGCGATCATAATTCGCTTCTTGAGCACTCCCGAACTTACTTGCTACAGGCACGCGGGCAGACAGACGCGGGTCAGATGCAGCGCGTGTGACCGGCCTATCTGCACCGACTGCATGAAGGTCAGTTCCGTAGGAATGAAATGCCCTGAGTGCGCGGCTCCCCCTGCCAGCGCCAGGAGGCCGAACACCCTCGGCTACGTGAGGGCAGGCATTTACAGCCTCGTGGTCGCTACTGTGCTGGGGGCTGCGCTGACTGTGCTGATTGGTGGAATCGGCGGGTTTCTTCTGCCGCTGCTGGTCGGTCTCGCGACAGGAGTGGTCGCCGCGGGCGGATTCAAGAGGGGGCGCGACCGCGGACTGGCGATCCTGGCGGCGGCCTGCACGTTTATCGGCCTGGCGGCTGGGCCGATTTTGGTTGGAGTGCCGGCAGCCGCGCTGCTCAATGGGAGATTCATAATCAGCGCCGCCGTCGCAGCGTTTGTTGCTGCGTTCAGACTGTGGGAGTAAGAGTCCCTAGATTCTGAAGCTGGAGTACTGAAGCGTGCTGCAATCCGCTGGTCTCACGATCCAAACCTGAACGCTGTTCAAGGGGGCGTCCTTTCGGCGGTTCGTCGAGTAAGCGTAGGCCAGTACCCATGCCGGCTCCTGCTTGAAAGTCGCGCTGCGCGCTAGCACGGGCATTGCGGGATAAGGAATCCGGCGAAGAACTAGCTCGAGGCAGCTGGAAGCCGACTGTGTCGCAGCACCGGGCGCTCCCGCTTCCTCCTGCTGGCTCGAATCCGTTGCGGTGCGCTGCTCTTGCGGCGGGGGGCCGGCTCTTCCAGCCACCACTTTCGATGCTTCGTCCTGAGCGGTGCCCACGTCCGCCACGGTGTACTTGCCGGCTCCGCTTCGTACGTCCGGGTGGGCGGACAGTGTGTCGCGAATCTCCTCATCATTGTCGAAATTGAAGACCTCGCTCGCGGTCGTGTCGGCGGCTGGCTCCGGGTTGAACGCCTGCCCGCTTGGGCGAAGCACGGCCCACCCAGCCGCGGCAACTGCAACGAGCCCAATGAGTCCGGCGATCGCCCAGCCGGGAGAGGTTTTTTGAGGACGGGTCCGCTTTAGAAACGTGGATGCAACGGAAGCAGCTCGCGCTCTAACGGGAACGTTGTCAAGCAGGGTCCTGCGAAGAGCGAGTGATTCACTCGGTGTTGGGACAACCTCCGGCAACGAGCGCATCTTGTGCGCCGTCGATGCCAGCGCGTCGTGCCTGCCGGCGCACTGGGCACAAGTGTGAATGTGCTCCTGGATACGGGCGCGTTCGTCTGAAGCGAGCTCATCATCGATCAACGCGCTGAGGGTTTCAGGAGTTGCGTGAGTGGTCATTAAGAGTTCCCACCTTCAACGCTTAGACGTGCCTGGGCGCTTTCTGGTTCCAATAGATGTGCCATGGCTTCGCGGCCCCGGGCAATTCTGCTCTTGACAGTGCCGAGCGGCGCGTCGGTCGCTTCCGCGATTTCTTGATAGCTCAACCCATACACATCTCTCATGATCATCGCGGTTCGCTGTTCGAGCAACAGTCCTCCCAATGCCCTTTGGATGTCGATCTTCCCTGCCGCGGATTCCACCCTGTCCGGCCTGTCTGATGAGGTTGTTTCGACCTCCTCGGCGGGAACGGGAGTCCTTTGGAGTTTGCGTCCGATGTCGTAGCAGGCGTTTGACGTGAGGCGGTAGAGCCACGTGGCAAATGCCGATTGATGCCTGAACTTTCTAATGTTTCGGAAAACCGAAAGAAAGGTCTCCTGAGTGGCCTCCAGAGCGTCGTTGCGGTTTCCGAGTATTCGATACGCAAGCCCGTACACTCGTGACTCATGTCGCTTGAGCAGAACCTCGAGCGCGTCGCGATCTTTGTGTTCGACAAAGCCGCGCACGAGCTCCTCATCGGTGGAGGCCTCGAGGTCCGGGATTCGCATCCGCGGCCATTATGAAGCTACGCGCCTTATTCGATGACGTATCGGCCAGTGCTTCCTCAGCGGGTCTGAATGGGGAGTGGGCACTTTACGTCGCTGTGCTGTTTCCAGTTCTGCTAGGGCCGGGGATTCTGGGGCTTGCGGGTTTCATGATTGCGCTTTCGGCAGGATGGATCTTGAGCGGGAGCGCCCCGCCGTGGCTGCGGTACGCGGGACCGGCGGCACCTCTGCTGGTCTTGAACTTCACCTCCAGCGCCACTGTTGCGGTGGCGGCAGGCCTTCTTGCCGGCGCGGCTGCACGAGCTGGACGCCGCGTCCCTGCCTCGTTGCAAGGTGTGTTTGGGAGCCCGAACTGGGGCGGTGTTGTCGAGTCGTTCGCGGTGGTCGTGGTGGTTGTTGTTTGGGGCTACCGGTACGCCCTGCTGATAGCGGCGGCGCTATTGTTGCTGGCCGCTCGGGGGGAAGGAACCGGCGAGTCCCGCGTGCTTGGCTCCAATGCAGCAGTCCATTCGGCCCTCGCTCTTGCTTTTGTGGCCGGAATGCGCATCATCGAGGTGGCTTTCGGCGGCGACCCGACATCAGGACTGTTCTTCGTTGCGGCGTGGTCCGCGGGCTCTTATTTGGGATGGCGCTGGGGTGAGAGGGCGGACCCACGCGCGATCCTCTCCGCTCCATTTGTCGCCGCAATTGCGCTAGCCGCACTCGGAATCGTTCGGGGGCCCGGCACACTGTTTCTATACACCGGGATCGCGGCCGTGGTGTCGTTTGTCTTCCGCGGCACGACCGAGACCGAGGGGGCCGAATCTCATCGAGCCATTGTTATCGCAGCGGTCGTTGCGGGAACTCTTTGGGCAGCCGACACCGGCCGGTCGTTTGATACGACTCTCTGGGTAGCGGGGGGCCTGGCGGTGGCTGGGGGATTCATGAGTTTGATCTCCGCTTATCGATTGACCCCTTCCCCCGCGGGTCGCGCGGCCGGCGTGGCGGCGGGGTCCTCCCTTGCTCCAACCTGGCGGTTCCGCCCTCGAAGGACTTCTGACTTGCCGTCGTCATTCGGGCAGAGTCGCCACTCGGACCCCGCCACCCCGCCTCCCGTATTCCCTGCGCGGGATACGCCTTCTCAAGACCCTGCTCAGGCGGTGGTCCCGCCGCCGGGCCAGGACTCTTTGGAGTATTCCTCCCGGTTGGACGAGGAGGGACAGGGTTCGCCCCCGGGCCAGGACTCTTTGGAGTATTCCCCCCGGGGGGACGGGAAAGACGAAGTCCCAGTCGCCGAGGACTTGGTGGGTGCTTCCCTTTCCGACACGGAACTTGCTAAGGATCGGGAGGCGCTAGTCGAGGTTGCGGCTAATGAACAGGGTCCGCCGGGTATGGACTTTGTCGGGCAAACGTCTTCGGCGGACGTTGTGGAGGACGTGTTCGAGGAGCTTGGGCAAGAGGTCGCGTCTTCGACGGAGATTGAAGAGGAGGCGGTTTTGGTGGGGGTGGCCTTGACGGTGTTGCGGGATGCCTTGGGGGAGGCTCGGGGGATTCGGGAGGAGGCGCTCCGCGTGTATCGGAGCGCCGAGGGCACAGGAGTGTCGGATCTCAAGGCCCGTGTTGGCGAGGTTGTCGCGCAGCTCAGCATTGGGATCGAGGTCGTCGAGCGCAAGCTGCAGGAGACTCGTTCTTAGTCGGCGCTCGCCCCGGTGGGTTAGCGGTAGGTCTTTATTTCCGTGATGCCCACCCAGAAGGGGTGTTCGCCGGCATCTCCCTCCGATCGGACGAGCTTGGTAATCCAGATCAGGTAGTAGCGGTGCCCTGCCTGAACCTGAAAGCGATGCGTTTTCTCGACTCGCTCCGATGCTCCTACCTCGCTCCAGATTTCCCCGTCGTCCGAAAACCTGACCATTCCTTCCCATCCGCCGGTGACGGATGACACTTCGATCTGTTTAAGCGGCTGCGAGCTGCCAAGGTCGATGAAGACCCCAAGCCCCTCCTTCAGGTCGCCGAATTCGGCCGTTGCATATGTGTCGGTGCGCCACCTGGTGGATTCGTTTCCGTCGAATGCGAGCCCGATTTCGTCGTCGTTTTCCTCCTTGTCCTGCCCCTCCGGGTCGAAGCTGCCCGACGACACAATGCTTATCGGATCGTTGGCCTGAAGCGGCTGGTCAATGAGATCGAGCGGGTTATCGATCAACTCCAACGCCACAGCTCCGACGACGATCCCAGCCGCGACAAGCAGGAGCAGCAGGGCACGCACCAGCCATCGGCCCTCGCTCTTTACGAAGGACTCGGGCTTCTTTGAAACGGGTGCAACAACCGCGGTGCGCTCCATCCGGGCCTCGGCAGGCTCGGCGAATGCGGAAAGGTCCTCGCTCAATTCCTCGGCGGTCTGGTATCGCTCCTGCGGATCGGGAGCGAGGGCCTTCATGATGATGGCCTCGAGCTTTCGGGGAACTCCGGGTCTTAGATCGCGCGGAGGTTTGGGGAGTGCATCGACCCGGGCGGTTGCGGTTGCAATGTCGTTGTCGCCAACAAACGGTGGCCTTCCCGTGACCATCTCGTAAAGGACCACCCCCAGGGAATAGATATCGCTCCTTGCGTCAGGCTCGGATCCCTCCACCTGCTCTGGCGCGAGGTACCTGACGGTTCCGAGCAATGCCCCGGTATCGGTCAGGTCGGGGCCGAAGGCGGCCTTGGCGATACCAAAGTCGGCAACTTTGGTATGTCCGCCTTCTGAGAAAAGGATGTTCCCAGGCTTTATGTCCCGGTGAACGATTCCAGAGGAGTGGGCGTGGCTGAGCGCTGCGCACACGTCGGCGGCAATTGATGCAGCCTGCGCGTATTCGAGCGCACCCTCCTCGTTCATCAGGTCGCGCAGAGTCCCGCCTGGGAGGAACTCCATCACCATGAACGGAACGCCGTCGTGCTCACCTGTATCGAAAACGCTCACGATGCTCGGGTGAGTGAGTCGCGCGGCCGCAAGAGCTTCCAGTTTGAACCTTTGAAGGAAGATCGAGTCGGTGACCAGACGCTTATGCAGCAGCTTCGCGGCAACCACGCGATCCAGCACTTCGTCGACGGCCTTGTGGACCGTTGCCATCCCGCCCGAGGCCACTTCGGATTCGAGGCGGTAGCGCCCCGCTAAGAGAACGTCAGACATCGGACGGCTCAGTTACCGTACTGGTGGCTTCCGGTGGCCTCTAAGGTCGTGAACTTTTTCAGCGGACCGATTTTGTGAACGACGAAGCTTCTCGACTTCTTCTCGAGAGTCACCTTGACAGTCTTGTCGAGTGGCGTGTGGGTCATCGAAACGAATGTAGCCCCCTTCGTATCGGCAAAGTCCCTAGCCACGATCTGCGCGTCCTCGTCCGAGCCTCCCTGGTTGAGGGTGAAGCCGGCTTGCTGTGCGGCCTCGCGCGCGGCATCGGGAAGGGTCAGCCTCAGGAACAGAATTCCGCCTCCCTCCACGATCACAAGGCCCCCGAGAAGAAGAAATACGACCAGCTTCACGATCCAGGACGAGATCTGCCCTGCGTCGCTTTTCATCACTAACGTCGGGTTGCGATCTTGGCGATCCACTGCATTTCCTCGAGGTGAAGGAGCTTGGCGAGCAAAACGTAGACTACCAGCCCGGCCCCCGCTGCTCCCGCAACTTGAGCGAGTTGAAGACCGACACTCGAGGTTCCAAACGATTGCTCGACTTGGCGGGCTACTGCCCAAGCCACTGCACCGGTTGCGGCCGCAGCACCAACCATCTTCACGAGTCTGGAACCTAGCTTCTCCGCAACGAGCCGCCCCGCCACGCGCGAGAGAATGATGAGTGCGGTCACCGAGGCGAACACGTAAGACAGAGCGTGGCCTATGGCAAGCCCCGCAATCTTCATGCCGGGGTCGTCGAATACCGCGAAAAGGACAACGTCCAGGACCACGTTGATCCCGAAGGCAGCCAGGTTGATGTACATCGGAGTCCGGGTGTTTCCGAGCGCGTAAAAGGCTCGGAGCATCAAGTAAAAGGCCGAGAAGAAGAAGATTCCTGCCGCCCAGAAGCGAAGGACGGTGGCGATCATGTCTGTCGATGCCGGGCTCATGACTCCATGCTCGAGAAGGAGCCTGACAAGAGGCCGCGACAAAGCGATGTACCCGGCCGCCGCCGGCAACGCGAAGAAGGCGATAGCTCTCAGCCCATCAGAAAGCCTGCGCGCGAAGCCGGTCATGTCTTCCGCGACAGCGCTCTCAGTCATGCCGGTCAGGATCACCACCGCGATCGAGACGCTGAACAGACCGTGGGGCAGCTGAAAGAAGATGAAGGCCTGGTCGTATGCCGTGACCCCGCCTCGCACCTGGTTGGCCAGCACGGATGCGACTCCTCGGCCCAGCTGGTTGGTCGCCACGTAAGCGAACAGCGGAATCATCAATGCCAATAGACGCCTGAATCGCGGGTCGCGTATTCCCGTGCCCTTGACGCGTCCGGCCCCCAGCTGTCGCATGTAAAGAAATGGGGTAAGGCCGAGCAGCGACACGCTGAAGGTAGTACCAAGGCCGAGGATGAGAAGACCGCTCACCGGAACGGTCTCCAGACCGCGTTGCTGGATCGGGATTACCGCTGCGAATGTAAGAAATGTTGCGGTCCACGCCACGTTGTTCATTACCGGAGCAAACATCACCACTCCGAATCTGCGCTCGGCGTTAAGAACTGCGGTCGAAATCTGAGACAGGGCATAAAAAAAGATCTGGGGGATAAAAAGCCGCAACAGGACGGTTCCAACTTCTTGCTGAATGTCCGCAGACGCGCCCGCGCGCAGAGCGTAGAGGCGCATTATCAAAGGAGCCGCAAAGACTGCTATCCCAGCCACCACAGCCATCACCAACAGCGAGGCTTTTGTTAGCCGCGTGATGAAGATCCAGGCCTCTTCCTTGCTCTCCCTGTCGCGTACCTCGACGTAGATGCGCAGAACCACGCCTGATATGACTCCGCCGATCACAAGCTCGAAGATGATGTTCGGCGTGATGTTGGCCAGGTTGTAAGTGTCGTGAAGCCGGCTCTCGGTCACGCCGAGGGCGAATGCTGCCGCCGCAACTCTTACGAAGCCGGTGATCCTCGAAAGGGCCGTTCCGGCAAAGGCAACGGCCGCGCCGCGGCCGATACCGGCTCGAGCGTCCGTCAAGCGATGCGGTGAGTGAGCCGGCGACGCGCCAGGCCCACCATCCACCATCCGACCAGGAAGATCGCCGCGCCTGTAGTGATGGCGACCGCAACGACGTTGAACGCCGTGGATCTGACATCCAGATTCGATGAGGCGATCTGAGTCCCGTCCGGAGTCTCGATGCGAACCAAAACGGGGAAGGTGCCACTGGCTTTCGCGACTGTCGGAACCTCTAGGGTCTGCTGTCTCGGTTGCAGCCTGTGCTTCTTCTCAGACCCCTCGGGGAAGCTGAGCTTGTCGGAGTCGAGGCGAACGACGACGTCGACCGCATAGTCGAGCCTCGAACCGATGATTAATGGGATCTTGCCTTCGCGTGACGTGAGGGTTATTGCCTGCCTTCGCGGTGCATCGATCTTTGCGAACTCAGAGCGCACTGCGGGCCTTACCGACTCTGCAAAAGACTGACCCAACGCGACCTCCTCCTCGGAGCGCCACCAGTCGGCGCTCTCCGCGATCAGGAGTCGCTGTGCAAGTAGAGCCTGCCGGGACTGAGGAGGATCCATCTCGGCGAAGTCGTTTATCGCCTCCTGGGCGTTTTGTATTTCTAGGAAGTACTCCGCTGGTGGTGGCTCCGGCCCGGCCTCCCGTGCAACGTTCGCCGGAGCAAGGTCCTGTTCGACTAGTTCGTCAGAGAACTCGGCGAGGATCGCGTCGGGGGTGGACAGCTTGAGCCAGGGCGCCGACCCGAGAGCGGTAATTATTATTTCGGCAAGATCCTGACTCGGGGACCACGTCAGTGGCGCAACGGCCGCTACGGCACGTTCGCGTGCGGGAGCTTCCAGCAGGATGGTTGCCGTCTCCGCCAGGAACCTTTGCCTGGCCTCCACGGGTCCAACACCTTCCGGCTGCGAAAAGCGGCTCGTAAGTCCAGGATCCGCAAGAAGTCCCTGCACCTCGCCCGATCGCGTTTCGAGTGAAACCGGCAGTCCGGGGGTCAGCTGTGGACCCGAGCCGGCTCGCACCGTTTGCGGATCGAGAAGAAGGCGGGAAACACGTGTGCGACGAATCTCTGACAGTGTGCGTTCGTCGAGGGGGCCGTAGGAGGGAACGAGCCACTCTTCCAGCGGTGCTGTCGCCAGGCCGTCCTGGATCCTGCGGCGTCCCTGGGCTACCTGATCCTGCGCTCGGCCGGCCAGGTTGTTTCGCACCAACCCCGGCAGGTAGGCCGCGCTGTAAGGGGCAGCGATGGTTTTGGTGGCAGGGCGGCCAGCCAGCCTCTTGAGCCGTTCGAGGAATTGAGCTGCCCCGACCGATCGAAGATCGGTGGACTCGATTGTTTGACGGCGACCCTTATTCATAAACTCAAACCCGTTCGACAGGTCGCCGACCATGTCGATCAAAAGACCGGTCGGTGAGATCGAGATGGGGGTGTCGGGGTTCTTTTCGATGGCGGCGACTATCCGGTCGAGGCGCCCATCGTCCATGGCGCTCGAGAGTGAGCTTGACGTTACAACGTTGGGCTGAGTGCCCCTTCTGTACATGGAGGGGGAGTGCAGCGGAATCACGAGCGCGACCTGCAGCGGAACCTCGGGTGGCTGGGCAAAGAAGACCATGTGAGAGTCGATGGGCTTTGCGGCGCCGGAACTCGACTGCACCGTAATCCTCACCGGGTACACGCGATCGGGGGCCGATCTGAAGAACCCGATCTCAGAGAGAGGCTTTTCGACTGTG
>DATLOJ010000052.1:0-10245 GCA_035536315.1 Actinomycetota bacterium | reverse complement strand
TCTGGTCGCCGGCTTCATCCTCATCGGGATTGGCTGGAACGGTGCTGCGAGTCTCGACTACACCCAGGGCCAGATTCCTTATCTGATCTCAGGCGGACTTACAGGGCTCGGCCTCGTCTTCTTCGGCTGCTCGTCACTGCTCATACGAGCGATCAAGAAGGAGCAGGCCGCCCAAACAGAGGTGCTGCTCGAGCAAACCGAGATTCTCCGCAGGGTGTCGTCGGTCATGACGTTCGGATCCAACGGCGCCTCTCAAGCCAACGGCAAAATGGTGATCGCCGGAGCGTCGAGCTTCCACAGCCCAACCTGCAGGCTGGTCGAAGGACGGGAAGAGATGACTCAGATCCCCAAGACGGAAGCCGAGGATTCCGGCCTAACGGCCTGTCGAATCTGTAACCCCTAAAAGCTCCCTGCCGACTCTTAAGCCGGGGCGCCCAGGTAGGCCTCTCTAATCTCGGGCGACTCCAGCACCTCAGATCCCGTTCCCGAGAAAACGATTGATCCCTTCTCCATAACAAAAGTCTTGTCTGCAATCGCGACGGCCCCCGTGTTCTGCTCGACGAGAATGACCGTAACGCCGTCCGCGTTGATCCTCTTCACTATGTTGAAGACACTCGACGCAAGCAGGGGCGACAAGCCAAGGGAAGCCTCGTCGATCATGAGCAGCTTAGGGTCGGACATCAGGCCGCGTGCGATTGCCAGCATCTGCTGCTCACCGCCCGACAAAGTTCCCGCCATCTGCCCGGACCTTTCCTGAAGACGTGGGAAATAATCGAACGCCAGCTCCATGCGCTCCTTTATGAACGAGGACTTCTTTCGTTTCGTCCAGGCCCCCATCTGCAGGTTCTTAGTGACGGACAGAGCTGGGAACACTCTGCGTCCCTCAGGAACAAGGACGAGTCCGGCGGCCACAAACTTGGACGTGCTCCAGTCCGTTGCTTCCTGCCCGTCGAAGTGAATGGTCCCACCCCAGGGATTCATCATTCCCGCAATGTGCAGCAAAGTCGTGGTCTTGCCTGCACCGTTCAGTCCCAGAATCACCGCAGTCTGTCCCTCTTCGACCTCCAGGCTCAGGCTGTGCAGAACTGGAAGGGATCCGTAACCGCCCCGCACCTCATGCAGCTCGAGGATGGCCATCAGCGCTTGCCGCTTTTCGACTTCGAACTCTTACGAGACCTTTTGCTTTTCGACTTGGAGGCTGTACCAGTGCGCAGCTCTGCCCGTGGTCGGGCCTCCCGTGGCAACGGCACATATTGTGAGAGG
Source organism: Actinomycetota bacterium (assembly GCA_035536315.1). Taxonomy (GTDB): domain Bacteria; phylum Actinomycetota; class CADDZG01; order JAHWKV01; family JAHWKV01; genus DATLOJ01. Next base: position 8,982 of record DATLOJ010000052.1, on the reverse strand, counting down.
CCGGCTGGGCTCGAATAGCCGGACTCGTCGCCGGGTTCGACCCCGGGCTCTTCGACCGCCGAATCTTCGGCAGCCCCGTTCAGGTCCACTTCCCCTCCGAGATACGCTGCGATGACTTCGGGGTGCTTCTGAACATCCCTCGGCTTCCCCTCCGTCAGCAGCGTTCCGAAGTTGAGCACGTAGACGTAATCAGTGACCCTGACGACCAGCGGTACGTGATGCTCGATCATCAAAATCGTCACGCCGATCTCTTCCCGGAGGCGAAGCAGAATCTCGCCGAGTTCATCGGACTCGGTGGGGGACAGGCCCGAAGAAGGCTCGTCGAGTAGAAGAAGTTGGGGATCCGTCGCGAGCACGGCTCCAAGCTCGATGTTCTTCAGGACTCCATACGGCAGGTCGTCGATCACCTCGTCCCTGTGCTCCATGAGGTTCGTGAAGTCGAGAATGCGGTCCGCCCGGCGGATGAGCTCGCGCTCTACTGAAAACGACGCTGGCGAACCAGCGATCCCTTCGAGTACTCCATACCCAGCAGTCATGTGCTGGGCGGTGACCAGGTTCTCCAGGACCGTCTGGCCCCTGACGAGTCCCAGGTTCTGAAAGGAGCGTCCGATCCCGAGCGCCGCGCGCTCGTGTGTCTTCATGCCGGTCACATCGGCATCGCGGAAGCGAATCGAGCCGGAGTCGATTCCGTAAACGCCGGTGATGCAGTTGAACAGTGTCGTCTTTCCTGCCCCGTTGGGGCCGATGAGGCCAACGATCTCCCACTCGCCGACATCAAGCGTGATGTCGCTGTTGGCAACGATTCCTCCGAAGCTCTTCGTAACGCCGCGTACTTCGAGGATCCCCATCAGTGCTGCTCCTCGGGATCGCTCTCGTCGGCAATGTCCACCGTAGTGGCCGCCTTTCCCTTGTGCTTTTTGCCTTTGCCCTTCTTCTTATGAGGAAGATGGAACGGTTTTCCTACCAGCCACTCAGTGAACGGATGCAGCTGCTGGGCTATGCCACCTGGGAACTGCGTAAGTGTCAGAAGCAGCAGCAGCGCGGTGAACAGAAGCCTGTAGGGAATTACCCACTGCGCATCGAACCAGCGCGCTACGGAGTTCAGGATCACCGGAATGTATGCAGTAAACGCGGATCCGAGCACGACACCGATTCTGTTCCCCAGGCCCCCGATCACGGTCATGATCACGAAGGTGAGAGCCAGGGCGAAGGTGAAGTCTGCAGACACAACATGCTGCTCCTTGAACGCGTACAACCCCCCTCCGATACCAGCAACGATGCCTGCAACGACGAACGCGCCGACCTTGTAGAAGACGGGGTTCATCCCGAAGGAAGCGGCAACCTGCTCGTTGCTCTTGAGCGCAAGAAGAGCTCTTCCAAACTTGGTTCTCATCATTCGCCAATCGAAAAACAGGACCAGCATCAGAACCAGCAAACAGAAATACGAATAGGTGTTGTCCTTAACGAAAGGTTCGGGCCGCAAGGCAGGAATGCCTGCTCCGCCGCCTGTTAGCGCCTGAATACTGAAGATAGACCGCTCGGCAACCGCGCCGTACGCAAGCGTGATCAGTGCAAGGTAGAGGCCCTGGATTCGCAGTGCCACGAGTCCAAGAATCGCCGAGATCGCTCCGCCGATCACTCCTGCGAGGGGTATCGCAAGATAGATCGGGAGACCAGTGTTGGTAGCGAGGTAAGCCGCCGAGAAAGCGCCGACTCCAACGAACGCCTGATGACCCAGAGAAATCTGGCCCGCGTAACCCATGAGTATGTTGACGGAAAGACCGATAACGGCGAACACGACAGCCGTGGTGTATCTCGACGCATTCAACTCCGTTGCCATCGCGGGGAAGGCAACGACGACAACAACGATCGCAAGCAGGATTAGCTTGCGCGGCCACGCCTCGAGCAAGCCGTCGAACGGTCCTTTCATGGTAGCGACGTTCTGCACTACGCCTCCTGCCCGAACAGTCCGCGGGGGCGAACGAGCAGAGTGATGATCAGAAGAATGAAGACAAGAACAGTCGGAAACTCTGGGATCTCGGACACGATGGGCAGCTCCTTGGAGACCATGTAGCCACCGATTGCTTCAACCAGACCAATGATCTGGCCGGCAACGAATGCGCCAATGAGGCTGGTCATGCCCCCAACTATTCCGGCAGTAAACGCTGGGATCAGAATGATCGTTGTCATGAAGCCGGGATAAAAGTCGACGCTTGGACCCAGAACGACTCCGGTAAGCGCTCCCAGGAAGCCGGCGATTCCCCAAGTTAGTTGTGAGATGCGGTTCGGGTTGGCTCCCACAACTTTCGCAGCCACCGGGTCCTGAGAGTTCGCGAGAATCGCGAGACCAAGGAAGGTTCTGCGGAAAAAGTAAGCGGCAACAACCGCAACGACGGCAAGCACTGCGATCGTCAGAAGTGATTGTTGGGGGATCCGGAAACCGAACAAGGTCAACCCAGGACCGGAAAGCCCGCCGGGAACGTTGTGGGGCAGGGGTCCCGCTACCACGAGTTGGGTTCCGATCATCAAGAGCGCCGCCCCGGCTGTGCCGACCAGCCCGATGACTCGTGCGGAGTTCGCCAGGGGCCTTGCGACAAGCCTTTCCGTGAGAAGGCCGAGAGCAATCCCAACAACGAGAGCTACCGGCGCGGCCGCGATATAGCTCCAATCGTTCAGCACTACGAGCACATAAAGCGTGTACATCGCCACGGTTCCAAACTCGCCCTGCGCGAAGTTGAAGAGCCGGCTGCCCTTGTAGATGAGGACGAGGCCGAGCGCAGCGAGTCCGTAGACGACCCCCGAGACGAGGCCAATTACTATGTAGGTTGCCATTAGGTCATGGCAGTTTTATCAGAAGCCGCTTACGAAGTGACCCTGTCCCGGTATGTGGTCCCAATACCCCTGCTCTTCGCCACCAACGCACACTCCGTGAAGCACATGGAATTCCTTGACTCCGAAGTGGTTGCCGGCGCTGTAGGACGCGGCTCCATAGACCTGTTTCAGCTCGATCCCCATATCGGGCGTCCATTTGAGGTTCTGCGCCTGCTGAGTGGCCGCAATAAAGCCCTGGCGAGTCAAATTCTTGCCCGCGTTGTGGAGCATTGCAGCAATTGCGATAGTCCCTCCGTATGTTCCCCATGCAAGGTCTACCCTTTTGTAGTCCCTGCTATCGTTCGAGTAAGCCCGCCACGCTTCTGCGAACTGAGCCGCGTCCGGGTGCCGAACCGAGAACCACGGGCTGAACACAAGCGAGTTCTTGAATGCAGCAGGGTAGCTGGGGCAAGCAAGCAGCCGCGGGATGATGTCGAGGCCCTTGGTTACCCCTACACCGACCCATCTGGGAAAGTAGCTCTGTCCCGAGGACCGGCTCCCAGCAGCGCTCATCAGTGTGGTCCAGTTGGTCGGAGACGTAAGAATGAAGATGACGTCGACTCCTTGCTGTTTGAACTGCGTCACCAGCTGCGTAGCCTCGTTGCCGGAAATGTTGAACTTGGTGATGTCCTTCACGATGGGGCTTTCCCCACCGAACTCCTCCTTATGGGCAGCGATGAACGCGTCGCGCGCGTCGTAGAACCCTTCAGTGTCCGAGTAGATGATTGCGACCTTCGGTTTGTTCGGTCCCGGCCCCGTGTTGTTGTTGTCGGGGTCCATGCACGTCCCCGCTGCAGCTTCGTTGCAACGGTCAACGAGTACCCGTCCGCCTCGTGCGGGGCCGGCATCGAAGTTCTTGATCATCTGGACAAGGGGTTTGGACTGGTCCGGATAACTTGGGCTGAAGGCAAAGTAGTTCTTCAGACCTTTGAGGACGGTTTCGGTCACCCCCGCAGAGATGTAAGGAACGCCCTTGCTACCTGCATACCTGGCACAAGCAATAACCTGGTCTGTTCCTCCCCCCCCGATGAGCATGAATACCTTTTCCTGTTCCACGAGCTCTCTGCAGACGGCTACTGCCGTCGAAGGGTTGTACTGATCGTCTTTCAAGATCGTCGTTGTGGAGCGGCCGTGAATCTTGATGCCCTTACCTTCGAGGTACTGCTTGAGAAGGTTCACACCGCCGGCAATGTCTTCCAGCGCGACCGAGGCCGCGCCCGTTATAGGTGCATGAAAGCCGATCTTGATCCCGGTAGCGGTTACTCCGGTCGTGTCCCCCGGACCGGACGGTCCGCCCCCGCCCTGGGCTGCCGTGCCCCCACCTTTTTGCGTGCCACCGCCGGTACCACCAGCTCCGCCCGACTGACCGCCGGCTGCTCCGGGTTCTAGGCCCCCTTCACCTGCAACTTCGCCTTCCGCAAGCTGCTCCTCTGAAGCAAACTGGCCACCGCCACCCGATCCGACGACATGGACCTCGGGCTTCTGACCACAGGCGGTAGCAAAAAGCAGCAGCGCGAAACAAACAGAGATCAGTTGTAGCGGCGGTTTCGTGCGGCTTTTCATTTACGCGAGTTCCTTCCCTCCATCAATGCACTGGCTGCTCCGGGCGGCCGGCCGGCAAGAGCTTCGAACTGCAAAGCCCAGCCGGAGCCACCCACGAACAAGAGCAGCAGAATGGCGGCGACCCACATGAGAACCGGGATGTCCCAAAAATCGGCGGGACGCCCCTCTCCAAATGCTCCCGATGCGATGGTCCTTGGAGCCTTGGCGGGCGGCCCACCTGGGGCCAGATCATCCGAGGGCAGGCTTCCGCTGCCTCCAAAGCTCTCGAAACCTCCCACGTCAGAGACGTCTTCGTCGAAAGAGATGCCGCCGGACCCGTCATCTGGTGGCGGCTCGAAGCTGACCGACGCAAAAACTCCGGGTGCGGCCTGACCGTCTTGCTTGTAGACGCCCGAGTGAAACGACGTTACCCAGTTGCTACCCGATGGAGCTGCCATGTTGGGCTCCAGGGATATAGACGGGTTTTCGGTGGAGGCCCAGTTTGTAGCCATGGGGGTTAGGTCGAATGTCCACTTGAACAGCTGGTTGATTGCAACCGCTTCGCCCCCCTCGGGCTCGGTTGCCGCGGCTCCTGCTATACCCTGATCGCACTTTCTCTCGGCCGCGGGGGCCTGATCCATAGGGGCGGCGGTTGTGCCCCCGAAGAACTCAGGCCACGGACAGGCGACGATCCCTTGTGCAAGAGCCGCTGCCCGATTGGCTCCCTTGTGGGCCTGGGGGGACTGCCCGTTGGGGTGCTCGATAAGGGTCATGACGAAGCGGGTGATCTTGGACCCCTGCGGGATCTCCGAAAGGTCGAAGTTAACGGCAGAAACCATCTCTGCTGACTTGGAAAGCGAATCCCATCCCACGTAGAGGTGGTCGGGGGGCCAGTCCTTCGACGCCAATGTCCCTTCACCCCGCGGCAACGGAAGGGTATAAACGTCACCGCCGACCGCAACCCCCGCTCCGGGAACGCTCATGTTCGGTGCCTCGACGTTGGGGCGGCTTCTCCAGAACCACCCCTGACCGGTACCTGCAGGGTGGACATCCGCCTGGTCCGCGTAAGCAGCCGAGATTCCTGCAATCAGCACGATGGCCGTGATCATTACGACCTTTCGCCCAGTGGGAGCGTCCTTACGACTTTTGCGCATGAGTCTCCTCGCGAGTAATCGGGATAACCCTTGAATTGTAACGTCCTACCCTTGATTAACCGCTAGATCCCGCATGACCACTCCGCTCCTGGGCTTCGGCCAAAACAGGGTGGTCTTGGGAGGCATGCGCTCACCGGCTCTGGCTTTCTCGGCCACCTGCGGCAGGGATGCGGGCGGCATAACGAAAACGCACCCCTGTCCGGCCTTCTTTATGGCCTCGTCGAGGTCGTGTTCGTAAGCGACTTCCCTTCCAAGCCGCGTCAGGACCGAGTTCTCGAGGAACCTGGTGGCAAGATCCGCCTCGTACTCGATCGTGAACGCCTCACTGCCCGACAACAAGCCGATCTGCCCGGTACCCGATGAAACCAGGCCCCCGAGTTCCTCGGCCGAGCCGGTAAATGGGCTCAGATCGATCACCCGGCGAACCTCCTCTGTGGTTGCGTTCACCACCCTGTGGATTGGAAGGACGGGCGGCGCCATGAAAGAGGGGTCCACCACAAAGACCATCGCAAAGTCCCACGGCCCGCTTCCGTCCGTGGCCCGGCGCTCGTCTCGATAACTCACCGAGGTCTCGTACCGATGATGACCGTCGGCAATAACGAGATCCCGACCGGCGAAAACGCGCGTCAACTGCTCGGTCGCAGGCTCGCTCACCAGCCACAATCGATGCTCCACTTCGTCCTGGTCCCTGAAGTCCGCTGCTGGTTCCTGGCTCATCGCGGCGGAGACGATGCGATCGAACCCCTCCACCGGCGCCGCGGAGAAAAGCCATAAGGGCTCGAGGTTCGCGCGGGTGTTCCTCATGATCTCCAGCCGGTCGGCCTTCGCGGCGGGCAACGTCCGCTCGTGAGGATGAACGCTTCCCTCGCCGAGGCGCTCGAGCTCCAGGCCCGCGATTACTCCTGCGGTCTGTTGCTCGATCGAGCCGATCGTGAACCTCATCGAGTAAACAAACATCGACTCTGCCGGTTGCCGAACCAGAACCGATCCGATCCACGATCGAAAGAGTTCGGCCCCCTCGCGGTAGGCGGGCGTCCCAGCAGCGTCCGGGGCTTCCGGAAGGATGACTCGAACGAAGCTGTGTTCATCGAGGGTCTCCAGTTCCGCACGCCGGGCCGGGGAGATGACGTCATACGGAGGCGTTGTCACCTTCGCAAGGTCGTAATCAGGGGCGTAGGTCAAGGCTTCGAATGGAACGAGCTTGGACATCGGGCGGCTTATACCACCTAACAAACGGCTGGGGGCCAGCCAAACGGTGTGGAGGGCGCGCCCCGAGGCGCGATAGTTAAAACGTGAGCGACCGGGGCGCGTACGATTTCTTCAGCGAGGGAAAGCGTCTTCTCGACGAACGCAGGTTCCTCGAAGCCGTCGAGACTCTGGAGAAGGCCGTGCGGATGGAACCCGAGAAAGCTTCCATCAGAGAGGCATTGGCGCGAGCCCTCTACAACAGTGGCCGCACGAAGCGAGCAATGGAAGAGTTCGCCGCCACGCTCGACCTCGGACCCGCGGACGACTATGCCCACTTTGGAATCGCGCTTTGTCATGCCAGGCTCGGTAACAAAGCAGCGGCGATCGGGCATTTGAAGATTGCTATTGCGATGAAGCCTGATGCGGAACCGTACAGGGAAGCACTGGGACGTCTGTCCGGATAACCCACTGCTCATTCCCCTCGACACTTTCGAAGGCTTTGCCGTTGACCTCGACGGCGTGATCTGGCGCGGAACCCAGATACTCCCGGGCGCGACGGAAGGCATGATGGCTTTGCGGCGGCTTTCGAAGCCGGTGGTCTTTCTTACTAACAACGGCGCGCATGTTCCGGAGGAAGCGGCGACAAGGCTGAGGGACGCTGAGATCGATGCAAGCCCCGAGGAAATTCTGAACACGTGCGCGGTGACGGTCAGGTGGCTGGCCGAAAGAAGCCTGACGGGGGCCGAAGCGTACGTACTGGCCCCGCAACCTGTGGTCGATCAACTCGAGCCGCACCTGGACATTCGACCGCCAGCCGCAGGGGAGCAGCCAGCAGTAGTGGTGGTCGGAAGGGACTCACGATTCGACTTTCAGCGGCTGGACTTGGCCGCCCGCGCAATTCGAAACGGCTCACACTTCGTCGCCTTGAACAGGGACGCGACCTATCCGGTCGAGAACGGGCTGGAGCCCGGTACCGGAACGATAGTCGCCGCAATCGAGACCGCGTCGGGCATGCGCCCCAACGTGATGGGCAAGCCTGAGCTCCCGATGATGGAAGCGGCGGCTCGAATGCTCGGTACAAATAAGGTGCTAATGATCGGAGACAGGCTTGACTCCGACATCGAGGGAGCGGCACGCATCGGCTGGAAGTCCGCCCTCTTGCTCTCCGGCGTCACGCCAATGGGCGAATATCTTCCGGCCCCCGACTACATCCTCGAGAGTCTTGGCGACCTCGCTCCTTCGTAATTAGGAGTAAGTGACGGGCGTAGGAACCTGCTGCTGGCGCACTTTCTTGCGGCCGCCCATGACGAGAATGAGGAGCATTCCCGCAACGAATCCACCTACGTGCGCCATCCATGCGACTCCGCCGCCTCCGGCCTGCTGACCGGCGCCGATTAGGAACTGGGAGACGAACCAGACTCCAAGAACAACGGTTGCAGGAAGCCTGACGATCTGCCAGATGATGAACAGAGGAAGGATCGCTTTGATGCGCGCCTTCGGAAACAGGATCAGGTAGGCACCGAGCAGACCGCTGACCGCGCCACTCGCTCCGATCGTAGGGACAACAGAGTCCGCGTTCGTGAGGATGTGAGCGAAAGAAGCAGCAAGGCCGGTGACGAGATAAAACAACATGTACTTGATCTTTCCGAGCGTGTCCTCGATGTTGTTTCCGAACACCCAGAGAAACAGCATGTTGCCTCCGAGGTGAAGCAGGTCGCCGTGCAGGAACATCGAGCTGATCAATGAGACATGAATAGACTTGGGAAGCAGCCGGCATCCCGGCCCCCCCGGCACTTCCCCGGTGAGAACGACGTTGTCGCTTATCTCCTGCGGGACGACGCCCCACTTGTACAAGAACTGAGCGGTCTGGCAGTCGATGCCCCTCGATGCCCCGGGTTGAAGAAAGAAAAACACGAACACGTTGATGCCTATTAGCACCGCTGTGAGAATCGAAAATGTGCGTGTGGGGTTCTCGTCGTGGATGGGAATGAGCGAAGTGGACCCCAACATCTTGGCAGGATATATCCTGCCAAAGTTGCTTCAAACCGCTCCGAACTAAAGGAGATTCACATGATCGAGCAGATAAGAAGCGCGCTCCAACTGGCTTCGAGTCTTGCGGAGATTCCGAAGCAGAAAGCCGAAAAACTCGCAAGACAGATAGCCGGCGGCGGCACCAAGTCAACGCAGGTTGGAGCGATCGCGGAAGAAATCGTTAAGAGAAGCAAGG
>DATLOJ010000051.1:0-16696 GCA_035536315.1 Actinomycetota bacterium | reverse complement strand
GGTGGCTGGGCAAAGAAGACCATGTGAGAGTCGATGGGCTTTGCGGCGCCGGAACTCGACTGCACCGTAATCCTCACCGGGTACACGCGATCGGGGGCCGATCTGAAGAACCCGATCTCAGAGAGAGGCTTTTCGACTGTGATCGATTTGGATCTGCCGGGATCAATTTCGTCGGCAATTGAAAGCGTGTCGCTTCCTATCGACCGGCCGAGACTGCCCCGATAGGTTCGTTCGAGTGAGGAGCGATTTGGAACGCCGTCGTAGATAGCCATCTGGACCTTGAGCCCGGCCGCCTTGCGCGCACTTTTGTTGGTCACTTGAAGGCCAACTCTGAGCACACCTTCAGGGCCAAGATGCGATGGAAAGCTCTCGAGACTTGCCTGTATCCCGTCGGTCTGAGCGGGTGTCGGGGAGGGAGTCTGACCGTAAGCAGTTCCTGCGACTGCGACAAGAAATACAAGCAGGAGAGTCGTCACTGCTGCGTGTATGCGAGCCACTACTCCGAGGATAGCTGCGTCAACTCCAAAGCACCGTAACCGGTGGCGACGCAGATGAGACTGACCGCGACGATCAGGCGAAGGGTGCGCTCGGGGGCCTTGATAGCGGCAAGAGCACCAATTCGCGCCCCCGGAACCACCCCCACCGCAAGAAGAAGCGCTACTTTCCAGTCGATGTTCCCAACATATGCGTGGGTTGCAATATTCGGAATCACGGTGATGGCAATTACCGAAAGAGAAGTGCCCAGCGAGGTTTTCAGGGGGAAGTGAAGCCACTGGGTGAACACCGGAACCAACACAAAGCCTCCACCGATTCCCAGCAGTCCCGAGAAGAACCCAGCCCCCACGCCGATCAAACTCAATTGCCAGACTGGAGCTACGGGTATATCTGTTGCTGCGCCGGGCTCGGATGTCTTCTTCCCGGGTAGCAGCTTGATTGAAAGCACCATCAAGAAACCAGCAGTCGCAAGCATGAGCAGATGTCCGTCCACTTTTCTGGTGAGGAGCGCGCCCAGGATTGTGAAAAGGGAGCCCGTCAGGGCCGTCCAGCCAGCCGCTCGCTTATCGACGAACCCTGCCCGCGCGTATGTCCAGGCCCCCGTGACCGTCGACGGCAGAATCGAAAGGACAGTCGTTCCGACCGCGAGATAAGGAGTGACGCCAAGAAAACGAATGAGAGGAGTTGCCAGGAGCGCCCCCCCGACACCCAGGGCTCCCGAGAAAACTCCTGCAGCCAGGCCTGCAGCTATGAAGAGAAGCGTTTTCACTCGAGCCCCGCAGCGATCGCTTGCCTGATGAGCTTCTTCTCCGATGAGAAGCTCGAGCGTTTGATCGCGTCTGTGGCTTCAAAAAAGCCGACCTCCTCCGTCTCGGCGTCGTGAGCGGACGGATCCCCGCCGGTTGCCCTCATGAGAAAGAAGTGAACGAACTTGTGCACGCGAACCGGCGGAGATCCTTCTCTGGCAGGCTGGACATACCAGTACTCAATCGGGTGGAGGCTCCGGATGATCTCGACCTCGAGGCCCGTCTCCTCCCTGGTTTCGCGAATCGCAGCTTCCTCCGGCTTCTCTCCCTTTTCGATGATCCCCTTCGGGAGGCCCCATTGGATGTCGCCACGGAACGACTTGCGAGAAGTGAGTACGAGCTTGCCATCCTCGTCGACGACGAGGCCTCCTGCCGAGTGTGCCGTCACCGTCTGCATGTGCGCGCAGGATATGACCGACAATCCACCCGGTGCGACCTTCCATCTACTACGACGCCGGGCATGCTGAACACAACCCGCCTCCTCTGTTGCCCGAGCTTCCTTCCCGGATCGACGTCTGCCTGAAGTCCCTCGGCATCGAGAGTGGCGGCCCTGAGCTCCTGCAGGCAGAACCTGCTCCCAGGGAGTCGCTCGAACAGGTTCACAGCCCCGCGTACCTCGACGCGCTGGAAAAGGCATGCCGTGATGGCGGGGGTTGGGTGGATCCGAATGTCTTCCTCAACCCCGGCTCGTTCGACGCTGCGCTCCGCGCCTCAGGCGCTTCCTGCGCAGCGGCCGTGTCTGCTCTTCGAGAAGGACACCCGTCTTTCTGTCTTGTGAGGCCCCCTGGTCACCATGCACTCACGGCTTCTCCCATGGGGTTCTGCATCATCAACAACGCAGCGGTGGCTGCGGCTCATGCAATCCGCGCCGGCGCGGCCCGCGTAGCGATCGTCGATATCGATGTTCATCACGGAAATGGGACACAAGAAGTCTTCTGGAACGATCCGGGGGTGCTTTACGTCTCGATCCATCAGTTCCCCTGGTACCCCTACACATCGGGCTCTCCCGGTGAGACCGGAGGCGAAGGCGCACCGGGCGCGAACCTGAATGTGCCGATGGTGGCCAACTCCGGCGACGCCGACTATCGGCTGGCAATGAGCGAACAAGTCGTTCCCGCCGTCGAAAGGTTTGTCCCCGAGCTGATAGTCATCTCCTGCGGATTCGACGCGCATGTGAACGAGGACCGCGCGCTCGGGCAGCAGAACCTCACAGATGACGGCTACGGGGACCTCACCCGGATGCTCACAGACTCTGCCGCGAAGACGGGGGCCGGAATCTTTGGAGTGCTGGAGGGTGGCTACTCGGCAGGTGCGCTGGCGGCCGTAAAACCGGTAGTGGATGAGTTGCTCTCGTGAGATTTAGCGACCGGTGGCCGTTTGCGCCACTATTATCAGTCGGACAAGACCCGGAGGGCCTTTGGCACAGATAGACGAATACCTGCGGTATCTGGTCGAGAAGCACGCCTCGGACCTGCATCTGAAGGTCGGCGCCCCTCCAGTTGTGCGCGTAAACGGAGTCCTTTACCGAACCGATTTCGAAAAGCTCGGCCCGAACGACACTGAGCGCTGTGCGTTCGAGGCCATGAACGAGCGAGTAGCGCATGAGTTCAACACCGTCGGGGAGGCCGACTTTGCATATTCGCTTCCGGGCCTCGGCCGCTTCCGTTGCAACGTGTTCCGTCAGAGGGGGACGATCGGGCTTGCAGTAAGGCGCGTGCTCCCAGGGTCACCTTCGTTCGAAAGCCTTGGCCTGCCGCCCGTGGTCGAAAAGGTTGCCGAGAACCCACGTGGTCTGGTGCTCGTTACCGGCATGACCGGCTCTGGAAAGACCACGACCACCGGAGCGATGATCAGTCACATAAACGCGACAAAGAGCGTGCACATCATGACGATCGAGGATCCCATCGAGATCCTGCACCCGGACCGCATGGCAATCGTCAACCAGCGGGAGATTGGAATAGATACACAGGACTTCTCACAGGCCCTCAAGCGAGCGATGCGCCAGGACCCGGACGTCATATTCATCGGAGAGATGCGCGACCAGGAGACTGTTCATGCCGCGCTCGCGGCGGCAGAAACCGGACACCTTGTCATCTCGACACTCCACACGATCGATGCAGGTGAAACCGTCAACAGAGTTATCGAGTTCTTCCCGCCTCATCAGCAAAAGCAGATCCGGATCTCACTTGCAGGAAGCCTGCGCGGAATCATCAGTCAGAGATTGTTGATGCGGAAGGACGGAAAGGGTCAGGTTCCAGCGGTCGAGGTCCTTGTGATGAACGGAAGGATCTTCGACCTGATCGTGAACCCGGAGCAGACCCACATGATTCACGACGTGATAGCCGAAAGTGAGTTCTACGGAATGCTCACGTTCGACCAGTCACTGCTGCAGCATTACAAGAACGACCTGGTCACGTTGGAGGACGCAATCGCGGCTTCGTCCAACCCGCACGACTTCCAAATCATGATCAGACAGGCGGGTCTGATACCGAGCTAACCACCACTCCGTCAGCACCCCGGAGTAATCTGCGGGCACGGTGACAAACCAAATCGGCCCTCAAATTCCCAAGCTTGCGATAGACGCGGCCAAGGCCTATCGGGACGCGGGTTACGGGCTTTGGCTGGTCGGTGGGTGGGTGAGAGATGCCCTTCTGGGCAATCTTCACGCCGACCTCGACTTCGCGACCGATGCTTTGCCGGAGGAGTCAGAGAAGGTTCTCGCCCGCTGGGCGCGCAGCAAGGCCAGAACCACCGGCAGGCAGTTCGGCACGCTTGCAGTTCAAAAGGACGGGCACGCGATCGAGGTCACGACATTTCGGCGCGAGGTGTACCGGGAGGACTCGCGCAACCCGGAGGTGGAGTTCGCGTCCGACTTGAAAACGGACCTGTCCAGACGAGATTTCACGGTGAACGCGATGGCGATAGAGCTGCCCGATGTGGAGGTCGTCGATCCGTTCGGGGGCCTTTCGGACCTAGCGGCCAGGCGAATAGCCACTCCGCTCGGCCCGGACATCTCTTTCAACGACGACCCGCTCAGAATGCTTCGCGCCCTGCGATTTGTTTCGACTCTTCAGTTCGAGCTTGCAGACGATGTGCGCGATGCCATCGCCCAGATGCACGAGAGGCTCTCGATAATCTCTAAGGAGAGAATCCGTGACGAGTTCTCCAAGTTGATTCTTGGCATCCGCCCGGCGGCGGCTTTGGACATCGCTACCGCTACGGGCCTTGCCGACGAGTTCATTCCAGAGCTGCCGGCGCTTCAGCTCGAGCAAGACCCCGTGCACCGCCACAAGGATGTGTTTCGTCACACGCTGGCAGTCCTCGACAACGCGATCACGGCAGAGACCGACGGGCCGGACCTTGCTCTGCGGCTGTCTGCGTTGTTTCACGATGTCGGCAAGCCAAAGACCAAGCAAGTAACGCCCAAGGGCGTGTCGTTTCATCACCATGAGGTCGTGGGCGCGGAGATGACGGAGGCCAGGCTCAAGGAGCTGCGTTACCCGGCCCGCTTGATTGAAGAGGTGCGGCTGCTGGTGTATCTGCACCTGCGCTTTCACACCTACCGGCTGGGGTGGACGGACAAGGCTGTGCGACGGTACGTGCGCGACGCAGGGGGCCTCTACATGAAGCTGAACATGCTCGTTCGGGCGGACTGCACGACACAGAACCCCGCCAAAGCCCTTCGCCTTTCCAGACGTATGGACGAGTTGGAGGAACGGGTCGCGCAGCTCAGGCAGAAAGAGGACCTCGAAAGGATCAGGCCGGCTCTGGATGGGTTGGAGGTAATGGATCTCCTGGGAGTTCCGCCGGGCCCGGTCGTCGGCGAGGCGATCGACTTTCTACTGACGATCAGGATGGACGAGGGAGTAATCGAAACGGAAGAGGCAAAGGAAAGGCTGCTCGCCTGGCACGAGACGAAGCGAAAGTGACCTTCGAGGGCAACCTCGCGTCCCCACGCAGCGATTGGTACCGGCCACTTGCCGCGCACCTGCGTTCCGCTTACTTGCGATACGCGTTCACGAAAGGCACGGCGGCAGAAGTCGACTTTCTCGTACACGTCCTAGGCATCAAGGAAGGTTCTCGCGTGTTGGATGTCGGCTGCGGGCCGGGAAGGCACCTGCTCGAGCTAGCGCGAAGAGGAGCCGACGTGGTCGGCGTGGACATCTCTTCAGACTTCCTCGATGTAGCAAGAACCACCGCCAAAGACGAGGGGCTGCAGGTTGCCCTGTTCGAGATGGATGCCGCCGACATGCCCTTCGACTCCGAGTTCGACGCGGTGATCAGCATCTGCGAGGGAGCCTTCGGTCTTGGCCTGGACGACTTGAAGATCCTGCGTGCGATGAAGCGAGCGATGAAGCGCGGATCCAAAGTTGCCGTAGGTGCGGCGAACCTTTTCTACGTGCTGACTCACATGAAGGAATCGGGCCGTTTTGACCCAACGAAGATGCTCTTCAGCGAAACGGTAGAGGCGGTTATCGGCGAAGACGGCTCGAAGGATCAGTTCGAGATGTGGAACTCCTGCTACACACCCAGAGAGCTCGAATGGATCGCAAACGGAGCGGGCATGGACCCGATGGCCGTGTACGGAGTCGAGCCGGGGAAATACTCACAGCAACTCCCCGGATCAGATCACCCGGAACTGCTGCTGATAGCGGAGAGGCCCAAATAGGGGACTACTCCTCGGCTACGCGTATCTCCTTTATTACGACGTCTTCCTTCGGCTTGTCGCCGGCGCTCGTCGCAACCTTGGAGATTGCGTCGGCGACATCCTGGCCCTCGACTACCTCTCCGAAGATCGTGTGCTTCTTCGTCAGGTGTGGCGTGGGCGCGACGGTGATGAAGAACTGGCAGCCGTTTGTATTCGGGCCGGAGTTAGCCATCGCAAGGTAGCCGGGCTTGTCGAACGACGGGCCTGCATCGACCTCGTCCTCGAACTTGTAGCCGGGGTCCCCTCTTCCGGTTCCGGTCGGGTCGCCGCCCTGAATCATGAAGTTCGGAATAACGCGGTGAAAGATCGTCCCCGAGTACAGGGGGTTGTTCGAAGTCTCACGCGTCTCGGGGTGCTTCCACTCCTTCGTGCCCTGAGCAAGGCCTACGAAGTTCTCAACCGTTTTCGGAGCTGTCTCATCGAGCAGCTTTACCTTGATGTCTCCGAGCGAGGTGACGATCGTCGCGTGCTTAACCATTGACGGCCCCGTTCACGTTGATCGTTTGTGCGGTCCTGACGGGGCCGGTCGAATGGATGAACTCCTCCACCATCTGCCGTGCCACGTCGTCTGAGTACTGAACCGGAGGCGACTTCATGAAGTAAGCGCTCGGGCCGAGCAGTGGGCCGCCGACGCCGGCGTCCAGAGCAAGACGGACGCAGCGAATCGCATCGATCACGACTCCTGCTGAGTTCGGGGAGTCCCAGACTTCGATCTTGAGGTCGACGGACATCGGAATGTCTCCGAACTGCCTTCCCTCGAGGCGAATGTGGGCCCATTTGCGATCCTTGAGCCACGGCACGTGATCCGAGGGGCCGATGTGGACGTCGTCTGCGTGCATGCCGCGCTTCACCTGCGACGTGACCGCCTGAGTCTTCGACTTCTTCTTGGATTCCAACCGTTCTCGCTCGAGCATGTTCTTGAAGTCCATGTTGCCACCGAAGTTCAGCTGGTAAGTGTGGTCTAGATGCACTCCGCGATCCTCGAACAGCTTGGCGAGAACTCGGTGAACGATCGTCGATCCGACCTGGCTCTTGATGTCATCACCGATGATCGGGATACCGCGCTCCGCGAATTTGTCGGCCCATGCTGGGTGAGATGCGATGAATACCGGCATGCAGTTGATAAAGGCAACGCCGGCTTCCAGCGCGGCCTCTGCGTAGAACTTGCCGGCCTTCTCGCTTCCGACGGGCAGGTAGTTGATGAGCATCTCGGTTCCGGTTTCGCGAAGAACCTTCACCACGTCCACGGGGGCCGCCGGCGACTCGGTGACCTCTTCGCGGTAGTACTGGCCGAGACCGTCGTAGGTCGGGCCGCGCAGCACCGGCACGTTCAAATGCGGAACCTCAGCGAACTTGATCGTGTTGTTCGGTGCGGTGAATATCGCTTTGGACAAGTCTGTTCCGACTTTGTTGGAGTCGACATCGAACGCAACCGTGAACTCGATGTCGGAGACGTGGTAGTCGCCGATTCGCACGTGCATCAGTCCAGGGATCTGATCGTTCTCCGCAGCTCCGCGGTAGAACTCAATCCCCTGGATGAGCGAAGCGGCGCAGTTGCCCGCTCCGATAATTCCAACTCGTATCTTCTTAGTCACTGGACTCTCCTTGCCATCTTCCCGGTTCATGAATGCGCCTTCTCTTCGGTAATCAGTCTTTCGATCCACGCAATGTCTGCCGTCGTTACGTCAACGTCGTGCTCCATCAAGCTGTAGGTGTATGCGTCGATGCGCTCCTTGTAAGAACGCAACTTCTCTCTCGTCTCGGCGAGCTTCTCTTTCAGGTACGCGCGCCTGCGCTCGAGTAGTTCGACTCGCGCGTCGGGCTTGAGGTATCTGAAAAACGCGAGCTTCACGCCAAAGCGGGCCGCGTCCGAGATCGAAGAGTGCTCCGAGAGCGCCGTCTGGAACATCTCCTCGCCCAGATTGGTGATCCGGTAGATGTTCTTGCGCCGCTTCACGTCGGTCTTCGGGAAGACCCGCTCGACCGCGGTCTGCTTCTCCATGCGCGAGAGGGCCGGGTACAAGCTGCCCCAGGACGCCTGCCAGAACTGACCAAGCTGCGCGGTGAGCTCTTTCTTCAGCTCATAGCCGTGCATGGGCTTCTGCTTGAGTAGCCCCAAGATGGCAAGCTCGATCACTAAAGGTATCTCCTCGATATATCGGTCCGATATATCTAACCGCTATAAGGAGACCGCGTCAAACGCACCCTTCCCAGGCGCGTTTTCCGTCCAACAGAACGCCTTCTTGGTAATTCCTAGCGCTTTTAGATACGCAGAGCCCATGAAACCCGTTTGCCTGGCGGAATAACGCGGGGGTGGGAGAAGAACCGCTGAGGCCCGCTACAGCGGTAGGGGAACAGTCGCCAATGAGGTTCGGCTAACGCCTAGAATTGCTGGCGATGTTTGGGACTGCCGACTACACCCTGGCAAAGAGGGCGGTGTTGCGGGACTTCCGCAGCGGCCTTCTCAATCTGACCGACATCTGCGACGCCCATCCCGAACTGATGAGGGCTGCGCGCAACATTGGCGTCAAGATCGAGAGGAACTGTCCGGTTTGCCGGCATGAGTCGCTGCGTGAGGTTCGCTATGTCTACGGAGATCAGCTAAAGCATCTTTCGGGAAGGCCCGTTTATCCCAATGGCTGGGACCAGGAGCTTCAGAACGACTACGACGAGTTCCGGTGTTACTCCATCGAGGTCTGCCTCGACTGCTCATGGAATCACCTGTCTGCTTGTTACCTGATGGGACGGACGGTCAAGCCCGCCTCCTCCAAGCGCTCAGCTTTCCGACACAAGTAGCGACTCCCTGATGGCCGCGTTGGTAGCCGCGGTCATGACCGCGGCTGTGGCCATCGGCGCGGCATTCCTCGTGAACGCGCTGCTGACCCGGAGAGAAACGGCGATTGTGCCCGAGGAGTCGCAGCCTTCCGAGGCCGTGACCGCCCAGGATGAACCGCGTCTTTTTCTTCGCGCTACCGACGCCGGGGTCGCTGCAGTCGCGATCAGCGTCCTGGCCGTCCACGCCTCGGGGGCCAATGTTCCTTTGTGGAGCGGTGGAATCGCAGTGCTCGCCTTTGCATTGGTCGCGCGCCCGAAGGCAGAGGCGCAGGAACCGGTGTGGCTGGCCCTTCCTCTCTTCCTATGTGCGGCAACGGTGGCCCTTAGATACGGAACGTGGGAGTCCAGCGCGTCCATGTCCGCGCAGGCTGCACTCGGCCCCGCGATCACCTCGGGCAGTAGCGAGGACATCGCGGTGATTGCGCTCGCTGCGGTAGTCAGTCTTGGCCTGGCGGTGGTGTGGGGCGCCTGTTATCCGATTCCCAATGGCTCACGTTTGAACAGATGGGCTGCCGCTGCTGTCTGCGCAGCGCCGGCTCTCGCGGCTGCACCCCTCGCCGGGCCAGGATTTGCGGCCTTGATCTCGGGCCCGCTTGCGTCGTGGTCCTATGCGGCTGTATCGGTCCTTTTTCTCGCGGCTGTGGCTGCTGCCGGCGCGGCCTCGCACTCACGAGTCGGCCGGATCCCATCTAACAGATGGATCGTTGCTTCTGCAGTCGTTTCGTCGGCGGCACTGACCCTGGCTTGGCTCGTTTGAACACAGTCTCTGGCTTTCTGTTTGCAGCGGCGGCGGCGATTTCGCTCAGCGCGCTTTCGTACAAGGGCCCTGCCCGGCAGTGGCGGTGGTGGCTTCCGGCAGGCGCTGCGTTCCTTTCCGGGTGGCTTACCGGGAACATGCTGATCGCATTGGCGATGACCTCCGTCTCCTCGGCGATCATCATCGGAGCTTCGGCAGCGGGGATGGCCTCACCGTCTGTCGCTATAAGAGTGGGCCTGAGCGACTTGCTTCTTGTCGTCGGATTCACCGCGCATCATTCGGAGACCGGGCTTTGGAGTATCGGTAAAGGCGTTTCCGTCGGACAGTTAGCAATAGCCGCGGCAATCGTGCTTCGAGCAGCGGTGCTGCCGGCAGATGCAGAAGCGCGCTGGGTGCCGTTGACTCTGCTGACTGTATGGCAGAGCGCATGGCTCATTTCGGAGTTCCGATCGATTCCCGGCCCCCTCCTCGTGATAGGCGCGATCGCAGTCATTGCGGCCGGGTACGTGACGTCGATTCAGGAAAAGGCCACGGTGTGGATCGCGTTGGGGGCCGGGTTCGCGTTGTTGCTGGAAGGTGTGGGGGCGCATCACTGGCTGGCCTTTGCAGCGGTGCTTGCCGGAATTGCAGGCTTCCTCGGCCAAACGATGCTTTCGCTGGCGGCCCTGGTTGTCGCGGTTGCATTCATTCCGGGCCCCGACCTCTCCTTTGGATCGGTTGTAGCGGCGCTGTTGCTCGCGGCCCTGGTGATCGCATCATTCAATTGGACGCGCTACACCGATCGCCGGACAGGGTCGCAGGGGCTTCTGACGGCGGTGCTCGCTCTGCTGTTCGCGCTGGTCGGATCGAGGAGTGGCCTCGCATGGATCTCGGTTCTGCTTGGCGCGGGCTTTGCGGGAGTTTGGATGCTTTTGATGCCGGACTCACAGTCCCATGAGGAATGGGCCGGGCCTGACGAGCGAATTCCCACGGCTCCGGCTTGGGCGGCCCCGTTGGCGGGAGGCCTGCTTCTGCTGGCGGGGGCCGCCTGGCTGAGACTGCTTTTGGAAGGTCTTCGAACTCAGTTTCTCTAGCGGAACACGTTCTGCGTATCACCTGAAAGGGTTGCACGTTCGATTTCGGTGGTACAAACAAATGAGTGACTCCTAAATCAACCGCCGTCGCCGCCCCATTCGCGCGCGCTCTCGCATTCATCCGTCGGCGCTGGTGGATGATCGGCGCCGGACTGGTCGCCCTGATCGTCGTGGTCTTTCTTGCGGCATTTCTCGGCAAGATCCCCCTTCCCGAATCGGTTCCGGGGGCCCAGTCGACGAAGGTGCTTGCCGCCGACGGCCAGCTGATCGGAACGCTTCACGGCGAAGAGGACCGCACGATCGTCGAGCTCGAAGCAATCTCGAAGAACCTTCGCGAGGCCGTGGTTGCGACTGAGGACAGGCGCTTTTACGAGCACAACGGGGTGAGCTTGAGAGGCATCCTGCGAGCGGCCTTCAGCAATGCGAAAGGCGGCGGGGTCCAACAGGGAGGCTCGACGATCACTCAGCAGTACGCACGTAATGCGTATGTGCAAGTCGGGCGCGAACGCACAATCAAACGAAAGATCAAGGAGGTTGCGCTCGCGATAAAGATCGAGCGCAAGTACTCGAAAAACAAGATTCTCGAGTTTTATCTGAACACCGTCTACTTCGGCCGCGGCGCCTACGGCGCCGAAGCGGCGAGTCGCACGTATTTCAAGAAACCTGCCAGAGACTTGTCTGTGAGCGAGGCCGCCTACCTTGCCGGAATCATCAGGGCACCTCAGCGCTACCAACCGGACAGGGCCGCCGACCTGGTTCCCAAGATCCGCAACGAAGTGTTGAGCGACATGCGCGCCGCGGGTTACTTGAAGGAAGAAGAAGTCAAAGCCGAGCAGGCTGTTGTTCTTGCCTTTCAGCTCGGGACGTCGGTCGAGCAGGGCTCTCCGAGGGCCGGCTACTTCATGGAGTACGTGCGCAGGATGCTCAACGAGGACTTCAAGATAGAAGAGCGAGAGGTCCTGGGCGGCGGGCTACAGGTGTTCACCAGCTTGGATTTGCGAATGCAGGACGCTGCAGAGGCGGCAGTACGGAAGGTCTTCGACCAGGACACCGATCCCGAGGCAGCGCTGCTTGCGATGGATCCGCAAGGGCGTGTCCGCGCGATGGTCGGGGGCCGCAACGTTGACGATGTTGGAAGGGCCCGCGGCTTCAACTATGCGGCAACAACGCCGGACCAAAAGCAGGGGGGCGGGCGACTCCCGGGTTCTGCCTTCAAGCCGATAACGCTGGCCGCCTTCGTCGCAGAGGGCCTTTCCGTGAACTCGAAGTTCCCGGCCCCCGCTGAAATCAACATCAACTCGAAGCAGTGCAAAAACGAAGACGGATCGGATTGGTCAGTTTCTAACTTCGATAACGAAGGATTCGGCGAGCTGAACATCATCGAGGCAACGACGAAGTCCGCCAACACCGTTTACGCGCAGATGATCGATCACATAACCCCTGCCAAGTTCGCTGCGATGTCGGAAAAGATCGGAATGAAAATTCCCGATCGTGACTTTGGGTGCGCGCTGACACTTGGGACAACCCCCGTTACTCCTTTCGACATGGCTCGCGGTTACGCGACGTTTGCCGCAAGAGGGAAAAGGCCCGACGCCGTGGCCATCTTGAAAATTCTTGGGCCGGACGGAAAAGCCATCGCAGATCGCTCGCTTAAATCAGAAGACGTGATGGAAGAAAACGTCGCGGATACCGTCAACCACCTCCTCGAGGAAAACGTCCAGCGCGGCACCGGGACGGGAGCCAAGATCGGGAGGCCGGCTGCCGGAAAGACCGGGACAACGCAAAACCACGGGGACGCGTGGTTCGCCGGATACACACCGGACCTCGTTGCGGTCGTCTGGAACGGGTTCCCACCGGGAGAGGACGGAAAGATTCCCGAGATGACCGACGTCCGCGACCGCAGAGTTACCGGTGGATCGTTCCCCGCCACCATTTGGAAGGAGTTCATGCAGGTGGCACTGGAGCCGATCAAGAAGACGGATTTCGAGGAGCCGAAGCTCGACGGTGAGCTCGTAGGCGCGACCCCGACGCCGTCCCCTGTCCCATCACCGAGCCCGGCACCCTCACCACCGCCCGCACCTCCGCAGCCTCCTCCGGGCCAGGGAGGAACTCCTCCGGGCCGCCAATCGCCTTCGCCATCCCCGGCGCCATCGCCAGCACCATCACCGAGTCCAAGTCCGTCGCCGCCACCTAACAACCCGCCGGGCGGCGGGAATAACAATTAGCGAGGTTTTCCGGCCGCTTAGTTAATCTCGCATCGCACGATGGCAATTTCACTGGAAGTCCCGCGTCCAATGTCGATGTCCATGCGCGGCCGCGCACCGGTCTGGGTTGCCGTCGTTGCGACGCTTCTCGGCCTTGCCGTTGGTTACATGATCAAACAGCAGTGCGCGGCGAACGTGTGGGCCGACTCATTTCAGTACAGCCACCTTTGCTACAACGATCTGCAGCCTCTTTATGGAGTGAGAGGAATCTCGCATGGGCTCGTGCCTTATCGCGACGTGCAGCTCGAATATCCGGTGCTGACGGGCCTGTTCATGGATCTCATGGGAAGGCTCCTGCACCTTCTGGACGAGGCCGGTGTGATGACGGCAGGAGACCCCGACTACTTCCGGCTCTCGAGCATTTTTCTTGCGCCGTTCGCGTTGATCGTGACGCTCGTGCTGCGTCCCTTTGTAACGGCCAAGCGATTGGCGCTGTGGGCGATCGGAACTCCGACGATCCTTTACTCGTTCCACAACTGGGACCTGATCGCTGTGGCGTTTGCGTCGATTGGTCTGGTTGCTCTTGAACAAAATAGGGATGGCGTTGCGGGCGGGGCGCTTGCCGCCGGAGCGAGTGCAAAGCTCTTTCCGGCCTTCCTGCTTCCGGGGGCCTTGCTGTCGAGGTGGGCGAAGGGCGACCGAAAGGGCGCATTCGGAATGGCCGGCGCTTTCTTCCTTATCTATTTGATAGTGAATCTTCCGGTCGCCCTGCTAGCCCGGGGAGCGCCTCGAGTCCTGGATAGGCCGGACTGGCCCGAGATCGTCGGCTCGGTGCAGCTGCGCGAGACCGGAACGAACGGATGGCTGGGAGTGTGGCTGTTTCACGCCGACCGCTACCCCGACTTTGGCACCGTCTGGTACTGGATTGCCCACCACTCCCAGGCGATGTTTCCCGGGCATGGGGACTGGTGGCAGCCCGGACAGACGGGCTATCTGGGGTTCGTCAGCATCACCAGCTTCATCTTGTTCGCTGTGGCTGCGATGTTCTTTCTGGGGGTCGGTTGGGCTCGCCGCAACGAACCGCAGGGGTATCCGGTCGTAGCGGTTGGCCTCGGAATCCTCGCGTCCTTCTTGCTCTTCTCGAAAGTGCATTCGCCACAGTTCGCGCTCTGGCTCGTACCGCTGCTGGCGCTGCTGAACGTCTCGTGGCCCAGGATCCTTTTCTATCTAGCCGCGGATGTCGCGGTGTTCGTCTCGGGGTTTTATTGGTTCACGGTGTTCGACGTACCGGATCCGGGATGGAAAGGCGTGTTCGAAGTGGCGGTCCTCCTGAGAGCCCTAGCCCTGGGTCTTCTGGCATGGTCGGCCGTCAAGGCCGTACGCGAGCTGCCCGAAACGCGGGCCGCGACGGCCTGAGACTCGAAGATTTATTCGCGCCTTCGAGACTTTCTTGCTGCCCTCAGTCGGCGTTGTCATACCCCCTCTCTATAGTGCTTTTCGATGGACGGGTCATACAGCTGCTGTTACGATGCCTGGAGTTTCTGGTTGTCCTGCCCCTTCGGGGGCCTTCCCACCGGAACCCTTCCGAGCGGGTTGTCCACAGGAGGAATTTGAATGATTCGTAACTACGAGGCTGTGGTCATCGTCGACGCGCAGCTGGAAGACTCGGCCATCCAAGAAGCGGTCAGTCGTTTTACCAAGGCCGTCGAAGCCAAGGGCGAGGTGGCAAAGCTCGATCAGTGGGGCAGGCGCAGGCTTGCCTACGAGATCAACCACCGCAGCGAAGGTCACTACGTGGTGGCCAGCTTCAAGGCAGAGCCGGACGCGATTAGCGATCTGGACCGACTTCTTGATATCGGTGAGGAGTACATCCGGCACAAGATCGTCCGGGTGCCTTAGGCGGGGGGTCCCGCAGGAAGGTGGCAGAGAGATGTCGAACACAGTAACCCTCATAGGGAACCTGACTAGAGAGCCCGAGCTCAAGTACACGCCCTCGGGGGCCGCACTTGTGAAGTTCGGGATCGCAGTGAACCGCTCGTTCACCAAGGGCTCGGGTGAGCGTGTGGAGCAGACCGACTTCTTCAACGTGGTCGCATGGAGCCAGCTGGCGGAGAACATCGCAGAGTCCCTTACAACGGGCTCGCGAGTGATCGTCACCGGGCGCATCGAGACCCGCAGCTGGGAGACGGAGGAGGGCCAGAAGCGCACCGCATTCGAGATCAAGGCCGACGAAGTTGGTCCATCACTTAGGTGGGCGACCGCTGCGGTTACCAAGGCGGCGAAGGGCGGGCCAGGAGACTGGCAGTCTTCGGATCAGCCTTCGCAGCCATCGAACGAGGAGGTACCAGCTGGGACGTAAGGTTTCTCGGGAAAGAACTTCCGATCGCAAAACTGAAAAGCGTGGCGGGCGCCCGCAGCGCAAGAAGGTTTGTCACTTCTGTAAGGACAAGATCGAGTACATCGATTTCAAGGACGTCCAGCTGCTGCGTAAGTTCGTATCCGACCGCGGAAAGATCAGGGCGAGGCGCGTGACGGGAACGTGCGTGCATCACCAGCACGAAGTCGCGACGGCTGTGAAGAACGCCCGCGAGGTCGCGCTCCTCCCATACGTGGTCCGATGAAGGTAATCCTCAACGCGGACCTCGAGAAGCTCGGCCGCAAGGGCGACATAGTCGACGTCGCGCCGGGCTACGGCCGCAACTACCTGATACCTCAGCGGCTGGCCATTCCCGCGACTAAGGGGGCCTTGAAGCAGGCCGGGTCGATGCAGAAGGCAACAGCGGAAAGGGTCCGCAAGGAGCAAGCAGTCTTCGAGGAGCTCGCCGTAAAGGTTCGGGAAGCACGCATCGAGATCCCGGCCAAGGCGGGCGAAGAGGGGCAGCTGTTCGGATCAGTTACGACCGGCGACGTTGCAGAAGCGCTCGCCGCGAGTCTTGGAGGCCAGTTCGACCGGCGCAAGATCTCCATGGAGCCCGTGAAGTCGCTGGGAACTCACACCTTCAAGATCGCTCTGCATCCCGAGGTCGTGGCCGAGGGAGTAGTCGAGGTCATTTCTGACGGGACAGGCCCCCCTGCTGAAGCCAAAGAGGCAGCGGCGCCTACAGAGTCCGATCCGGTCGTACCGGTGCCCGCGGCGGCGGACCCCGAAGAAGCCGAAAAGACGGGGCCGGAGCAGGCCGAAACCCCCGACTCTTAGGCCCCAATTTCCCGGCCCCCACGGAGGCCGGGAAGGCTTTTTTCAAGCAGGGAACATTTCTTTCCTCTGAGCTTGACCACCCCGTCCGACCCCCATATATTGCGCTGCTCGTGACGGCAGACACAACATATTGTGGATAAGGGGAGGAAAGCTTTGGGAGTCGCTGTGAACATCTCGGGGTACTTGTGCAGACCTGCGCCTGTGGCCCTGTGGAAAGCGCAAATTCCACAATCCACATTGTCACTAACCACCCCTAATATCCTCTCCGAACGTACGTTTGGGAGGAATCGATGGTAGCCAGGCTCGGAAATGCTCCTTCTCGCCAGAGCGCGCAGGGGCCGGGGGTTCCTCCGCACAACCTCGAGGCCGAGGAGTCGGTTCTTGGCGCATGCCTCCTCTCGCGCGAAGCGATTGCCGTCGTACTCGAGATCCTGACCGCCGAAGATTTTTACAAGCCGGCTCATGTCGAGATCTACCGCGCGTTCCTCGATCTGTATGGCCGCGGGGAGCCGATCGACGCGGTTACCGTCGTCGAGGAGCTGAGAAGGCGCGGAAGCCTGGAACAGGTGGGGGCCCAGCCCTACATATTCACTTTGGTCCAGGCCGTTCCCACGCCAGGGGC
>DATLOJ010000050.1:0-4877 GCA_035536315.1 Actinomycetota bacterium | reverse complement strand
TCTCGCAGCGGCAACCGTGCGCGGCATCTGAGCCAAAGCGGCCATGCCCTCCTGCATCCTGGCCCCCCCGGTCGCCGTGATGGCAATGAACGGGACGTGCTCTCTTGCGGCCAGGAACATTGCTTCCTCGAGGGCATCGCCGGCCCTCATGCCCATGCTCCCACCGAGGAAATTGAAGTTGAAGATCGCAGCCGCAACCTTGTGCGGCCCGATTTGGCCGATTCCAGCCGTCACGGATTCGCCCCCACCTGCAGCCGTGCGGAGCTGATCGGAATAGCCCGGAAAGGCCAGAGGATCGGCGGTCGGTTCGAGCCCGATGGCTTCGAAATCGCTGAATAGCCCTCGGACATCAAACGGGGATGTGGCTGGCAAGGGTCCTCCCTAGTAGTGCCCTAGATTAGACGCCACTTTTTGGTCTACAGTTATGCGGCTCAAAAAGCCACCCCAACTTCCCATGCCAACCAACGAAACCGGGCGCATTCGTATCGTCGTCGCCAAGCCAGGGCTTGACGGACACGATCGCGGAATCAAGGTCGTAGCAAGAGCCCTTCGTGACGCAGGATTCGAAGTCATCTACACGGGCCTTCATCAAACACCCGAGCAGATAGCCGAAGCGGCGATACAGGAAGACGCCGATGCGGTCGGTTTGTCGTGTCTGTCCGGCGCTCACATGACGCTGTTTCCAAGGGTGGTTGATCTGCTTGGGGCGAAGGGTGCAGGCGAGATCAAGGTCTTCGGGGGCGGCATCATTCCCGACGACGACATCCCGAAATTGAAGGAAGCAGGGATAGCAGAGATCTTCACGCCGGGGGCCACGACCCAGGAAATCGTCCAGTGGGTCAGAGCCAACTGCGGGCAGCCCCAAAACGTGTGACTATTTCCCACCCACCAGCCGAAGGCGACGTGTAGAGCTTGGATCTTTTCGAATACCAGGGCAAAGAGCTTTTCTCGAAGTGGGGCATTCCGGTTCCCCAGGGCAAAGTCGCGTCCACACCGCAGGAGGCGGCCGCGGTAGCCAAGTCCCTCGGCGGACGGGTTGTAATCAAGGCTCAGGTCCAGATCGGGGGCCGGGGCAAGGCTGGGGGCATAAAGGTCGTCGAAGGCTCTGAGGAGGCATCTGAGGCCGCCACGAAGATCCTGGGCATGGACATCAAGGGCCACGTGGTCGAGCGAGTTCTCGTCGAGAAGGCGGGGGACATCAAGGCCGAGTACTACGCCTCGGTGATGCTCGACCGTTCGTCCAAGAAGCACCTCTTTCTCGTTTCGTCGAAGGGCGGCATGGACATCGAGGAAGTAGCGGCCACCGAACCCGAGGCGATTGCTCGAATTCAGGTCGACCCTCTTCTTGGCCTCGCCGGATTTCAGGTCAACGAGATGATCTTCGGGGCAGGTCTTGACGCGGCCGCGCGAAAAGGAGCGGCCACGCTCCTAAAGAAGATGTACGAGTTTTTCATCGGCGCCGATGCCAGCCTCGTAGAGATCAACCCGCTGGTGCTGACCGCTGAGGGAGAGGTAGTCGCCCTCGACGCGAAGGTTTCGCTGGACGACTCGGCTTTGTTTCGTCATCCGGAGTTCGAGTCGCTCAAAGAAGTCGTTGCGACCGATCCAATCGAGAAGCAGGCCAAGGAGCGCGGCTTTTCGAACTTCATAAAGCTAGAGGGAAACGTTGGGATCATCGGGAACGGAGCGGGCCTGGTCATGTCGACTCTGGACATGGTCGATCAGGTGGGGGGCAAGGCATCCAACTTCCTGGACGTTGGAGGCGGCGCCGACGCGGCGATGCTGTCGAGCGCGCTCGAGGTGATTCTTTCGGACACCGAAGTTCGATCGGTGCTCGTGAACATCTTTGGAGGCATCACACGGTGCGATCTGGTCGCGCAGGGCATTGTCGATGCCCTCGGCCGCCTGGATGTTGAAGTCCCCGTGGTTGTACGTCTTGATGGAACAAACGCCGAAGAGGGTAGACGGATTCTTTCCGAGTCCGATCATTCGAAGCTGATCACTGCATCAACCATGACCGAGGCTGCAACGAAAGCTGTGGAGGCTGCTAGATGAGGTTGTTCATTGGTGGTTCAAGTGGATTGATTCATTTCGAGGACGAGGAAATAACCAAGCTCCACTCAGAGCCCGTATTGGCGGCGGTAAAGCTGCAGACCGGCAAGGTGGTTGCGGGAACTGACTCTGGCATGATTTTGGTCTGGGATGGAAACGGTGACGCGCGGGTTGTAGCGAAGGACCTGGGAGATGGAGTGCACGGCCTTGCGGTCGCGTCGAACGGAGTCATCTTTGCCGGGACCCTTCCAGCAGGGGTTTGGTTCAGCAAGGACTCCGGCGAGACGTGGAAAGAGCTCCCAGCATTCCCCTCGGCCCCCAACAGCGAGAACTGGACCGCCCCGTGGGGGACACCTTTGGTTTCCGGCCTCGGAACCCACCCCAAGGATCCGAAGACGGTCTTTGCGGGTGTTGAAGTAGGCGGGATCTACCGCAGCCGAGACGCGGGCAAGAAGTGGTTCGACCTCGAGGTTCCGGGATCGGATGTCCATTCGATCCAGGTATCGCCCGCCAAGCACGAAAGAGTTTTCGTCACGACCGGGCAGGGGTCGTACTGCTCGGACGACGAAGGGTTCAACTGGCGCCAGATGGGACAGACGAACCCAAGGCAGTACTCGATGGGCCTCGCCGCACATCCTGCGGAAGCCGACAGGGTGATCATCTCGGCAGCGGAAGGGCCCCCGCCATCGTGGAAGGCCAAGACCGGAGCACGATGCGACATCTACCTGTCCACCGACGCCGGCCGGCGTTTCAGGACCGTCGTCAAGGGCCTGCGCGGAGCCGTGCAACGCCGCGCGCTCATCATCAACCCGAAGGTGCCCTCGGAGGTCGTGTTCGGCACCTCCCTCGGTGAGATCTTCTACTCGAACGACGGCGGTGAGTCTTTCGACCGAGAGGCCGAGAAGCTCGGGGACGTGAAGGCGGTCGTATTCGCCTGATGGCGATCTTCGTCGACGAACGCACCAAGGTTGTAGTCCAGGGCCTGTCTCCCGGTAAGGAAGGCGCGTTCCACTCGCTCCGGAACAAGGCGTACGGAACGCAGATCGTGGCGGGAACGAACCCGGGCAAGGGCGGCAGCGACGTAGAAGGAATTCCAATCTTCGACACCGTCAAAGAGGCGGTGAAAGAGACCGGCGCCAATACGAGCATCATCTATGTGAGCGAGAGGTTCGCTCCCGATGCGATTTTGGAAGCGGCGGGGGCCGAGCTTCCCTTGACGGTGTGCATCACAGAAAAGATTCCCGCCGCGGACATGGCCCGCGTGTACACCCACCTTGCACGAACGAACACCACCAGGTTGATCGGCCCCAACTGCCCCGGCCTCATCTCTCCCGGGAAGGCGAACGTCGGGATCATTCCAGGCGAGATAACGGCTCCCGGTCCCGTCGGACTCGTCTCGCGGTCGGGAACCCTGACTTACCAGATCATGCACGAGCTCAGCCAGATGGGGATTGGACAAAGCACGACCGTTGGGATCGGCGGAGATCCAATCGTGGGCACGAGCTTCATCGACTGCCTGGAGAGGTTCGAGCAGGATCCCGAGACCAAGTGCGTTGTGCTGATCGGAGAGATCGGCGGGAACGAAGAGGAGAGGGCAGCCAAGTTCATCGGCGACAACATGACGACTCCGGTGGTCGCCTATATCGCCGGATTCACGGCCCCGCCCGGCAAGCAAATGGGGCACGCCGGAGCGATCGTCTCCGGGTCGAAGGGAACAGCGGCGGCGAAGGCCGAGGCATTCGAAGCAGTCGGAGTTCGCGTCGGCCGAAACGCTTCCGAAGTAGCGGAGCTTGTAAAAGCAGCGCTCGCCTGACGCAGGGCCCCCGAGGCCCGGTATTGTTGGAACAGATGGGTGCCCGAATTGCAATCCTTGCTTCAGGAGCCGGAACGACCGCGCAGTCGTTGATCGACGCGAGCGCGAAGGGCGAGCTTGGCTCCGGAGAAATCTCCTTAGTCATTTCCGACAGGCAGGACGCTGAAGTTTTAAGGCGCGCCGAGTCTGCCGGTATCGAAGGCCGTTTCGTCGACCCAGGGGGTCTCGACCGCGCCGGGTACGGCAAGCTCCTGTCCGAGGAGATCCGAGGTGCGGGAGTCGACTTCGTCTGCCTGGCCGGATTCATGCGGATCCTTGACCACCGGTTCGTCGAGGACTTTTCCGGAAGGCTCGTGAACACCCACCCCTCGCTGCTGCCGGCTTTCCCCGGAGCCCACCCCGTCAGGGATGCCCTTCAGTACGGGGCCAGGGTGACGGGGGCGACGGTTCACTTCGTGGACGAGGGTATCGACACCGGCCCGGTCATCTTTCAAGAGGCGGTCGCCGTACTCGACGAGGACGATGAGGAAACGCTGCACGAGCGGATCAAGCAGGTGGAGCGAGTCCTGTATCCGAAGGCAGTTCGCGCTGTGGTTGCGGGCCGCACGAGGATCGAGGGCCGGAGAGTCGTAGTCACGCCGGAGGCGGGCGCTTGAAAATAAAGCGTGCGCTCATATCAGTGAGCGACAAGACCGGTATCGAGGATCTGGCGACAGGCCTCATTGAGATGGGCGTGACCTTGGTCTCCACCGGCACGACGGCCCGAGTCTTGACGAGGGCCGGAATTGCGGTCACTCCGGTGAGCGAGGTGACCGGGTTCCCGGAGATGCTCGACGGGCGGGTCAAGACTCTCCACCCCAAGATCCACGGGGGGATCCTTGCCGACAGGCGAAAGCCGCAACATCTCGCGCAGCTCAAGGAGCACGGGATCTCCCCGATCGATCTGGTGGTGTGCAACCTGTACCCGTTCAGCGAAACGGTGGCGGCCCCCGGTGTCACCGAGGACGAGGGC
>DATLOJ010000049.1:0-12244 GCA_035536315.1 Actinomycetota bacterium | reverse complement strand
TCGGCCCCCGGCTCTTCGGCGGCAGGTTCTTCCGCAAGGATGATGATCTTGTCGTCCTTGACGGTCATGAAACCGCCGTCGATCGGAAAGGTCTGGTCGCCCTCCCCCGTCCTTATCTTCACTTCGGATGGCGCAGCGAGTTGCGCGAGGACAGGAATGTGCCCGGGCAGGATTCCAATTTCACCTTCGACCGTCCGCGCCAGGACGAAGTCCGCCTCGCCTTTGAAGAGGTCGTCCTCCGGTGAGACCAGCTCGACTTGCAGGGGCAACTATTCGTCCTCCATCGTTTTGCCTTTTTCGATCGCCTGATCGATTCCCCCGACCATGTAGAAGGCCTGCTCCGGGATGTGGTCGACCTCGCCCTCGACAATCATCTTGAATCCTCGCACTGAGTCTTCGACCGGCACGGTCACACCTGGAATACCGGTGAAGATCTCACCGACGAAGAAGGGCTGAGAGAGGAACTTCTGGATCTTGCGGGCCCGGAACACGTCGAGCTTGTCCTCTTCCGAGAGCTCGTCGATTCCAAGGATCGCGATGATGTCCTGCAAGTCCTTGTAACGCTGAAGTATTCGCTTCACCTCGTTCGCCACCTGGTAATGCTCATCACCGACGTACCTGGCGTCAAGAACTCGTGAGAAAGACTTGAGTGGGTCGACGGCCGGGTAGATCCCGAGTGCAAAGATGTCTCTCGACAGCGCGGTGAATGCGTCCAGGTGGGCGAACGTCGAGTGCGGCGCCGGGTCCGTGTAGTCGTCCGCCGGAACGTAGATGGCCTGAATCGATGTGATCGACTTTCCTCTTGTTGATGTGATGCGCTCCTGCATCTCCCCCATCTCACCCGAAAGCGTCGGCTGGTACCCGACGGCAGAAGGCATACGCCCGAGGAGGGTCGACACCTCTGACCCGGCCTGCGTGAAACGGAAGATGTTGTCGATGAAGACCAGAACGTCACGGCGCTCAACGTCGCGGAAGTACTCAGCCATAGTCAGTGCAGACAGAGCAACGCGCAGACGCACGCCCGGGGGCTCGTCCATCTGACCGAAGACCATGGCCACTTTCGAAATGACTGCCTCGCCGGCCTCGTTCATTTCGAGCCAGAGGTCGTTACCCTCACGCGTGCGCTCGCCCACGCCTGCGAAGACTGAGTAACCACCGTGTTCCTGGGCGATGCGGTAAATCATCTCTTTGATGAGAACGGTCTTTCCGGTTCCCGCTCCTCCCAGCAGGCCAATCTTTCCACCTGCAACGTACGGCTCTAGAAGGTCGATGACCTTGATTCCGGTCTGAAGAATCTGCGTCTGAGATTCGAGCTCTTCGAACGGTGGTGGGTCTCTGTGAATTGCCCACCGTTCCTTGATGTCGAGAGCACTCTCCTCGACGTCTAGGGGCTTGCCCACCACATTGAACACGTGACCGAGAGTTACCTCTCCAACGGGGACGCTGATCGGTCCTCCGGTGTTTCGCACGACCGCCCCGCGCTTCAATCCGTCGGCGGGCGCCATGCAGATGGCACGCACCATCGAGTTGCCGATGTGCTGCGCCACCTCGACGATAATCGTCTCGGACTTGCCGCCGACGTCCCGCTCCACTTCGAGCGCGAAGTTGATCTCCGGCAGAGCTTCCGGAGGAAACTCCACATCGATAACCGGGCCGATTACCGAGACGATCCTTCCCTCGGCCAGGGTCTGCGGCTTGGCTGCATCTGCTTCGGTGACTGCCATGGCTCCTCCTATGCGCCCCTCAGGGCTTCGGTCGCACCGACAATGTCGGCGAGCTCGTTGGTGATCTCCGCCTGACGGGCGTTGTTCATCCTCAGGCTGAATACTTTGATCAGGTCTTCCGCTTTGTCGGTCGCACTCTTCATTGCTCTCATGCGAGAGGCATGCTCGGAGGTTGAGGCCTCCAGCAAAGCGGCGTACACCTTCATCTCGACGTAGCGCGGCAGGAGTGCGTTCAGAAGCTCGTCCGGCTCCGGCTCGAACTCGAACGAAGCGGATGGCTCCGTCTGCGCCGACTCCTCCTCCGGCCTGGGCACCGGCAGTACCTGTGTGACACGCGCTCGCTGGAGCGAGACGGATACGAAGTCGGTGTATGCGATCAGAACCTTGTCCACCGCGCCTGCGACGAAGTCCTCGATGATCTGGGATGCGATCTTCTTCGCGTCGGCGTAGGTGGGGTTGTCGGAAACGCCGGTGAAGTTGCCGGCCAGAGGAACCCGCCGGAAGCGAAAGAAGGTATAGCCGCGCTTGCCGATGCTGGTAACGCGTACCTGCCTGCCGAGCTGCTGCTCCCGCTCGGTTGCACGCATGGCCTCCCTCAAAACGTTCGAGTTGTAACCGCCGGCAAGACCGCGATCGCCCGCGATGGTGATCAGTGCAACGTTGCTGATCTCTTCACGCTCTGCCAAAAGGGGTGAGGACTTTGACTCGCTGGCAAGCATCTCGATCATCGCGGTCAGCGCCTTTGAGAAAGGGCGCGACCTCTCGGTTCTTGCCTGAGCTTTGACAATTCGGCTTGCGGCAATCAACTGCATGGCGTTCGTGATCTTCTTGGTCGACTCGATCGATTTGATCCGCCGCTCGATATCTCGTGCTTTTTCAGCCATGGGCTATGTGGCTTTGGCTTGCTCGATAAGGCCGCTAACTGCGTCGTCCGAGTCCCTGACGTCGATGCCAAGGCTCTGCTCGGTAGTCACCTTCGCCTCGCTCGGAGCGAAGGTCTGCTTGAAGCTCTCGATTTGTGTGCGCAGACTCTTCTCGATTTCGGCAGGCAGGTCGCCATTGGTTCTCAGGTGCTCGTAAATTTCTCCCGACCTCACTCCAACGAAGTCCAACAGCTCCTTGTTGAAGCGAGCGATGTCGACGACTGGAACATCGTCGAGGTAGCCCTCCATGCCGGCGAACACGGATACCACCTGCTGCTCCACCGGAACGGGGCTGAACTGCGGCTGCTTGAGCAACTCGGTAAGACGCTCGCCTCTTGCGAGCTGTTGCTGTGACGCCTTGCCCAGGTCGCTTCCGAACTGTGCAAAAGCAGCAAGCTCACGGTACTGGGCGAGCTGGATCTTCAGAGCGCCGGCGACCTGTTTCATCGCCTTGATCTGCGCGGCCCCTCCGACTCGCGAAACCGATGTACCGACGTTAACCGCGGGGCGAACCCCCTGGTAAAACAGGTCGGTCTCGAAGAAGATCTGACCGTCGGTGATCGAAATCACGTTGGTCGGGATGTATGCCGAGATGTCGTTCTCTTTGGTCTCGATCACCGGAAGTCCGGTCATCGATCCGCCGCCAAGCTCGGCCGACAGCTTCGCGCAACGCTCGAGCAGACGCGAGTGCAGGTAGAAGACGTCTCCGGGGTACGCCTCACGGCCCGGGGGGCGCCGAAGCAGAAGCGAGATTTGGCGGTACGCATCGGCCTGCTTCGACAGATCGTCGAAGACGATGAGCACGTGCTCACCCTTGTACATCCAGTGCTGGCCGATCGCAGAGCCAGCGTAAGGGGCAAGGTATCGGAGGGCTCCCGGTGCTGCCGCCGGCGCGTTGACGATGCATGTGTACTCGAGGGCACCCACTTCTGCCAGGGCCCCAACGACCTGAGCCACGGTCGAGTTCTTCTGACCGATCGCAACGTAAATGCACTTGACGGCCTTATCGGTCCCCCAGTACTGCTTCTGGTTGATGATCGTGTCGATAGCAACCGCGGTCTTTCCGGTCTGCCTGTCGCCGATAAGAAGCTCACGCTGACCTCTTCCGATCGGAGTCATTGCGTCGATAGCGGTGATTCCGGTGGCAAGAGATTCACTCACCGGCTGTCGGTCGATTACCGATGCGGCCTGGATCTCGAGGTCGCGCCTTCCATCGATCTTCGACTCGTCGAGGGGGCCCTTCCCGTCGAGCGGGTTTCCAAGGGGGTCAACGACTCTGCCCAGGTACGCGTCGCCGACTGGAATCGACAGCACCTGGCGCGTCTGCTTGACGGGCATTCCAGCCTCAATCGTTTCGGCAGCTCCAAGGAGTACCGCCCCAATGGTTTCTTCCTCGAGGTTCAGTGCAATCCCGATGACGCCTCCCGGGAACTCCAGCATCTCGTTCGCCACGGTTCCAGGCAGGCCGGCGATGTGAGCGATACCGTCCCCGGCGTCGATTACGCGGCCGATCTCCTCGGTTTCAACCGTGGGCTTGAAGTCTTTGAGCAGCTGGTCGAGTGCTGTGCGAATTGCATTGGGATCGAGCGTTAGGTCGGCCATCAACTTCTCCTAGGTCCAAAGTCTTCTTTCAGGGTGTCCAGCTTGTGTTTCACGGATCCGTCGATGACGACATCTCCGACCCTTGCGACAACGCCGCCGATGATCTTCGGATCGACGATCACTTTCACGGTTACGTCTTTCCCCGTAGCCGCGGAGAGTGCTTTCGCAAGCCTCGCCTCCTGGTCTGCGTCGAGCTTGACGGCCGTGCGCACTTCGGCGATCTCCTTCTTCGACTCCGACTCGGCAAGCCGCGAGAGCTCATCAGAGATTTCAATCAGCTTTCGTGACTGGCCTTGCGCAACGACGAACTTGAGGATTCCCAGAGTGTGAGGTGACACCTTGTTATCCAGGATGTCGGAGAGAAGTTTCTCCTTGCCGGCAGCAGGAACGGCGATATCGGTCAGTGCCTGCCTCAGCTCGTTGTTGGACTCGACGGCCCGCGCCACTCTGAACAGCTCGTCGGACACCTGCGGAAGGCTGTTCTCGCCTTTTGCGATCTCGAAGATCGCCTTGGCGTAACCGAGCGTCTTTTCGTCCTTCATTCCTTCTTTCCGTCTCCAACGCTCGTAATGAAGCTCTCGACAAGATCCTTCTGGGACTGCGGGTTCAGCTCACGTTCGACGATGCGGCCCGCGATCTCCGTCGACCAGGTAGCCAGCTGCTGCTGCAGCTCTGCCAGCGCGCGATCACGCTCGCCTTGAAGCTGCTGCTGTGCTTTGTCGACAATGAGCCGGGCGTCTTGTTCGGCTTTGGCCGTGAGCTCTTTGCGAACGCTGTCGGCGGCCTGGCGAGCCTCGTCGACGATTTTTCCTGCCTCGTCACGGGCCTGGGCGACTCTGGCCTTGTACTCCTCCAGAACCTTCTCCGCATCGGCCCGCGTCTTCTCCGCCAGCTCGATCTCTTCCTTGATGCGGGCCTCTCTGTCGGCCAGAGTTTGCTGCAGCTTCGGAAAGATTTTCTTGGCCAGCAGAACAAAGACGATCAGAAATGCGACCGTCGTCCAGATGTACAGGCCGGGCTCCGGAGCGAGGGGGTTGAAGCCCCCTCCCTCCTCAGCTGCGATTGCGAAAAATCTCATTCACCGCCTCCTTAAAGGACGAACAGAAGGAGGATCGTGACGACGAAAGCGTAGAGAACCTGCGCTTCAGCAAGAGCGAACCCCAGGAACATGAGTCCCTGCAACGTTCCTCGAGCGTCCGGCTGCCTGGCGATGCCCTCGAGGCCTTTCGACCACAGGATGCCGATTCCAACCGCGCCGCCTCCTGCGCCGAGTCCGATCGCAAGTCCGCCTCCGAGAAGGGCAAGACCGGTGTCGGTCAGACCGCCGGCCCCCTCCTGAACAAGTGCTAGATCCAATGTGTGCTCCTTTCGTTAACTGCTCTAGTGACCTGGGTGTAGTGCGTCGTTGATGTAAATCGTTGCGAGGAAAGCGAAGATGACTGCCTGAATGAAGGCCACGAAGATTGCGAAAGCGGTGAACACAACCTCAAACAGCATCGACACCGGAATGACGGCGAGGTGCCCCAGGGCGAAAGCACCGCCCCCGACGAGAAAGATGAACCCCACGAAGATCAGCAAGATCACATGGTCGGCCAGCATGTTTGCGAACAAACGGACGGCAAGTGAGAAGGGCCGCGCCAATTGGGAGACGATCTCGATTGGGATCATGAGAATGAGAAGCGCCTTCGGTACATCGGGTGGAACTAGGGATTTGATCCAGAACTTGAGGGGACCGTGCTTTGCCATTCCAATTGCGACAGCCATCAGATAGATCCCCACTGCCAGGGCGCCGGTAACCCAAATGTTGGAGGTGGGGGTGAAGCCGATGTACGGAATGAGCCCCACAGCGTTCATAAAGAAGATGAAGAAGAAAACTGTGCCGATGAAGGGGTACCAGGCAAGGCCGTCCTTCACGCTCATAACCGAGTAGACGATGTTGTCCTTGACGAAGTTGGTTGCGACTTCCACTGCGTTGTGAACGCCTGCTGGCACGATCTTCGCCTTGTTGGCAGCGATCCAGAAGAAAGCGATGCACAGGAACGACGCCAGCCAGATGTTCATCACGGCGTTCGTGATTGAGAAGTCGAAGGGACCCACCACCCACTCTGGGGCCCAGCCGTATTGGTGGGGAGAAAGGTGCTCTATGAGCTGAACAAAGGGGGACTCTTCTTCTGCAGCTTTAAGCGCAACGTTCAACAACAAGCCACTCCTTATCCGATAACGCCGCGGGTCTTCAGCTGCCTCGCAGCCCTACCCGCTTCCGAGATAACCAGAACACCGAAGCAAAACAAGAACGATGCGAGAAATCCGATGATCGCCTGACGGCCCAACAAGTAGGCACCGGCCCCCGCTGCCGCTAGAAGCACCATCCGCAGAAAAGCCGACTGGAGAAGGGCGGGGTCGTAGAACTTGTCACGGCCTGCCCTCCCGATGTGAGATTTCAAATATCCGGACGCATACAAGGCGGCGGCAACGGAACCGAGAAGCGCTCCGAGGGCTCCCATCGCGCCGCCAAACCCTAAGCCCGCGATCGAGGCGATGATCCCGAGGCTGCCCGACTTGATGAGCAGTCTCTTTGGTGAACCTGCACCAGCGTCCAAGGTCAAAAGTTCCTCTTCCATGATCGATAAAGCCTGGTGACTCCCGCCGCTCCCCCCAGAAGAGCGCCGATAAATAGAAAAGCCGGAAAGGTCTCGAGCCAGCTGTCCATCAGCCACCCAAGGCCCGTTCCAACCGCTGTCGTGGCTACCAGCTCTGCCGAAAGTCCCATCGCCAATCCGAAGCCCGTCATCGTGGACGGCGTTTTATCCGGGTCTTGAGGCATGCTGGGGAAAACCGATCCTAACCCACGCATTCCGCCCTCCCGACTGGCCCGGCGGACTTTGTGAAAGTTTTCACAAGCATAGTAACAGCAGACCCCCGTCGGGGCAACATAGAGCTAGGTTTTTACGCGGGCTTTCCTCGGCAGAGTCGTGTAAAGCACGAGCATCAGCAGGGCGCCGCCAAGGAACGGCAGCACGTACATCTGCTGGAAAGTCAGGGCGAGCATGGTGGCTGCGATCACTCCGGCCCACCCGTACATGATGATCACGGCCTGCCTGTGGCCGTGGCCGATTTCCAGCAGTCGGTGATGAATGTGCTCGCGATCTGCGTGAAAGATGTGCTGGCCTTTACTCGCCCTGCGGACGACGGCCAGCAGGGTGTCGATGATCGGGACCGCCAGAACGATGAGCGGGATGACCAGGGGCAGGTAGAAGAGCAAGTCCTCGGACGGACTCTCCCCCGGATACGTTCTGCCGATGCCCACAACGGTGCCCGCGGCAAGCAGGAAGCCAAGCGTGTAACTGCCGGAGTCCCCCATAAATATCTTGGCCGGGTTGAAGTTGTATCGAAGGAATCCAAGGGTTGCGCCAACGAGGATTATCGAGATCACCTGCGCGGTGGGCTCCGGGCCGGTAAGGCCTTGCTGGGACAGCTGGTATGTGTAAACGAAGAAGGCCATGGATGCGATCGAGGTGATACCAGCCGCCAGGCCGTCGAGCCCATCCATCAGGTTGACTGCGTTGACGACGACGACGATCCAGATCACTGTGACGATTGCCGACACATCCTGTGAGACGTAAAGGCCCCCGACGCCCGGCACCCTGAGGTACTCGAGCCTGACACCGAACAGGAAAGCGAGGCCGGCAGCCAGGAGCTGCACCGACAACTTCACGGGGGCCTGAACGCCGCCCTTTCCTTTGGTGAGGTCATCGACCACTCCCAGAGCAAACACAATCGTGGCCGCAACCAGAATCCCAATCGTTTCTCTTGCTGGATAAATGAACAGCGGACGGAAGGATTGCTTGAAAGGCTCGATGACCGATGCAACGGCCATGGCGCCCACGAATCCGAGGAAGATCGCGATCCCCCCGAGGGAAGGTGTTGGGACCGCGTGCACTTTTCGGTCGGTCGGCGTATCGACCGCGCCGATGCGTCTGCTCAGCTTTAAAACGAGCGGCGTCGTGCTGAACGTGATGAGTGCCGCGACGGCAAGCACCAACAGGTAGGGCTGCATTCGGGGGGTCATTCTGGCACGCGTTTGACCGTATGCCTTGCCACCCCGTACCGTGACGCTCAAGTGGCAGACCTCAGAAAATCCCTCGCCGATACGGATCCGGAAATCGCGCGCCTCATCGAGGCCGAGGAAAAGCGCGAAAGAGACAAGATCAGGCTGATTCCGTCCGAGAATTACGTATCAGAAGC
Source organism: Actinomycetota bacterium (assembly GCA_035536315.1). Taxonomy (GTDB): domain Bacteria; phylum Actinomycetota; class CADDZG01; order JAHWKV01; family JAHWKV01; genus DATLOJ01. Next base: position 3,750 of record DATLOJ010000049.1, on the reverse strand, counting down.
GGTCCTCGCCGCAACAGGCACGGTCCTGACAAACAAGTACTCGGAGGGGTACCCGGGCAAGCGTTACTACGAGGGCCAGCAGTTCATCGATCCCATCGAGGAGTTAGCTGTTTCCCGCGCCAAGGCACTGTTCGGAGCGGAGCACGCAAACGTTCAGCCCTACTCGGGAACTCCATGCAACCTCGCGGTCTACCTCGCGTTCCTGAAGCCCGGCGACACCTTCTTGTCGATGGAGCTCCCGCACGGAGGCCACCTATCCCACGGATCGAAGGTCTCGGCCACCGGCAAATGGTTCAACCCCGTTCACTACGGCGTTGATCCGAAGACCGGACGCCTCGATTACGACCAGGTTCACGACATTGCAAAAAGGGAGCGGCCGAAGTTGATCTGGGCCGGAGGAACGGCCATTCCAAGGACGATCCACTTCGACACGTTCGCCGAGATAGCCAAAGAGGTCGATGCAATCTTTGCTGCCGACATCGCGCACATTGCCGGCCTCATCGCAGGTGGGGCCCACCCATCCCCTGTTGGTCTGGCCGATGTCGTAACGACAACCACGCATAAGACTTTGCGAGGCCCCCGCGGTGCCATGTTCATGTCGCGAGAGAGTCACGCAAGGCCGATGGATCGCGCCGTGTTCCCGGGATTGCAGGGCGGACCTCACAATCACACGACCGCCGCAATCGCGGTTGCACTCGGAGAAGCGGCCAAGCCGGAGTTCAAAACGTATGCCCACAAGATCGTCGAGAACGCGCAGGCCCTGGCCGCGGCTTTGACCGAGCGAGGCTTCGACCTTGTTTCGGGCGGAACCGATAACCACCTGATGCTGATCGACCTGACCAACAAGGGGATAACGGGCCTGCCCGCAGCTAAGGCGCTCGATCGTGCAGGCATCGAGCTGAACTTCAACACTGTCCCATTCGATCCTCGCAAACCCGCGGACCCGTCCGGCATTCGTCTGGGCACTCCGGCCGTTACAAGCAGAGGAATGGGAACGAGCGAGATGGTCCGCATCGCCGATTGGATCGACTCTGTTGTTTCGGCCCCCGACGATGAGGCACTTGGAGAAAAGATTGCCGGAGAGATCGCAGAGGCATGCGCTGCCTTCCCCGCCCCCGGGCTCGCGGTTTAGTTTCCTAAGACTCTGACTCCCGAGCAGGCCGGAACCTGAAGTAACTCCAAAACGCAACCGAGATGAGCCCGAACACTCCAAACATGATTGTTGCGGTTAGCACCGATGAATCCTCATTCCCAGCCGTTGGATTCAAAACGAAATGAAGAAGAGCGAACACGCCTGATCCGAAAAGAAGCGCCCAAGCCACCTTGCTCCACCGAAGGACCTTCTCGCCCGGAAGAAACTTGAGGGGAGCTAAGCCGAAAGCAACGGCGCTCAAACCGCCCGTGAAGGTAGCGGCAAGGACCGTTTGAAGCACGAGGTTCCAATCCTCGTTGTTGCCCGCCTCAACAGCGGCGTTTACGGGAACGAGCGCTGCCCACGACAGGCCCGCAACGATGATCAGCCAGAGAAAGGAAAATGCGTACCCTTGCCCCTCCTCCTTCTCGGGGGTCTCGCTGATCATTACCAGGCCTGCTACCAATCCGTACAGGTAACCGGGGGCCAGTGACAGAACTCTCGAAGCGACCACGCAAACGACCGCGATGAGAATCGAGCCTGGAAGCACGTCGAATCGGGAACGCCACCCCAGCATTCCGAGCAGCACCTTCGAGGGAAGAACAAACACGAATGTAAGAACGACGATGGTTGCTGCCAACGAGATCAATGTGATCAGAGAGGGCCGGTTTACGCCGAAGCCTGGGTCGAGGAACCCGTTGAGGAATGCCGCGATTACCGTGAACGGAATGAAAGCTATCCACCCACGTATCCGGGTTGCGCCACGCGCCGGGTCTTTGGGCCTCAGTCCGATCCAGCCCCTGATCTCGTCGTGGTTATTTTCGTATGTCGAGTTGAACAACTCGGCAGGAAACGGAAGGAGCAGGATCAAAAGCAGCGTTAGAAGCGCGTTCAGCAGCAACCGATCGCCCTGAAGATCGGCATTGGTCGGATCCCTCACGGATGCAACGAATACGTTGCCCTCCAACTCGGGAAGCTCGCTCTGACCGAGTGGCACCTCTACAACGCCGGGAGATGGACTTGGGCTCGGGGAGACGGTGCCGGGGGCCGGCCGTGAAGGAGTGGGCCGGGGAGTCACGCGAGGAGACGGAGAGGGTGTCGGCTTGTCCTCCAACACCGACGCGAACACTCCAAACAGAGTTCCCCTGCGATTTTCGTCAACCCATGTGTCGCACCCTTCTTTGAATGCGGTTGACCGTCCAACGGACGCAGCCCAGCTGCCGCTTATCTCCTTGGCCCTCCAAACTCCGCTGCTCAGCACTCCCTTCGTGACCGTGAAGCTCAGGCGGAAAGTAACGGGGGCCTCGAAACTGGTTAATTCACCTTCGACCGCATTACCGCTTTCGCCATCAAGGCACATCCGGCGCTGGTAGCTGGCGGAGTATCCGCTGCCGTCGAACTCTGCTGTGAACTGCTTGGTGATGTAGTTGGCACTCGCCTGCGGCGCGAGGGTGGTGTCACAAGGGCCGGTGGAGCAGTTGGGAGTGAACTTGAAGACCTCCTTGCTGTGAACGGACTTAACGTCCGCAACTCCCTCGAGCCGGGCGGTGGCGGGCGAAGGCGTCTGAGCGGCCGAAGGAAGGGCAGCCGACAGTACGGATGCGGCAACGACAAACGCACAGAGGAAACGCTTCCGCAAATCCCCCGTAGTTGCCATGGCTAAGGACTCTAACCCTGGGCCTTGGAGCCCTCCTCAGCTTCGATGTCCTTGATCTGGTCGATGCGAGGCTGGTGACGCCCGCCGGCGAATTTCGTTTCGAGAAACACTTCGAGGATTTCGGCAGCGAGGTGGGGTGCCACTATCCGGGCTCCCATCGAGAGCACGTTTGCATCGTTGTGCTCTCTGGCAAGCCTTGCCGTGAAGAGGTCGTTGCACAAGGCGGCTCGAACTCCATGAACCTTGTTCGCCGAGATTGCTTCCCCCTGCCCGCTTCCACCGAGCACTATGCCTGCATCCGCTTGCCCGGCTACCACTGCACGACCTACGGCCGCGCAAAAGGCGGGGTAGTCGACCGGATCCTCGGAGTCTGTGCCGAGATCCTTTACCTCGTGACCCTTTTGCTCCAGCCATCCGCGCAAGAAGGCCTTCAATGAAAATCCTGCGTGGTCCGCGCCTATCGCGATTTTCAAAGTTGCCCTTCGTTGATCCCGGGAATCATCTGGCCGATTAGAACACTTGCCGACTGGTGGCCGGTCCCAATCATCTCAGCTTCCGCCTGCCTCCCACGAAGCTGACTATTTCGGACGGGGCACCCGATAGCTCGCCTCCGTCGACGTAAAGAGCGACCTGGTCCCCGAACAGCCTCTCTATTGAGCCGATCGTTTCGGGTGTCCCTTGTCCCGAGATGTTGGCGCTGGTCGCGGCCAGGGGGCCGGCCCTCTCGAGCAGCCTCAAAGTGAAGCCGCTGTCCGGAACTCTTAGAGCGATGGTCCGGCCGTCTCCACCTAGCTCGAGTGATTTGGATCCTTCGGTTCTTGGGACGACGATCGTCACCGCGCCGGGCCATGCAGAAACCGCGATCTTCTCCGCATCACTGTTCAGCTCACCAAGCTCGCGGGCGACTTCCAAGCTGTGAACGAGGACGGGAATGGGTTTGTCGGTGGACCTGCTTTTCACC
>DATLOJ010000048.1:0-19202 GCA_035536315.1 Actinomycetota bacterium | reverse complement strand
CTGGCCATCTGAAGGAGGGCATCGGCTGCCAGAGCGTCGGGGGTCTCCTTGGGAGCTTTCTTCTTGAGGTCCTTGGCAATCGCCTCGAGGACCGCCTTTACCTCTGATCCCGCCTCTGGAGTGAGCTGGCCGCTCAGTCTGAAGGCACCCTCCGAGTCCATCCAGGTCCTCAGATACCTACCTTCGTGCAGCCTTCGAGCTCTCTCGACGTGGTCCTGGCAAGCAGCAGCCCGAACCCTGCCGGCCGCCTGACGCACTCCGACGAGCCCGTCGGTCTCTGCCACCTTTAACAATTGCTCTTCAGCCTGAGGAGCTACGGAGGCCGCGGACGCGATCTCTGACACCTGAGAAGGACTCAGTTTGCCTGAGCGGAAGGCTTCTTCGGTCTTGGGCAAGCTCTTCAGGGCAGAAGCCGTCTTCAACAGATCGACCGCACCCTTCACCGACTCGCCGGTCGTGCGAGAGACGAAGTGAGCTGCTGAGTTGTCACCTTCCGACTGCCAGTTTCCTGAGGAGGCGACCCTGCCGGCGATGACCATCTCCATCGCAGAGGAGATCTTCTTCAGCTTGGACCACTCATCGAGAAGGGCCGGCAGATCCTTGGGGTGAACCAGCTCCGGATCAAGGCGGGCAGCGACCTTTTCGGCGGACTCACGAAGCTGCTTGATGGTGCTGCACATGCCCAAATTATGAAGGGGGGTAGTGACAGTCCAGGCGTGGCTTCGCACCGCCGGCGCAAAGGTTTTTGAAAAGTTTGGCCGGCCCGACTTACTTCGTTTTGGCGGCCTCGATCACGGGCTTCAGCACCCCTTCGATCGTCGGCTCGCCGACTTCGGACAGCTCGTAGCCGACTCGCAGCGCTGGCGCTTCTATGTCAACGAGGGCCCGCAGGTCGATCGGCGTCGCAATCAAGACAAGGTCGGCCCCCGCGGAGTTGATGGTTGTCTCCAGATCTTTGATCTGCTGCTTCGAATAACCCATCGCAGGCACCACGGGCCCCACCGGGTACTTGCGGTAGACCTCCAGCAAACTCTCGGTTGCGAACGGACGCGGGTCGATGACCTCGGCGGCCCCGAAACGCTGGGCTGCAACCACACCTGCCCCGTAAGTCATCTCTCCGTGCGTCAGGGTCGGCCCGTCTTCTACGACGACGACTCGCTTGCCCTCGATCATCTCGGGGCTCTCCACGGTCACGATCGATTCGGCCTTCACGACCTCGGCCTCGGGGTTCAGCTCTTCGATTGCTGCGAGGACGCTACCCACCTGATCCTCGGTGGCCGAGTCGATCTTATTTATGACCACGACATCCGCCATGCGCAGGTTCGACTCCCCCGGGTGGTACCTGGTCTCGTGCCCGGCACGAAGCGGATCTGCAACGACGATGTGAATGTCCGGCTTGTAGAAGGGAAGGTCGTTGTTTCCGCCATCCCAAACGACCACGTCCGCCTCCTCCTCGGCCCTGCGCAAAATGAGTTCGTAGTCGATGCCCGCATAAACGACTCTTCCCTCACGGATATGCGGCTCGTACTCCTCCCGCTCTTCGATGGTGCAGTTGGCAGCGATGAGATCTTCCGTCGATTCGAACCTCTGAACGATCTGCTTCGTCAGGTCTCCATACGGCATGGGGTGGCGGACTACGGCGATGCGAAGTCCCGCGCCCTCCAGAGCCCGCGACACGGCCCTTGTCGTCTGGCTCTTTCCCGATCCCGTCCTCACTGCGCATATCGCAACAACTGGACCCTTGGACTCGATCATCGTCGACGAAGGTCCCATCAACTTGAAATCGGCCCCCGCTGCCAGAGCGGCAGAGGCTGCATGCATCACGAATTCGTGCGAGACATCGGAATATGCGAAGACAACTTCGTCCACCTGCCCGTTGTCGACCAGACCCGGAAGCTCCGACTCGTCGTGGATGGGAATGCCCTCCGGGTAAGACGGGCCCGCAAGCTCCGGTGGGTAGCGCCTGTCGCTTATGTACGGGATCTGCGTCGCCGTGAAAGCGACCACGTTGACAGATGGGTCGTCACGGAAGGCCACGTTGAAGTTGTGGAAGTCCCTTCCTGCGGCTCCCATGATGAGCACGCGCTTCGTTCTTGGCGCCGCCACTATCCCCACCTTGCCTGCACGGGCAGGATCCGCGCGTATGCACGCCGGTACACGCTGTCCACCAGATGGTCGCTACCGAGTGGCCTGATGTGGGCAACCCCCCCAATGCCCGTGATCAGGGGACCGAGTCTGTCGAAGGCGGCTTTAGCACCTGCGATGTCCGTCGGAAGGATGATGAAGAACCGTTGCTCTTCGCTGTAAATGCCGTCGCCTTCCCTCAAGTTGGTCGAGAGCATTCTGCGCATGCGTTCGATGTCCTCTTGAATGGGGACCTCGACCTCAGCAACAACGATCTGAATGGCTATGGCGATCTCTCCTCTAACGCCCGTTTGATCCCACGGGCGGCCTGTCTGATTCTCTGCTCGTTCTCAACAAGCGCGAATCGTACAAAGCGGTCCCCCGCCTTCCCGAACCCGATTCCCGGCGACACGGCAACCTTTGCTTCATCGATCAGAAACTTCGTGAACTCGAGGGAACCCATTGCTGCAAACTCTTCCGGAATGGCCGCCCATGCAAACATCGTGGCCGGAGGCAGGGGTATTTCCCATCCGGCTCTTTCCAGGCTGGTAACCAGACAGTCCCTTCGCAATCGGTAGGTTTCCCTGATCTGCTTGGGAGCCTCCGTTGCCTCGTTCAGGGCAATGATTCCCGCTATCTGGATCGGTTGGAAGACGCCGTAGTCCAGATACGACTTCAAGCTGCCCAGAGCTCCCACGACTTCCGGATTGCCGCACATGAATGCGAGCCGCCACCCGGCCATGGAGTACGACTTCGACATCGAGAACAGCTCGACTCCCACATCCTTGGCCCCCGGCACCTGGAGAAGCGAAGGGGCTCTCTCGGCATCGAAGACCAGATCTGCGTAGGCCATGTCGTGAACGATGATGACTTTTCGCTGCTTCGCGAAAGCCACGAGCCGTTCGAAGAAATCCAGCTCGACGACGGCTGTCGTTGGGTTGTGAGGGAAGGAAACCAGGATCACTCGCGGCGCGGGGGTGGTGCTTTCGTAAACCCTGGTCAGGTCGGTGAAGAAATCGGCTCCGAGCGAGAGCGGGACCTTGTGGACGGCAGCCCCGGCGAGCATCGGCGCGTAAGAATGGATCGGGTACGTCGGCTCCGGGACAAGGCATGAGTCGCCCGGCTGCAGCAGCACCCACATGAGGTGGCTGATCCCCTCTTTCGCCCCGATGGTCGCGATTGCCTCTGTGTCCGGGTCGATCGAAACTCCGTAGTTGCGGTCGTACCAATCGGCAATAGCCCTTCTGAGCTTGGGAATACCCTTCGATGCCGAGTACTTGTGGTTCTTTGGGTTGTGAACTGCCTCTATGAGCTTGTCGACGATCACATCCGGCGTGGGTATGTCTGGATTCCCCATGCCCAGGTCGACGATGTCTTCTCCGCGATTGCGCGCGGCGGCCTTCATCTCGTTTACTGCTGCGAAGACGTACGGGGGGAAGCGCTCCACCCTTCGAAATTCCACCGACAGATTCTACCGGCGCACCCTTCAAGCCGTCGTGCTCCGTCAGGTGACGTTGCGCCCGTTGCCCGACGGTGCACTAAGCCAGCCGCATGCTCCTTAGCCTGAGGGCGTTTGCAACGACGCTCACGCTCGAAAAAGCCATGGCGAGCGCCGCAATCGAAGGCGAGAGCCTGTCTGCTGCTGCAAGAGGGATCGCGGCCACGTTATAGGCAAACGCCCAGAACAGGTTTTGCCTGATGACCCTGAGTGTCATTCGCGCCAGGCGGATGGCCACAGGCACCATCCGTGGGTCCGAGCCGATTAGAGTCATGTCGGCAGCCTGGATGGCCACGTCGGCTCCGCTCCCTACCGCAATGCCCAGATCAGCCTGGGTGAGCGCAGGGGCGTCGTTGATCCCATCACCGACCATTGCGACAACCTCTCCGCCAGATTGGAGCTTGGCAATCTCGTCGGCTTTGGCAGAGGGACGTACCTCGGCTATCACGTTGTCGATACCCGCTTCCCGGCCTATCTTTTCGGCCGTGAACTTGTTGTCGCCGGTCAGCATCGCGACGCTCACGCCTTCTTTCTTGAGACGATCGACCGCCTGCTTGGCCCCCTCCCGGATCGTGTCCGTCAGCCCGATGATCCCTTTGACACTGCCGTCCCATCCCGTAAACAGAACCGTCGACCCTGAGGAGGCCAGGCCGGCTGCAGCTTCGCTGAGCTCCTTTGATGGGTCGAGGCCCGCTTCCAGCAGGAACTTCTCCTGTCCCACCAGCACCTTCCGGCCCTCGACCGTTGCCATGACGCCAGCTCCGGTCACGGCCTTGAATCCTTCGGGTAAAGGCACGCTCAGCCCTTTGGTGCGCGCGGCCTCAACGACGGCTTTACCAATGGGGTGCTCTGACCCGCTCTCGGCTCCGGCCCCCAGGCGCAGTACGGCTTCATTCGTCGCCGGGTCGGCCGACTCATCGGGAAGCACCGCGGTCACACTCATCTGTCCATGAGTCAGCGTGCCCGTCTTGTCGAAGACCACGGCGGTCAGCTTGCCCGAACGCTCGAGGACCTCGGCCCCCTGGATCAGGATGCCGCTCTCCGCTCCCCTGCCCGTTCCAGCCATGATCGCGGTTGGGGTCGCAAGACCCATCGCGCATGGGCACGCAATGATCAGAACGGCAATGGCTGCAGTCATCGCCTGCGAGACAGATCCCCCTGCCATCAGCCAGCCGCCGAATGTGGCGGCGGCCAGGACGATCACAATCGGGACGAAGATCCCCGCCACCCGGTCGGCGAGTCTTTCCACCGGAGCCTTCGACTGCTGCGCGCGCTTTACCGCAGAAATGATCTGAGCGAGCGCGGTCGCCTTCCCCACCCGCAGGGCTTCGACTTCCAGCTTTCCGTTGGAGTTGAACGTCGCGCCGTACACCTCGTCGCCCGGCGACTTATCAACGGGAAGCGATTCCCCCGTCAGCATCGACTCGTCCACGGCCGAACTTCCCGCGACCACTATTCCATCGACGGGAATCTTCTCGCCCGGACGAACAACCATGAGATCCCCGGCAACTACCTCGTCGACACCGACCGTGACCTCTTCGCCGTTGCGTATGACCGTCGCTTTCTTGGCCCCCAGCTCCAGAAGGGATCTGATCGCAGATGTCGTCCGCGAAAGCGCGCGCGCTTCGAAGTACTTGCCCAGCAGGATCAAAGTGATGATGACTGCCGCGGTCTCGAAGTAGACGGCCTGGGTGTGTTGGCCGCCGCGCAGCAGTGAGTACGTGCTGTACAGGTACGCCGTGAGGCTACCGAGCGCAATCAGAGTGTCCATGTTGGTCTGCATGCGCGTGGCCTTCAGAAATGCAGACCTAAGAAATGGCCATCCGCCCCAGAACTGAACCGGCGTCGCGAGGACGAGAGAGATCCATGCGGCGCGCTGGTGGCCCCCCACAACGTCCATGAGGGACGGGATGAAGTGCATCAAGACGAGGGGCAGAGTGAGGACGGCCGAAAACAGAAATCGTGAACCCGCTTTTGCGACCGCGGCCATGTGGTCGTGGCCCCCATGCTCGTGAACCTGCGGGCTCATCCCATAACCGATTCGCTCGACCGCGTGTATGAGGTGCTCGTCCTCGACGTGACCGGATGCCGTCACCGCTGCCTCCATGCCCGCAAAGCTGACGGAAGCCTTCTCGACGCCGGGGACTTTCGAAAGAGTCTTTTGGACGCGCGACGCGCAGGACGCGCAGGTCATGCCCTCGACATCGAACACTCTTGCAGTCGAGTTAGCCGCGGGCTCGTGGGCCTCGTGCTTCTCGGCCGTTTGCTCTGTGGCTTGCGACATTTTCGTCTCTTAGGGCTTGGGAGCTATCTGCATCAATTTAGAGTCGCCGGAGCCGGCCGGGCCGACGTCATAACCCTGGTCCTCGATGGCCTTGACGATCTGCTCGACCGACAGCGATGCATCGTCGAACGCCACGGTGACGTCCTTGCGGTCGAGATCGACTTTTACCTTTTCGACTCCTTCGAGCGATCCGACTGCCCCTTCGATGGACGAGACGCAATGGCCACAATGAACTTCGGGCACTTCGAGAACCTGCTCTTGCATTTTTTTCTCCTTGGTCTTGTGTGTGGGAACAGTATACCCCCCGGGGGTATCAACCCAGATCCGCTACCTGGCCGATCCGGTCGCGGAAGTTGCCTGTGCCTGACGCAATGATGACGTGGTCTGCCCCGGTTTTCAGCACGGCCCCCTCCCCCTCCTTCGGCCACGAGCCGGCCCAGCTCGTCTCGATTCCCTCGGGCGATCCGAGCTCCGAGAGCCTCCGCGTGAATTCGTCCACCGGCCCCCAGTAATTCCAACCGTCCGCCTCAGCGGCCAGTTGGATGACCTCGCGGGTTCCACCCCCCACCCAGACCCTGGCTCCGCCGCCGTGCTTTCTCAGGGAATCGATTGTTTCCTTCGCCATTTGGATCCGCTCCTCGCGCTTGGCGATAGGTATGCCGAAAGAGACATGCTCCTGGATGACGGTGTGATCACCGATGCCCACCCCGCAGACGAACTCTTTGCAGACCTTCGACAGCGTTGATGCCATCGCTGCGACCAGCCTCGGGGGCCGGAGCCCTGCCCGGTTAACCAGGATCCCCAGGGTCATTTCGGGCACCAGCGGCGCGACCCAGGCGAGCGATGTCCAGCCCTCGAGAAAGGGCCTGTCTGGATCGGGTCTTCCCTGGAGATGGTCGATGACCCACACCGAGTCGAGTCCGGAATCCCGGGCGAGCAGCGCGGCCTCAGCCAGCTCGTCCGGCCCGGCATCGTGCTGAGGCAGGACAATTCCGCGCTTCATCTCACATCACCGCCAGGATGTTGGATACAAGTTGCGCCGAAACCGCAGTCACTATCGCTATGTACAACAGGCCGGTAGCCGACTGGGTGGAACGCGATGCCACGGTTTCCTTGACCATCCACCACAAGACTAAAGTCATCGCGACCATCACGAGCCAGAACCACCAGTAGGCGCCCGGCGACCGCGTTAGAACACTCTGGGGAACATCGCCCGCTATCAACCCCGCTCTCCCGATAATTCCGGCCCCCAACGCAACAACGGTTGCGCCGAGCATCACCCACGTGGCGTGAGAGATGGGGCCGATTGGGAGCCTGGGTTGGTTGAGGTACCAGTGGCCGAGCGTCATTGCATGGGTCACCGCTCCCAGGAACAACAGGCCCGCTATTGCCTGGATCATCTGCGACTCGCAAGCCTCTTCACAGAACGACTGTGCCGCCACGATCACCGCGGCCGCGCTGGTTCCCAATGTCAAGGCGGCCCCCGCCCACTCCAGGAGCGGCCTTTGCGTATAGACGGCGAGCAGGAAACCGGACATGCAAGCCGCCGCCACGATCGTGGAGACCCGGGCCCTGTCTTCCATCAGAAAGGCGGATGCCGCGATGAGGGGGGCCAGGACCCAAAGGGCAGAGCGGTAGTAACCGCGGCCGATCGAGCTGTACACGAGGAATGTCACGGACAGGAAAGCGGCAGTCCCCCCCAGCATCTGAATGGCCGCCAGTGAAAAGGCGGCGCCGGCCCCCGTCAACCGCTACATCTCGTCATCGACCTCGCCGGTGATGAGCCTGCTCTTGACTTTGTCGGGAACGAACGACGTGGCCGTGGCTAGAAGCGAGCGAATGGTATCGAGAGTCCCCGAGTCCCCCTCCCAATGATCCCGCAAGACCTCCTCGGGAATCCTGTTGAGCAACGTATCGAGTGAGAGCGCAATCAGAACAATGTCGTCTAGCTGCCCAATGCCGGGAAGCCAGTCCGGAATGATGTCGACAGGCATGATTCCGTAGGCAGCCAGGGCCACCGCCACCATCTTGTTCCGGCGGGGAACCCTTGGGTCGCGCGCAATGCGGTAGAGCAGCTTTCCGAGCTGCGGGATCGCGCTCACCACGCGGTCCTTCCAGGACCTTTCGATGTGAATGATCTCTCCCCCGGAACCTGAAGTTTCCATGTGCGTCATCATCTTGCTCCTTGCTCTCTGGCCAGGTCGGCCGCTCCGATAACACCCGCATCATTCCCAAGACTCGCCAAAATCACCTCAGGTGTTTTCCGGCCCCCCTTAATCTGCTCGGCGAGCTCGTCGCGGGCCGGGCCTAGGATCATCTCTCTTGCATCAGACGCCCCGCCTCCGATGACGAAAACGTCGGGGTCAAAGATGTTAGTGAAATCTGCAAGTGCCGCCCCCAGCGACCGGCCGGCCCGTTCGATCACGGCCAGCGCGGCTCTGTTTCCCCTCTGCGCAGCAGCTGCGACCTGCTTCCCGCTCAGCTCTTCGCTCTCAGAACCCGCATCCTCCGCAATTTCGGCAGCCTCGACGGTTCCGAGTTCTCTTGCCAGCCGTCCTATTGCATTCCCGGACGCCTGCGCCTCGAGGCACCCAACTCGCCCGCAGGCGCACTCGCCCCCGGCAGGATCGATCACCACGTGCCCAAGCTCACCTGCCATTCCATTCGATCCACGGTACAACCTGCCCCCTATAACTATTCCCCCACCTACACCCGTACCCAGGGTAAGCATCACCATGTTCGTGGAGCCTCTGCCGCTCCCGAACTTCCACTCGGCCCATGCCGCGCAGTTGGCGTCGTTATCTATCAGCACCTTCAGGCCGAGCTCGCCCGCGAGCCACGGCCCTGCATCGGCCACGCCGTACCTGACATTGGGCGCGTAGGTGATGCGGCCCTCGAGATCAATGAACCCTGCCGCCCCGACTCCAAGTGAGCCGATTCCGGGCTTTCGCTCCTTCAGCGCCAGGGCAACATCTCTAATCGAGACCTCTGCTCTGTCGAAATCGGTGGGAAGCTCCTGCCGTTCGACAATGTCGCCGTCTTCGTCGACGATTGCACCGAGCACCTTCGTGCCACCGGCGTCGACCCCTAAAGCCAGCATCGCCGGGATACTAAGGCGTTAGGATTTACTGCTTTGAAAATTGCAGAAGACCCACGGGCGACGTCACCAGAAAAGCATGACAACGAACCGGGCGACCAGATCCCTCAAAAGCACCTCGAGGTTCTCGCGCGGGTGGGCAAATCACTTCTTTCTGCGGAGGGTCTCGAGAACCAGCTCTCTCTAACCTTGACGCTTGCGACAGAGGCGCTCGGCGCAGACCGAGGGTCGATCATGCTTCTGGGAGAGGACAAGCTGACTCTGAGCATCGAGTCGTCTGTTGGTCTGCCTCCTGGGGCCCCCGAGGCAACTCAGGTTGGCTCCGGAATAGCGGGGTGGGTTGCAGAGAAGAAGGAGCCGCTAATCCTTCACGGGGAGGTGCACGATCCCCGGTTCGAAGGCGTTGATCCAAATATTGGATCCGCCATCTCGCTGCCGCTGGAGTCCATGGGCTCGGTGGTCGGGGTTTTGAACCTCGTGCGCTCGAAAGGCGAGCTATTCACCTCCGCACACGTTCAGCTTGCATCTTCCCTTGCAGACATGGCGTCCGTAGCGATCGAAAAGGCAAAGCTTCACGCGTCACTGCAGGACAGAGAAAGGCGCGTTTCGGACCTGCTCGCCGCGGCGATCGGGGCCCAGGAGCGCGAACGAACGCGAATTGCCGCCGACATCCACGACGGGTTCCTTCAGGACCTTTCTGCCGTCTACCTCAAGGCGGAGAATGCAAGGACCTACCTGGCGCGTGAGGAATACGACCGCGTGCAGGAGGAACTCGCCGAATGCCAGCAGTTTCTCAAGGAGCAGGTGGAGAGGGTTCGTCAGTACATCTTCGAGGTGCGGCCTCCATCCCTGGACGAGGTCGGAATCGGCCCCACCATCGCGGAGATGGTTCAAAGGTGTGCGCGCGATATCGGAATCAAGGGGACCTTTGAGGATCAGACCAGCGGCGTCCGCCTCTCCAAACCTCTCGAGACCATTCTTTACCGTACGGCGCAAGAGGCTCTGCGAAACATCGCCAAGCACTCGAAGGCGTCGTCTTTCAACGTCTCCCTCACACAGGAATCCTCGAGGGCGATTCTCGAAATCCGCGACGACGGCAAGGGGTTCGACCTTTCGACCTCCGATAAGAAGCGTCACCATTACGGGATTGAAACGATGCGGGAGCGGCTCGAACTCTCGGGTGGCTCGCTGGGGCTCTACGCATCCCCGGGCGGCGGCACGGTTGTCAGAGCGGAGATTCCTCTCGAGGCGGCTTAGCGCTTTCCTCTGACAACCCATCCACAAAAGCCCTGGTTGCCAAAATCAACTCGCCTATGGCGGTGCTGAGGTGGCGCGAAACCTCGGGGTTCATCTTGCGCACCATCGAGATCGCCGTACAGAACGGACATCCGTAAGGACACTCGGAGTCCTGTGCGAAATGCTCAGCAATAGACGGGACGACCGAGAATGGATTCTCCGCCGGCCCGAACGAGTCTGGATCGCTCATAGGGACTCGGCCCTGCGCTTGAGGTCGTTCAGAGCGCTGGAGACCATCACCTTGACACCCTGCTTACGCAAAAACCCCGGAATGGGAAACCCCGCATCTATTGAATACGTGTACCTGACCTTGGTGCTCCCATCCGACTCTTCCAGGGCATAAGACCCCGCAATCTCTTTGACGTTGCCCTCCACGCTTTTCCAGGAGACACCACCGTCTGGATACTCGTACTCCAGCACGTAGTCGACGACCTTGATCTTCGCGTCTACTTCGAACTGTGCCCTGCTGGGTCTGCCCGACGCGTCGGTCTCGAGAACCCGCGCGTCGTGGAACGCGGGCATCCACTCCGGATAAGCCTCGATATCGGCCACCACAGCGAGGATCTTTTCGGCACTTGCGTTTATCTCTATCGATTCGCTTCCCGTATCCGCCATGTCCTTCTCTTCCTTGATGTTCCCGGCGATTGTAGTCCGGAGCCAATGAACCCGGGATTGCATGCCTACTCGAGTGCTATCCCCACAGCGGCAGCTCGATTGCTCGTTTGGTTCGCCGAAAGTAGCCCGCGTTCACCACATGCGTCCTGCCGATATGCATCGACGAGATGAGCGGCTGGTGCACATGTCCAAAAAGAACGAGCCTTGGCTCAAAACGAGTGATGTACTCGATCAGCTTGACGGAGCCACGCTCACTTCGTTTTGCAAGCGTGTCGTAGGTGAGCTCCGGAATCGCCGGCGGAATGTGCGAGCAGACCACGTCGACTTCTCCAAGTCCCATGAGCATCGAGTCGTAACGCTCCTCCGAGACCTCGCCGGGTATCTGCAAAGGCGTCGGAAGCCCCCCAGCAACGAATCCGAAGTCGAGTCCGAGGATCGGTACGACCATGCCGTCGGCGTTTACCACACCAGGCCCCTTCAGCTCTTCGATCAATTTTGGATGATCGACGTTGCCGAACACCAGGTATGCGGGACAAGGGATCGCTGCGAAGACCTTGCGATATTCCTTACGCAAGAATTCGCCGAAACGCGACGCAAACTCCGCCTCCTTCCCTTCGCGCGTCGAGGCCATCAGAAGGCGCGCTTCGTCGATTCTTCCCGCGGCTCTCAGGTCCACCACCTGCCGGACCACATCCTCACCGTAGAGCCTCACCATGATCCCGCTCATTTCTCTGTAGTCGACGATGTTGACCAGGTCGCCGAGCAGCAGCAGGATGTCCTCCGGTGACACTTCGTTTTTCAATGCGTCGGTTGCGGAATGAAGATCTGCGATGACCTTGAGGGCCATCAGGTGCTGATTTGAGTCGCTATCGCCAGACTCATCATCAGAAGCCCGATCAAAGCCAGCGAGCCGTACATGACCACCCTCCTCGAAAGAAGTGCGGGCGCCTTCGCGTCCTCTGCAGCGCGATATGCGTCCGCGACTGAAAGGAGCACAAGGACTCCGGCTGCCAGCAGATATGTCACCTTGACGAGAAGAAGGGGGCCCGGCGACGACCTGACCAGCAGGCCGGTTGATATCCACCAGACGGCAAGCATCAGCCTTACAACACCCTCTGCCGGTCTTCCCAGGTAAAAGTGTCCGGCCCCCGGAAGAACCGAGAGGCCTGCAGCAACCGGCGCGCTTCGAGACGTGGTCGGAGTTTCTTGCTCTTGCGGTCCGAAGGCCTCGTAAAAGCTCGTGCCGCAAAGACCACAGCTCGTGAGATCCAGCGGGTTGGCCCTCTCACATCGAGGACACACCCACTCGACCACATCGCCCGCTTTTCGCAGGGGCCCTGCCACGACTTCAACGTCGCCCTTGCCTTCGAGGCCGGCCCCAACGGCTGCGGCGGAGGGCAGGGCCCTCTCGGCTACATGAACCCGGGCTTCAGACGGGGTGGATTCTTCGACCAGCCGGTCGAATCTGACGAGGCAAAGCGAGCACCACTCCGAACCCTCAGGGTTGTGAGTTCCACACTGTGGGCATTGCAATCGGAATTGTCACTCTCCAAACCGGCGAGCGCGAGCCGAGTATTCGAGCACGGTATCGACCACATCGTCCTCACCCAGCTCCGGAAAGTATTTGGGGGTGAACACCATCTCTGCGTACGCAGACTGCAGGGGAAGAAATCCCGAGGATCGAACCTCACCGGAGGTGCGCCAAACGATGTCGGGGTTGGGGTGGGGCTGGCCCCCGGTGTCGAGGAAGGAGTGAATGTCGAGCTCGGAGGGATCCTTGCCGGTTTCCTGTGCATGGCGCACCAGCCGCCCAACCGCTCGTTGAATCTCGTCGGCGCCACCGTAGTTGATTGCAAGGTTGATGACGCTTCGCTCGAAGTGAGCCGTCTTCTCCTGAACGTTGTTGATGGCCTGGATGAGCCCGGGAGGGAGGCCATCTGGGAAACCCACGGCCGCCGCAGCCTCATGAGCTCCCTCGGGAACGCCGATCAGCCGGCCGAGATGCCCGACCCGCACTTCCTCCTCCAGTGCCTCCACCAGCAGGTCCTTCAGCCACTCTTCGTACAGGGCCATTAGAGCCGACACCTGGTCGGGCGAACGCCTCCAGTTCTCCGTCGAGAAGGCCCAGATCGTAACGGTGTGAATTCCGATCCTTCGGCAGAAGCTCGACAGACTCTTGGCCACCTCGAACCCCTGGCGGTGTCCGTCCAGGACGCTCAGATTTCGCTCTTCGGCCCACCGCCTGTTGCCGTCCGGTATGACCGCCAGGTGAGACGGTAACCGGGCTCCTGCAAGGCGAGCCAGATGCCGGTCGTCCACTTGTTGAGTCGCTGCCGAAATCACGTTTCTCATTTGAGGACCGGGATGCGATCGATGATGATTCTCGTCAGGTTTTCCAGCGCGGACCTCACTTCTCCTTCGGGGACCTTTCCCAGGCTTTCCAGTGCCTTGTCCACGTAGCCGCCGGCAACCTCCATGGAAGCCTGGTAAGCGCCCGTCGCAAGGACCGCACTTCTCACCGGTTCCACATCCTCGATCCCGCGAATAAGCATTCCCGCGATCGATGGATCCTCCTGGAGCGCCAGAAGCACCGGCAGTGTGTAAACGCCATCTCTGATGTCGGTACCGGGAGGCTTTCCAAGCTCGTCGAGCGTGGCCGTCAGGTCCAGCAAGTCGTCCGCAACCTGAAACGCGAATCCGAAATTCAGCCCAAACAATCCCATCGCTGAAGCCACTTCCTGCGGACAGTCCCCAAGCGTTGCGCCGACCTCGGTGCAGACGCTGAGCAAAGATGCAGTCTTACCTTCGATGGTCTGGAAGTAGTGCTCGTGAGTGCGGTTCGAATCGAAGTTCGCGTCGAGCTCCAGCACCTGACCCTCCACCACGCGTGCGATAGCGTCGGAAAGCATCCTGGCTATCGGACCGCTTACGTCCGCCGCAAGGCCCGATGCTCTGGCAAATAGGAAGTCCCCGGCAAGAATGGCAACCTTGTTGCCCCACTTCTCGTTCGCGCTCGGCACCCCTCTTCGCGTATCTGCCTCATCGATGACATCGTCGTGATAAAGGGTCGCCATGTGTGTCAGCTCGAGAGCCGCAGCCAGTCTGTACACGGATTCGGACGGCCCCGTGCCGAGCCTCGATGCAAGGAGCAGCAGCGCCGGCCTGACCCTCTTTCCGCCCGCCTTCGTGAGGTACGGGGCGGACTCTCCCAGCAAGGACTTGCCGCGAGCGGAAACCTCCGCCATTAGCGCTTCTACGCGCGCCAGATCGCCCGAGATGATCTCCAGGGCCGCACCTACTTCCAAACGAGCGAGGGGCTCCATGGCCACTACATTAGCGGACAGCTAGCGGGCTCCACAGAGGCCCACTAGATGCCGCAGACCTGGATCATTACCTCTCTGTCCTTGGGGCAGTCGAAATCGATGAACATCACACGCTGCCAGCGGCCCAGCAGAAGCTGGCCTTCCCCCACAGGAACATACTCAGAGGTACGGCCCCCGAGAATCTGACGAATGTGAGCGTGAGCATTCTTGGTTTCGTCCTCGTGCATGTTCTCGGTTCGTATGTTGAAGTCGTCGTGCTTGTAGTCCACGTCCTTGGGCACAAGTCTTTGAAGGGTTTCTCCAATGTCTGCCAGCAGGCCGGTCTCGCGCTCGTTGACCAATATCGAGCAGGTCGTGTGCATGGAGTAGATGAGGGCGTATCCCTCCTCTATCCCGGCGTTCAGAACGGCCTTTTCGACATCGGTTGTGATGTCGACCACGTCGTACTCCTGCTGAGACTTGATCTGGAGCTTTTCGCGATGAACTTTCATCTATCTCCTGCCGGCTCGAGTCCTGATGGAAGCGGAAACCTTATGTCCTCTATTGCCACCGTCACTTCCTCGATTTCGCTTATCCCCTTCCCGGCTAGAAAGCTCACGACCCTTTCGACAAGGACCTCGGGTGTCGATGCACCCGAAGAGATGCCGATGACGTTTGCTCTTTCTACGACGGCGGGGTCGATCTGTGACTCATCCTCGATCAAGTAAGCCTCCGCGCCCTCCTCTTTTGCAACTTCCACAAGCCTGTTTGAGTTCGAGGAGTTTGTGGAGCCGACAACAAATACCACATCGGCCCTGCCTGCAATCGTCTTGACCGCCCCTTGCCGGTTTTGGCTCGCATAGCAGATGTCGCTTTTGGTCGGGCCGGTAATGCTTGGATACCGGCGGCGCAAGGCATCGACGACTTCGACTGTGTCGTCGACTGCGAGGGTGGTTTGCGAGATGAACGCAACCCTGTCCGGATTCGGCACGTCGAAGCGCTCTGCGTCCTCGGGCCGCTCTATGACGATTGTTTGCTGCGGAGCCTGACCCGAAGTTCCCTCGATCTCCTCGTGGCCCTCATGCCCGATCAGGAAGACGGTCTTGCCCTGCGATGCGAACCGCTTGGCCTCGACGTGGACCTTTGTGACGAGTGGGCACGTTGCATCTATGACTTCGAGACTTCTCTTGGCCGCATTCGCATAGACAGATGGAGCAACGCCATGGGCGGACAGAACGCACACGCCACCCTCGGGCACCTCCTCCTCGGACTCGACGAACACGGCCCCCTTCGATTCCAGCTCCCTCACCACATGCAGGTTGTGAACGATTTGCTTCCTTACATAGACGGGGGGGCCGTGCTTCTCGAGGGCCTTGTTCACGATTTCAACGGCGCGGTCAACTCCGGCACACCATCCACGGGGAGCCGCGATGAGAATCTTTTTCGTAGTCACCCCACCACCTCGAGAGCCGGTCCATCGGGAGCACCTGGGTCATGGGATTTCTCGCGCGAAACTTTTATTGCTTCCTCGATCACGGCTTCAACCATCTTGTCGGCGGGCACCCAACCGATCTGCTTCCCCTTCGAGAAGAGCAGCCCCCTGCCTGGTCCTGCGGCTATCCCGACGTCGGCGTCGCGCGCCTCTCCCGGCCCATTCACCTCGCACCCCATCACAGCAATTTGAATCGGGGGAAGCTTGAGCTCCTCGAGGCGGGCCTGGACTTTGTTGGTCAGCTCGATCACGTCAAGCTCGGCCCTGCCACATGAAGGACAGGAGACGAGATCGAAGGTCGTCCTTCTAAGGCCGAGGGCCTGAAGGATCTGCTTTGCTGCCTTCACCTCTTCCACCGGGTCGGCCGTCAACGACACCCTGATCGTGTCTCCTATTCCTTCGGCAAGAAGAGTTCCAATGCCGATGGCGGATTTCAGAGTACCAACGGGCGGCGGGCCTGCTTCGGTCACTCCGAGGTGTAACGGGTAATCGATGGTTTTGGACAAGAGGCGGTAGGCGTCGATCATCTGCGGAACGTTTTGATGCTTCACGGAGACCTTTATCTGATCGAAGCCCTCGTCCTCGAGCAGTCTGATCTCATGGACGGCGCTTTCCACCAGAGCCTCCGGAGTAGTTCCTCCGTATTTCTCGAGAAGCCTTTTGTCGAGCGAACCCGCGTTGACGCCGACTCTGATCGGCACTCCCCTGTCGGCCGCTTCCCGCACAACCGTTTTGATCTGCTTTGGATCCCGGATGTTTCCAGGGTTGAGCCTCAGGCCATGCACTCCTGCCTCGAGAGCCATCAGCGCAAGCCTGAACGAGAAGTGGATGTCCGCAATGACGGGAACGCCTGCCTCCCGCACAATCTCGGGAAGGGCTCTGGCGTCGCCTTCGTGGGGAACCGCGACCCTGACCAGGTCTGCGCCCTGGGTTGCAATTGCGTGAGCCTGGATGAGCGTGGCTCCCACGTCCTCGGTCTTGGTGGTGGTCATAGACTGGATGGCGATCGGGGCATCTCCTCCGATCGCGACCGAACCGATTCGTATCTGCCTGGTCTGGCGCCGCGTAGTAGTCATAGTCTTTTTGGGTGATTCCTCTCCATGCTCCCAGCCCATCAGAAGCTGAGCAAACTTGGGGAATGTTCTTGTGATTACCGGGGCCCAGTTTAGAGGCCCCCTCTTGGCACCAAGCCCCAAAAGTGTGGAGATTTCGTCAATTTTGCCTTCCCCAGGCGTGGATCGGCCGAGGGACAGGTCAGAAAATCGGCCGGGCCGCGACAAACGCCGCGGAGAGTACAACCAGCGCCGCGGCACAAGCCGCGCCGAGCACGATGGCGATCGCTCTGGGAAGGGAGCCGGCCACCGACGCGGAGGGAAAAGCCGCGAGCCCGAACCGCGGAATACTGAGAAGCGGACGCGGGGAAAACGGGTACGAGAGCGCTGCAATCAAGACGGCCGCCGTGTATGCGGCCGCGCCCGCTCCGACCAGCCTGCCAGCGGGCTTCTTCCTGAGGACCATGAACGTAATGGGGACCAGAGCAATAAGCAGAAGCGTCACGGCAAGGTCCGTCAAGAAGTAAGGACCGACATCGGTCCCCCACCATCGCGCTGCTTCTTCGAACCCGGCTCTGACCGTCCAGGGGAAGAACTTCGGACTGCGTTGCCAGACCTGTTGGATACGAAGCGATCCCAGGAAATCACCCTGGACACGCCAGACGAAAACCATCCACGTAATCCATCCGCCCAGCGAACCGGCGGCCGGAAGAAACCGGGTCTCGTCACGCGAGCTCTTCTTGAGGGCAATTCCTATCAAGGGCAGGATCAGGAGTACCCCGAACGGCCGCGACAACGACGCGACGAATGCCGCAATACCGCTCGCTGCCCATCGCCGGCGTTCTGCAAGCAAGAGTGCAGCCGAGCCGCTGAGCAGGAACAGAGACTCCGCGTAGGGGGCAACCAGGAAGAATGAAGTGGGGAAGAGCGCAACAGCCATGACCGACACGCGAGCCGATCTCCGATCGGTCCAAGAACTGAAGAGGGCGTGCAGAAAAACCAGCCCGAAAAGGGTCGCAATGTTCGCGATCAGAAACGCCGCGAGGGGGGAGGAAATCCCCGTCCACGACAGGCTCCTTATGGCTAAAGGAAAGGCTGGCATGAAAGCGAATGCCCCCGGGTCCTCATAACCCTGCTCGGCGATCTTCAAATACCAGTGAGCATCCGCACGCAGCCAGGGACCAACAACTGAGTCGGCAATCGAGGGAAGGGGGGCCGGTCGGTACGATGGCGGCAGAACGGTCTCGCCTTGCGTCCATGTCGCGCTGGACCATGCCGCGCCCAACATTGTGAGGATTCGCAGGGCCAGCCAGGCTAAGAACCCCCACTTGAAAGAGTCACGCATCCGCCAAGGCTACTTACTGGAGACGAAAATTTGGGTGGTATGTTCCACAGCGTCGAAAGGACTTCCTTTTTGCTGCAGAAGGTAGCGGCCGTCGTGACCATGGCCGTCGCATTCGCGCTGACCCCCGTCTGGGGCGGTGGTCCTGTTGCGTGCGCCGAGGACGGCAACTACGTCGGAGTGGTCGTGCGCCTCGATGAAAATCGAGAGATCTCCAGATGCGTGGAGCTACGTGGAGACCGAATAAGCGGGCTGGACGCCCTGAAGGCGGCCGGGTTCAAGGTGATCACGCAAGAACAGGGGGGTTCCCTTGGGACCGCCGTCTGCAGGATCGAGGACATCGGCACCGACACCTGCGACTACAACGCCGGGTTTTGGGGTTACTTCCACGCGAACCCGGATGGCTCGTGGAAGGAGTCGCCGGCCGGCTCCGAGCTCTACTTCCTCCGGCGGGGCGACGTCGACGCCTGGTCCTGGAAGCCCGCCCTCATCGGAATGACTCCCCGGCCGTCGTTAAAAGCAGACATCGCCGCGATATGCAAAGACGGCCCTATCGCTGCGGCCGGAACCAGCAAACCCAACTTTCTCGTCCCCCTCCTGGTGGTCTGGGTGGCCGCCGCTTCCGCCGCGGTGATAGTCGCGCTCGTAAGAAGGAGACGGCGCTCCGCGGGAAGCTCCTAGAGGGAGCTGTTGACCGAGCCACTGAGCACCCACGCCTTTCTCTAGCGCAGCTCCATGGACCAGTTGTCCTTGGCATGTGCCCTGGTGAATCGAGCCTGCCTGACTTCAACCCATTTCACTTCCCCCTCCCCTGCCCAGGTGAGTACCTGCCCCGACCACGCCCGCCGGTACATGGGGTTCAAACGGAGCACAAAATGCGAACCCACCGAGACCGCTGACTCACCCAGAACCGACCGCCGCCACGATGTGTCCAAAGCCACGAACACACGCGCTGAATCTTTAGTTCGGACACCAAACGCATGAGGCGTCTTGGTGTATCGGCTGACCACGCAGCGCACGTCCACCTCCGGCTCGGGCAGCAAAGAGCGAAGAGCCTCCTCAGCGACGCGCACGACTTGTGAATCCACGCCCTTTTGTTC
>DATLOJ010000047.1:0-9844 GCA_035536315.1 Actinomycetota bacterium | reverse complement strand
GCAGCTGATCCAGGAGACCTTGTTCACGGGGGAATGTCGCAACGATTCGGCCTTTTTCGACTCGCCTGCTGGTTGCTCGCGCCATCAACCGGGCCCAGTCGCCGACTCTGTCCGAGAGGTCCTGCCCCTCCAAGCTGCAGCCGAGTGACTCGCCGATCATCGGTAGCTTCCGGGTTGTCATGAACTCATAGTAAGTCAGGCTTTGCTACTGGGGCTTGGGCAGGAGTAGCATCCCGTTTCGGGAGAGTGATACCCACGCCCGGCTAGCCACGGGAGGCATGCTCAGGCCGCAAGCCTAGAGCTTGGAGTTGAGGACGCTTGGTCATCACTCTCCCTTTATCGCGAAGGCAGAGGCCGTCTTTAGCTGGGCGCTTGGCCCTTGCCCGCAGACTTGCCGTGTTCCTGGCCAGACTTGCCGTGCTCCTCGCCGGACTTGCCCTTGCCCGCAGACTTGCCCCGCTCTTCGCCCGACTTGCCCTTGCTTCCATCGTCGTCGGACGCGCTCTGCGCGGCGAGCGCGGTAGCGAGCTCGTCGCCGAAGTCACACGTTGAGTCGGGAGTTCCTCCATCCTCGACCTTGTTGGAAACCGCAGCCTCATCCTTGGCGATCGCAGATACGAACTCGCCTCGCGCCTTGCCCTTTAGCCCGGCATCCTTCGCCTGGTGGTTCCAGTAGGACACGCAGTGGCCGTGGTTCGGGCCTGCAGCCTCCTCGGCCTCATCGTTTGCCTGGCCCGCGATTTCATCGTCCAGTTCGGCTGTCTCCAACCTCTGTTCGTCCTGCTTTGCCACTGCCGTCTGTGATGCAACACCCGGAAGTGACTCGGGCTGCTCACCCTTTCCCGCGGCGACAAGCGCCAGGGCGGTGGAACCGAAAAGCAAAAATCCGGCGATCAATGCGCTCGATGCGAGGTATTTCCTGAAAGTCTTCAATTGACGATCACTCCTTCGAATTTCCGAGAGGTCTTGTTGTTGAATCGACCTGTGGGGGCCAGTTCTTGAGTGCAGAACAAACTAGCCTGTCCGGCTTGTGTTGAAAAGTCGCACATTTTGAGACCAAAGGCCCCCGCATGAAGGCTCGAAGGACCGCAGCGCGCTGGGTGATTGTGGTGATCGGATTTGCCGCCGGAGCTCTTTTCGCGGCCGGAAGCTTGCTTGCCATCCTCTTCGAGGTCCAGGGCTTTCCACCACGCGACGAGGGGCCTCGCTGGTATTACGTCGCCGCACTCGCAGCCGCGCTGCTGGTCTGTGTGGGCGGACCGTTCTTGCTGATGCGACTCTTGCTTCCGGAGTATTCCCGGGCTGCGCTGATGATCGGTCTTCCGGCCCTGGTTCTTGCGATTGGCTTGCTCGGCCTTACCCTCAATCGCTGAGGCTGCTCTAGCCCTCCTGAGCGCGGCGCCTCAGCCAAAAGTATCCGGCGGCTGCTGCAGCAACGGACAGCGCTATCCCGCCGGAAACTACGGTCGAGCGTGGAGGGTTGAAGGATGCGAGCTTTTTTCGAAGGGTCACCGGGTTCGAGAAGTTCACTACGGGCCACTTCCTCTCGAGGGCGATTCTCCTCAACGCTCTGTCCGGGTTCACTGCAACGGGGTTGCCCACCTCCTCGAGCATCGGCAGGTCGGTGATCGAGTCGGAATACGCGTACGAGCCTTTGAGATCGATGCCTTCTGCCTGCGCTCTCTCTTTTATGACCTCCGCCTTGTGGGGGCCGTAGCAGTAGAAGTCGAGCTCTCCGACATACCGGCCTTCATCGTCGACCTTCCCGGCACTTGCGATTACGCCGTCTACCTCGAGCATCTTGCCGATGGGGGCGACGATCTCGTGCGGTGACGACGAGACGATGTAAACCTTCCGGCCTCCCGCTTGATGCTTCGCGATCAGGTCGACCGCTTCCTTGTAGATGATGGGGGTAATCACCTCACCCATCACGTCCTCGACGAGCTGCTCGATTCGCGCCTTCTCCCAGCCTTTGGTCATCGACAGGGCCTTTTGCCGCATCCGCTCCATCTTGTTCTCGTCCGCACCGACGAGCAGGTAAGCGAACTGAGCGGCGACTCCGCGCAGCAGAATGCGCTTTCCGATGAACCCCTCGCGATACAGGTCGCGCCCGAGGGCCAGCCCGCTCGAGCGGGCGATGATCGTCTTGTCCAGGTCGAAATAGGCAGCTTCCATTTCCGGCGATGATAGCGACCGGCGCCAGAAGGCATCTCCCGAAAGGGGGATACCGCCCGCCCGCAGGAAGTTGTAAAAGCTAAGGGTCACTTCCCCTCGACACGCATTGGGGGAATGCCGCATGAAGGGAAGGCTCGCGCCGGTCGTCGTCGTTGCATCCGACGACCCCTTTCTTCTCGATGAGATCGTCCGTTACCTGGAAGAGGTTCCGCACTGGCGCCTCGCGGCATCGGCACGCACGATCGAAGAGCTGATGAAGGTAGCTGCCGATACGAATCCAGATGCCGTGCTGCTGTCCGAGGGCCTGGCCCTCGAGCTCTCGTCCCACCCTGCGGCGGGATCTTCGCGCTTCGTCGTCATCTCAAGACAGGACAAGGCCGATGTTCTGCGGGCCGCCATAAAGCTGGGCGCGCGCGGCTTCGTCCAGTGGCCTAAGGAGAAACCTCTTCTTTCAGAACTTGTCGAAAGAGATGTCGAGGCCCGTCCGGCTGGCGCGCCGGCGGGAAACCTGACTGCGGTCTGGTCGCCCAAAGGGGGCGGGGGAGCGACGACGGTCGCCGCCCACCTTGCTCTTGGAATCGGGGGCCTTGGGTTCAAGTGCCTGCTGGTCGATCTCGATCTGGATCACGGCGACCAGTCGGCCCTGCTGGGCGCAGAGGACGAGACGAAAAGCTTTGCCGATCTGATGCGCGTGGCCGACGAGCTGAACCCAGCCACTGTGGATAGCGTTGCGATCACTTCGGGACCTTTCAAGGCAATTCTGGCCCCCGGCCTTCCGGGAGAGGGGGGCCTTGTGAAGCCGCAGGAAGCGGTGCGCATTCTGCATTCGCTCATGGAGTCGACCGATCACGTCGTCGTGGATCTTCCTTCCGGTTATTCGGAGCTCGCACTTGCCGTCGCGCACGAGTCCTCGAGGCTGGTACTCGTCCTGACGGCGGATCTGCTGTCACTGCGAAGATCGCGCGAGGTGCTTCGTCTGCTGCAGGGAACGGAGACGCGAATTGACGTTGTCGTGAATCAGTTTGCGCGCGGCGATGTGTCGATTGCCGACGTCGAATCGGTCCTGGGAAGAAGTGTTTTCCTGAAGGTCAGGCCCGAGCTATCGGTGTACCGGGCAGCCGGGAGGGGAGAGCTTTCCGACTTCGGAAGAAAGGCGATTCTGCCCCTGGCTGCCACCATTGCGGGCGTTGCCTCTGCGAGGAAGATGCGGGCCGGAAGGAACTAGGGCCCCCGCGTTTCCCAAAGCGAATCGCTTTGGGAAGAAAAGGGCCCTGAGAGCCACTTTTTTCCCAAAGCGCGGCGATTAAAGCTGTGCCCGCAGGGCCTTGCGGTCCACCTTTCCTACCGGCGTGAGGGGTATGTAGCCGGCTAGGCGAACCTCCCGCGGGTATTTGTGCTTGCCGAGCTTTTGCCTGCAATGCTCGATCAACTCTTCGGAGGTCGCGGTTTGGCCGGGACGTATGGAGACGAAGGCCACCACTTCCTCCCCGAGCCTCTCGTCCGGCTTTCCGACGACGCCCGCCACCTCGACGGCGGGGTGCTCGAGCAAAACGTCCTCGATGTCGCGCGGGAAGATGTTGAACCCCCCGCGGATTATCAGGTCCTTTTTGCGGTCGACGATCTTGATGAATCCTTCTTCGTCGACAGTGCCGATGTCCCCGGTGTGAAGCCATCCGTTTTTCAGAGCATCGGCCGTCTCTTCCGGCGAGTTCCAGTACCCGAGCATCACCGCACTCGAACGGATGCAGATCTCCCCTGGTTCACCGGGCGGCAGCTCGTTGTTGTCGTCGTTGAAAGCCTTGATCTCGTACCCCGGCATCGGTGTTCCCACCGTTCCGATCTTTCTGTTCTCCTTCCGGTTGACCGAACCGACGATTCCCGACTCGGTCGCCCCGTAACCTTCGAGGACGGTTGCAGAGGGCACCCTTCGCTCGAACTCCTGAAGCGTCTCCGGCGCAAGGGGGGCGGCCCCGGAGTTGACGATCTCGAGGCAGCCGAGGTCGTACTCCTCGAGCGGCAAGGACAAAAGCATCTGGATCATCGTCGGCACCAGCTGCGACCTTCTTATGCGGTGCTCCTGGATCATGTTCAGCCACGTCGATGGATCGAACCAGCGCATCAGATACGCGTGGCTGCCGGTGCTGAAATAGGCAACTACCGAGCTCACAATTCCGTATCCGTGTGCCAGCGGAAGCGTGTACAAGGACGTCTCGCCTTCGATTACTCCGGCGGCCTCGTACGCAGCCTTCGCACCCATGACCATGTTCTCGTGCGAGAGCATCACTCCCTTGGCGCGTCCGGTTGTGCCCCCGGTGTACAGCAGACATGCCAGGTCGGAAGGATCGCGATCGACGATGCCACCGGGTTCGGCTCCCATCAAGTCGTCGAATGTCGTGAAGCCGTCGGCGGGAGCCGTCGAGATGAAGTTGCGAATGAAATCAAGCCCTTCAGTTGCTTGTTTCAATGACGAAGCGAACTCCGGCGTCGTTACGACCGTGGTTGGACGGCAGTCCTCGATGATGTGACGCAGGTCCTCCGGCGACAAAAGAAACATCGCGGGAGTAACAGCGCCTCCGGCCCGCCACGTCGCGGCATAGGTCATTCCGACTTCCGGACAGTTGGCCATCATTACCAGGACCCGGTCGCCCGGCCCCAGGCCAAGATCGACGAGTGACCTGCCAAGACGCTTTACCTTGTCGTCGAGTACACCAGTGTTCAGCCACTCGCCTTCGAAGTAGTAAGCGTCGTAGGAGCCGTTGCGTTCGAAGGCCTGCTCGGCGAGCTTCGATAGATGAAGGGGAATCTTGTCCATCGACAGGGATTATTCGTCATCCGGCCCGGTGGCTGAAGGGGCAGCCCGCGACCTCCAACTAATGGGGGATTGAACGGCGGCCGACGCCGGCCTAGTCTGCCCCCGTCTGCACTTCCCCCTGGGGTGGGAGCAATGGGATGCCCGAGCTCGCCTCGGTCCCTGAGCTAAAGGAGCGGGTCAGACGCCGCTTGCTGGACGAGCGCGACCCGTCGCTGTTCGACGGATCGGCTGCCGACAAACGACTGCGCCTGCGTGAAGCTGTTCGCCGCGTGCTTCTGGAGGACAGGGTCGTTTTGCCGGGAGCGGAGATCGCGTCGCTCGTCAGAGAGATATCCGACGAAGTGGTTGGGCTCGGGCCTCTCGAGGTGCTTTTGCGTGACCCCCAGATAACAGAGGTGATGATCAACGGCCCGCGAGACATTCGAATAGAGCGCGGGGGCCGGATCGAGAAGTCAGAAGTCGTCTTGCAGTCGGACGATCAAATCATGCACCTCATCGATCGTGTGATTGGGCCGCTGGGCCTTCGCGTTGATGAATCTCAGCCGTTTGTTGAAGCCCGGCTGCCGGACGGGAGCAGGCTGCACGCAATCATTCCTCCGCTTTCGGTGAAGGGGCCGGTCGTCACCATTCGAAAGTTTGCGGTGCTGCCGTTCACGCTTGCCGATCTCATCTCCAACCGAACGATGTCGCGTGGGATGGCGAAGTTCCTCGACGGCGCGGTGAAAGCGAAGGTGAACATGGTCGTCTCCGGAGGAACGGGAAGCGGCAAAACGACCCTTCTCAACGTCCTCTCGGGTTCCATCCCCGAGGGCGAGCGGCTGATCACCATAGAGGAGGCCGCGGAGCTTCGGCTTGCGCGCGATCACGTTGTGTCGCTGGAGGCGCGCCCGGCCAACATCGAAGGCACCGGAGAAGTCACAGTGCGCGACCTTGTTCGCAACGCACTACGCATGAGGCCGGACCGCATCATCGTCGGCGAAGTAAGAGGAGGCGAAGCACTCGACATGCTCCAAGCCATGAACACCGGCCATGAGGGCTCGCTTTCAACATGTCATGCGAACTCTCCGCGCGACGTGCTCGTGCGATTGGAGACGATGGTAATGATGGCCGAGCTCGGGCTGCCGCCCGGCCCCATAAGGCAGCAGATCGCGAGCGCTCTCGACGTGATCGTTCACACGACTCGATTCCCAGACGGGTCGCGCAAGGTCGTGCGGGTGAGCGAGATCAGAGGCCTGACCGAGCACGGCCTTGAGCTGGTCGACGTCTTTCGCTTCAACGCGACCGGCGTCGGGCTGGGGGGAAAGGTCCAGGGCAAGTTCATCAGGGGCGAGGCGCCCCACGCGCTGCGGCGCATCGAAGCTTCCGGGATCAAAGGCGCTTGGGTCGAAGAGGATGACTGACTTTCTCATCGCTCTGGGGGCCGGGCTAGGGATCTACTTCTTGCTTCGCGCGCCCGGACGCTTCAAGCGAAGGTTTGAGGCTGACGCCGCAATGCGCCGTGTCACTCCGGTAATCCGTCAGGGAGCAAAGGAGCGGTCGCCGTGGTTAACGGGTTTGGCTGCGCAAGTGGAGAAGACGCGATACGGCAGGATGCTGGCGGGATACGCCGCCAAGGCCCACCCGCACGTGGCTTTTTCGGACGTTCTTGCGATCTTCTTGTCTTGCGTGCTCTCCGGCCTTGTCGTCGGTGGTCTTCTGTTCGGCGGAGGGCCGCTCACGATGCTGATGATGGCCGGAGCACCGATCATTGCCGACAGGACTGCCCTCAAAGTGGCAGGAAGGCGCACCACTCGCCTCGAGCAGCAGCTCCCGGAGGCGCTTCACCTGCAAGCCTCAGCATTGAAGGCAGGACATACCACGTCGCGGTCCCTTCGCGTCATTGCATCGGAAGTCAGGGCTCCCCTCGGAGAAGAAGTGGACAGGACCGTCAGAGAAATGGATTTGGGAACGTCGCTCGAAACCGCTCTTCAAAACCTCAGCCGGCGAACGGGCAGCCGCGACATCGACCTGTGGGTCACCGCCCTGCTGGTTCACCGCACGACGGGAGGGAATCTTCCGATGATTCTTTCCGGCCTTGCGTCGCGGGTGCGCGATCGCACTCATGTAAGGGCCGAGATAAGAGCTCTTACTGCTCAAGGAAGGATGTCGGGGCTGGTAGTCGCGCTCGCGCCGGTCGCGTTCTTCATCATTCTCTCGATCACTTCTAAAGATCAGATGCGCGTCCTCTACACGACACCGCTCGGTCTCTTCTTCCTGGTGCTGGGGGTGGCGATGGAGGTCGTCGGCTATTTGTGGATCCGAATGATCCTGAAAATTCGCGCATGACTGCCCTGGTTCTGGCTTTGATGGGATTCGCCTCGGTGTTTCTGGCGACACGCTTTCTTAGGGACGAAGACCGCAAGGTCAAGAGCCGGATCGCGTCGATGGTCGACCCGTCTGTTGTCGCGGATCACCGGAAGCCGAAGCTGGTTCGCTGGGTCGAAAACCTTGGCCGCCGGCTTCCCGGCCCCCGAGACCTGATCAAGGCCCAGATATCGCGCGCCGGCATCGAGATGAGTCCCGATTTTGTGATCGGCATGCGGGCTGTGCTGATGGTTGCCGCCTTCATTGGTCTGCTTCGGCTCGGCCGGCTTGGTGTTTTTCTCTCCCCGGCTGCAGCCTTTGGCGCCTACCGCCTTCCCGAGCTGCTAATTGCTGCACGCGTGAAAGTGCGCCGGGACGAGCTTGCTTCGCACCTGCCGGATGCCGTCGACCTGCTGGCAGTCACGACCCAGGCCGGACTGAACGTTGCTCTTTCTCTAAAGAGGGTGGCCGAACGAGTCACGGGTCCGCTGGGAGACGAGTTCAGGACGACTCTCAGAGAGGTCGACCTTGGGGTCGCACGCAGAGATGCCTTAATGGCGATGGCCGCGAGAAACCAGGTCGATGACCTCGACGCGCTAGTGGCCGCCCTCGCAAACGCCGAGCGATTCGGCACGCAGGTATCGGCCTCTCTGGCGGAGCTGTCCAACGAGATAAGGGCAAAAAGAAGGCGGCGGGCCGAGGAGCAGGCCCGGCGGGCGCCAATCAAGATCCTTTTTCCGCTCGTCTTTCTGATCCTTCCGGCCTTCGTCCTTTTGACCGTGGTGCCTTTGCTGCTAGGCACGCTCAGGACGCTCGGGTTTTGAGAGGCGCTGGGGGCCGGATTGTGCCTGGGAGTGGCTCGAATCGGACATGGCCATCGCGAGAATTCCTTAACCCGAATGGGGGTCTACATTTCTGTCATACCCCCCCTCTAGAATGTTTTTCGCAGTCGCCCCCCACCCCCGCGACTCGCCAGCTTCCCC
Source organism: Actinomycetota bacterium (assembly GCA_035536315.1). Lineage (GTDB taxonomy): Bacteria > Actinomycetota > CADDZG01 > JAHWKV01 > JAHWKV01 > DATLOJ01. Next base: position 1,531 of record DATLOJ010000047.1, on the reverse strand, counting down.
GCACCACTTCCCCGCTTTGTCTTGATGCCGAAGGCCGGTATGGAGCAGGGAAAGGGGGATGGAATGCAGAAGGTTAGAGAAAAGGCCCGAGTCGCCTGGGATCGGATCCGCTGGGCGACGGGCCGGATTGTCTGGGAGGCGGGCCAGACCACCGCTGAGTACGCGCTAGTGCTTTTGGCTGCGGCTGCGGTAGCCGTTGTCTTGATCAACTGGGCGGCAGGCGGAGACAGGCTGAGAAACCTCTTCGACACCGTACTCGACAACGTGACGAGCCGGGCGTCGCAGCAGTAATAGGCACATGCGCCACCTTCGTCGCGACCAATTGGGTCAGTCCACCGTCGAGTTCGCCCTGATCCTGCCAATCGTGCTCGTCCTCGTACTCGGGCTCGTTCAGATAGGCCTGTTCATGAGGGATCAGCTCCTAGTGGCCTCGGCCGCGAGGGAGGGGGCCAGGGAGGCAGCGGTCACGCCCGATAGGGACCGGATCGCCAGGGTCGCAAGGAGGGCGGCGCCGGGGTTGGACCTCGATGTCGACGTGGATAGGGGGCTGCGAAGGGGGGATCCAGCGAGGGTACGGGTTTCAGCCTCGCCTACAAGGGTCCCTCTGGTTGGTCAGATCGTGGGGGGAAGAAGGCTGAGGGGGGAAGCAACGATGCGAGTGGAGCGGGAGTGAGATGTGGACCTGTCACGGGGAACGCGTCGCGAAGCCGTGACGATCGGGCCGGGCCCGCGTAGCGGGCCGGGTCCAAGCCGTAGCAGGGGTGGCCGGGGGCCGCGGGGCGATAGGGGGAGCGTGTCCCTGGCCATCCTTGCAGCGGCGGCATTCGTCGTCGTACTTTCGATGGCGCTGGGTGACCTCGGGATCTTCTTTCTTGCCAGGGCAAAGGCGCAGACCGCGGCGGACGCGGCAGCTCTAGCGGCAGCTGCAGAGTTGATCCCAGGCATCGGCCGGGACCCTGCTCGCTTTGCTAGATCGTACGCGGACCGCAACGGAGCCACTCTCATCGAGTGCCGTTGCAGCAGCGATTCGGATGAGGTTCAAGTGAGGGTCAAGGTCGAGGTGAACTTCATGGTTTTGGACGGCCCGTCGGAAGGTTTTGTCACCGCAAGAGGGCGGGCCGAGGTCGATCTGGACCGGCTTTACCGGTAGCTCGAGTCCGCCAGAATCGCTGCTGGGGGCCCCCAGGGCGGGGGCCCGGATCACTGGTCCAAGTCAAGACTTTTCTTAGCCTTTCTTCCGCGGAGGGGCACTTTCGGCGTTTCCTACGAAAACAAGTTGGACAAAGTGATCCCTGGGCGTTAACTCAGGCGCAAGACGCGCCGATATTTTCCCCACAGCAACACCCAAGTCTTTCTATTCGCGCGCTCCTATGGGAGCCGCCCCGGAGGGGTTTTTGGATCTGGAAGTTCCCGAATACGAACCGCGGCCACGCTCGTTCAGGCACAGGCTCATTCCCTGGATTCTGGCCGGGATCATCATGCTCTCGGGCGGGGTCCCCTCGATCGCGCAAGATCCGGGCTCCCTGGCTAC
>DATLOJ010000046.1:0-9954 GCA_035536315.1 Actinomycetota bacterium | reverse complement strand
ACGAGCTTGTTGTCGCTGCTCTCAACTGGGATGTGCCGCAGCCGTTCCCACTCCATGAGGTTCGCAACGAGAAAAGCGGATTCATCCGGCTGCACCGAGATGACGTCGGTCTGCATGTACTGCGAGATCTTGAAGTAGTTGTGCTGGCCGGCCCCGATCTCCTCGAGGTGCGCCAGGTCCCACAACGCGACCGGGTGGTTGTCCTTCTGGCGTTCGACAGTTGCAGCGACGAGAGTGTTGAGCCTTTGTCCGACCGTGCCTCTGGCTTTCATGCCGGCGAGTGAGTGAAGGATCCATCTAGAGCCCGTGCGGCCCATCGAGATCCTCTGCTCCATTATTCCGAGGTAGCGGTCGCGGTCGGCCGGGTCGATACCGCGCTGGTCGAGTCCGTCGGCGGCACGGGGGAGAAGCTCATCGAGGATGAGTCTTTGCGCGGGGATCTCGTCGCCGTTGGACCACGTCATCGGAGCTCCAAGGCCCTGCCGGGCGGCAGAGAGAAAGTTCATGTGCGCATGTTCGAATTCAAAGGCCTTTGTTATGTCCTCGAATTCCGATGTGAACGACTGCATCATCCCCAGCCAAAAAGCAGCGTTGGCGACCTCGTCGGCGAAGCTCGGGCCGGAGGGCATCACTCTGTTTTCGATGCGAAGGTGCGGCTTGCCGTCGGTGAGTCCGTAACACGCTCGGTTCCACCGGTAGACCGTGCCGTTGTGCAGACGCAGGGCCTTGAGCTGGGGGGCCTCGTCGTTCTTGAGTTTCTCGAATGGGTCTTCGTCAACCGGCATACCGACGAGCGTGCGGAAACGAGCGACGTCTTCTCGGTAGAGCTCCATGACCGAGTCCTTGACCCAGCCGTTGCCAAAGGTGACACGGGGACTGGACTCGCGCGGGTGGGAGCCGGTGGGTCTTACATCGATCGACTGCTGGAACAGAGCGATGCGTGTCTCGGCCCATAGCCTTCTGCCGAACAGCATGGGGGAGTTGGTGCATGACGCGAGGATCGGCCCCGTGAGCGCCATCGCGGTGTTGTAGAAGTTGGCGAACTCCTTGGCGCCTACCTGAAGGTGAACCTGGAAGCTCGCGTTGCAGGCCTCGAGCATGATCGAGTCGTGGGTGACGAGCAGCTCGTCGAGGCCTTTTATGTAGAAGTCGTACTCGCCGCCTCGCAGTTCCGTCATGGCCAAATTGATCGCGAGGTAGCGGTCGTTGGGGGTCATGTTCTCCAGGCCAAGGTCGGTCTTATGAATCGTGGGCAGGATGCCGGTGAGGATGAAGTCGATGTCGACCTCGTTCGCGACGTTCCGAAGTTTCGTCGCGTGTTGAATTAGCTCGGCCTCCATGGCGCTGAGGCAATTGCCGCCGAGCATGTGCGGCTCGAGGTTGAACTCGAGGTTGAAGAGCCCGAGCTCGGTTGTGAAGTGGGGATCGTCGAGACGCTCCAGTAGTTCCAGGGCGGCGGGGGCCGGATGCCATGAGGAGTTAATGAGGAAGACCTCCTGCTCAGCACCCGTGCGGCGAACGCCCTCCTCGATGAGGCCGTCCTGAATCATCTGTTCGAGTGCTTGCAGGTCGCGCAGCAGGTCGCGCATGAACTGGCGGCGGTGCTCGCCAGCGAATTCGCCACGCACGGCGCTCTTTCCCACGTTGTTGCTTAGGCCAGCTCTTCCAGATATCGCGGAAGCATGTGACGCCAGGTGCCCCACTCATGCGGGTAGTTGCGGCCCCATGAGTCGACTCTGTTGGGGATCTGCTTGTCGCCGAGGACCCTTGCGGCATGCCATGACTCACCAATGTCTTCGTAATCACCTTCACCCGATGCCAGAACGACGAACCGTTTACGCACGGCCTCCAAAGCGTCGCCGTTCATCTCCGGGACGAAATGAACGGGGGACGAGGCGTAAAAGTCCTGTGTCAGCTCGCCCTTGAAGAACTTCTGCAGGTTGTAAGTGCCGCTCATGCAGATCGCACTCTTGAACACATCCGGGTACCGGCAGAGGCAACTGAGTGCATTGAACGCTCCGATCGACGAGCCGCCGACGACGATCTCGATGTCGGGCGTCTCACAGTCGACCCGGATGGCCGGGACCAGCTCGTGGCGGATGTATTCCTGAAACTGGTTCTGCATCCAGGCCTGGTAGGCGGCATCGCCATCGCCCCGCAAGAGGGCCCGCCCGGCGACGCTGTCGCACGAGTAGATCTTCACTTTGCCGGATGTTACGGAGTCGGCGACCGCATCGATGAGCTTGGACCTTTCGATTTCCTCGGCATCGCCCCCGGCGGTAGGAAAGATGAGGACGGGAGTGCCGTGGTACCCCCAGCGGGCCATGGACACATCCTGGCCGACCCGCTCCGAATACCAGGTAGAAAAGACCTTCATGCTCACGCAATGCCCCTAACGACTCGATTGACCTTCGGGGAGATTCAATCATTTTCCCGCTCCGGCCCCCCCGCCCCCGCCCGCCCGGGACGGAGCTAGGCCCGGGTTGCGGCGTCTTCGTCGCGCCAGATTTGGATTCTGTCCCAAAAAAGTTGCGTGAACTCTTCGATCTCGTGGGCCGGGAATAGCGTCGCCACCTTCTGCCTGATCGCGTCCCTCGCGTGCTCGGTTCCGAAGAACTCCCACGTGATCTCGTCCAGATTCTTCAGATGTCTTTTGCAAAAGGCTTCGAACTTCTTCGTTGCGAACCGGTCGTTCGCGATCTTCACGTAAGCAGTTACTTGATCTCTTAGCGATAGGTCCGGGTCCCTCACCTTGAAGTACGGCTCCCAGTCGAGCGTCTTACGCATCTTCCTGTCGGTCGCCGCGCAGAACAGCGACCACCTGAGGTTCGCCTTGATCAGCCACGGGAAGTGGTAGTGAAGGGAGTTCACCTGGGAGTCCGGGCATGGGTTGGCGAAGTCGATCGGATACCAAGTTGATCCGCTGCGCAGGGACTCGCACGAGTTGAAGTCCCATCCGTGGAAAGAGTTGATCACCAGCGTGATGTCGCTGAGAAGCGAGGCATCCTCTTCATTCAGAAAGTCCCGGGCGATCGTGTAGCGGTCGTGGTGGGCGGCCCCCGGGTCGTAGCGGACGAAGTGCGTCTGGGGGCCGAGGCCAATGCACCTTACGAAAAGGTCGCTGTCCTCAACGGCCCTTTGTATGTGCATGACTCGCGTACCGCTCTCGTCGTAGGCCTTTTGCAGATCGCCTGGGCTCTCGATGCGGCTTACGCCGGCCCAGCCTCCTCCGTCGTAGGGCTTCATGTACATCGGGTACCCGAGTTTGCCGCCGATGTCCTCGAGGTTGAACATCTGGGCATACCGCTCGAGGGTGACGTCGAGGTCTGCGATCGGCTCGTACTCCTTCGCCGGCAGCATCCACGTCTCGGGAATCGGAAGGCCGAGGGCCATCATTGCGCAGTAGCTGCTGTGCTTTTCCACTGCTTGCACGGCCCACGGGTTGTTGAAGACATAGAGGTCGTCCATCAGGACCGATTTCTTTATCCACTCTCGGCTGATGTGGTACCAGTGGGTCAACCGGTCAATGACAACGTCGTACTTTGTTTCCTGACGAAGGTCGAACGGCTCGATTGTGACGCGGTCGACATCGAACCGAACGACGTCTTTTGCGATCGGAAGCGCGAGGTCGAGCCTCTTCAGGATCTCCTCATAGCAAATGGGCCAGCAAACATCGGCCCCGAGGGAAAGCCCTATCCGTTTGGTCACATCGGCCATAGGAGCCCTTCTTTAGAAGCTATTCATACCGCATTGGACATGCCCGGCGGAAAGAGCCAGGAGAACGCATCGAGCAGCCTGTCCCGCCAGTTCTCCCAGTTGTGGCCGTCCCGGGCCTCGACGAAGGTAACGTTTACACCCTTCGTACGAAGGAAGCTAACCAGCGCCCTGTTCTCGTAGATGAGCGACTCGAAAACACCGCAGCTGATGAACCACTTCTCGGCGACCTCTATCGGGTTGTCTCGGAACTCGTTTACGAACTTGACTATTGGATCGAACACCGGGGGCCGCTTGATCCCCGAACCGCTGAACGCAAACGAACCAGACTGCAAGATCAGCCTTCCGTAGAACTTCGGGTACTTGTAAGCCGCCGAAAGTGATGCGACCGCCCCGAAGCTCCCGCCCATCAGGCCCCGGCCCGCGGGTTCTCCAATTAAGGGGTAGTCGAGTTCGAGCTGGGGGACGAGCTCTTCGCTCAGGAACTCTGCGTGCCTTGGATCGGCGGCGTATTCGTCCAAGCGGTTCTCTGCATCGATAAGTGCCACGACAACGGGCGACATCGCTGCGCGATGGATGAGGTTGTCGAGCACGGTCCCTAAATTCGAAAAGCGAAGGTAATCCTCGCCGTCGTGAACGATCAGCAGCGGGTACTTCATCGACTGATCGAAGCCTGCGGGGATGTAGTGCTTCACGTGCACGTCACGTCCTAAGGCATCGCTCTGGAAGAGGTGGTTCTCGATCTCACCCGGAGGCGCTTCGGGATCGTGCAGGGTCCAGTCGGGAGTCTGATAGCCCGCGGAGTGGCATACGGAGTTTGCGCCAAACGGATCCTCGGCCCGCATCGGGTTGAGCGGGTCCTCGATCAAATGGCAGTCCTCACCGTTCCAGATCTCGAACTTGTACTCGAGCCTCGATCCCTCCGGCAGCTGGATGACCGCGTACCAAAGGTCGCTGTCGGGAAAGAGTTTGAACGGATGGCTCGAAACAAGACTGAAGCCGGTATGACGAAGCCACACCTGGTCCGCTTTTCCTCGGTAGATGAACGTGCAGTGCGGCCCCTCGATGATAGGGAAATCATGCTGGTGGATGAATTCGTCGATCGCCGCATCTGTGAGGGCATCGGCCTCCGTTAGCTGTGTGATCGCGAGCTTCTGCGGGCCGCGAACCTCGGTTGTCAAAATCTCTCCTTTTGAAGCAGGGTACTCAGGCCGCGCGGACTTGCACCGTCCGCCCGACGGCATCGAGCATCCGTCTCAATTCGTCGTAGTCGGGGTGACGCATTCGTATCCATGCGTTCGCCATATACCCCGCTTCAACCGGCTGAGTGGGAGTGCCCGCTGGCGGCAGGTGGGAGTCGATTACCCATTCATTGAAGGCGTTATGTATCTCTTGAATTCCGTCGTACCCGGCTATGTGACCGTCACGCTCGGGCCGCAGGGCGATAATGCCCGACGCGAACCTGCGTGAAGGCGCCTGCGTGCTTCTTCCGTACATCACTGCCTCCGCCCACTCACGGTAGATGTCGAAGTCGTTGCCTGCTGCGTAGAGATCCCACGCGCCGACGCCTGGTGGCCTGCATGCGATCTCGGAGAACATCAGACCCTTGGGTCCGAAGAACCACTCCATGTGAGTGGCGGACGTCTCGATGCCGAGGGCCTCGATGACTTTCCGCCCCATTTCCTTGACCTGATCGTATGCGGGGGCCGAGTCGACTCTGTTCGTCGAGACGAACTGTGGCGAGACCCATCTGGTTCTCATCGCTTCGAGGACGTTCGGGAAGTAGTGCGAGATGAAGTCGTGAGCGACGCGTCCGTTGATTGTGATCGTGTCGTAAAACGCTTCATGGCCCTCGACAAATTCTTCGACCGCGATCGATCCTGGACCGAGCGAGGGAATCAGCTGTTCTAGCTCATCGGAGTTATCTACTCTGTGAGTCCCGGCGGCCCCCGCCGCTGCAGGCGGCTTCAGTATCAAGGGGTAGCCGACGCGGTCTGCAAACTCTCTTATCCCGTCGGCAGTGTCGGCCCCCGTCGACTGCGCACAAGGAACGCCGGCTTCACGAAGGACTTCCTTCATCGCGGTCTTGTCGCGGCAGAGGTAAGCCGTTCTGACCGACGTGCCTTCTATCCCGGCGGCCTCACGGACACGAGCGACCGACATCACATGAGCTTCGACCGTGGTCTCCATCCTGTCTATGTACAGCTTCTCCTGCAGCCATTTGACTGTTCTGAACAGCGCCTCTTCATCAACCACGGACGACACCTGTTCGTAGTGAGTGAGATAGTGCTTGAGGTCGTCGGAGAGGTAATCCTTGGGGGCCTCGCCGATGCCGATGACGTTTGCGCCCGCCTGAGCCAGACCCCGTGCGAACTGCCGCTGATAAGAAGGAAAGCTTGGCTCAATGAAGATGACGTTCACTTGAGGCATCCTATCGGGCGCTACGAGTAGGCTGACTTGCCGATGAGACCTGTCGTCTTTGTTGCGCCCTTCTTTTTGGAGACCACACTTCGGTTTGTCGACGCCGCCGCCAGCCTTCCCGGCGTAGGAGTCGGCCTCATCAGTGAGGACCCGGAGGAGAAGCTGCCCCCGGGCCTCCGGGCGAAGCTCGCCGCCCACTGGCGCGTCGATGACGGGATGGATCCGTTTCAGATCGCGGGAGGTGTGCGGGCGCTGTCGGCACACCTTGGCGGTTGCGAGAAGCTGCTCGGCGCGCTGGAGGAACTGCAGGTTCCACTCGCGGAAGTGCGCGAGGGCCTCGGGATCGAGGGCATGGATGTCGAGACCGCCCGGAACTTTCGCGACAAGGCCCGCATGAAGGATGTGTTCGGCGCTGCCGGTGTTCCCTGCGCGCCTCACCGTTTGGTCGGCGATGCACAGCAGGCTCTGTCGTTTGCAAATGAAGTCGGCTTCCCACTCGTTGCCAAGCCGCCCGCGGGGGCCGGAGCCCGCAGTACCTTCAGACTCGACGATGCTGACTCACTCGGGCAATGGCTTGCCGCGCAGCCCCCGCGTCACGACGCGCCGTTCCTTCTAGAGGAGTTTGTTCAAGGCGAGGAACATTCCTTTGACAGCGTTCTCATCGGCGGCAGGATGATCTGGCATTCGATCTCCCAGTACCTGCCGACTCCGCTAGAAGTTCTCCGTAACCCGTGGATACAGTGGGCCGTAATTCTTCCGCGCGAAATAGGCGATGAGTTCAACGACATCCGCATTGCCGCGGTGAGAGGCCTCGAGGCCCTCGGCTTGGTGACCGGCCTTACTCACATGGAGTGGTTTCGCCGCAAGGACGGAAGCATCGCGATATCGGAAGTGGCCGCCCGGCCCCCGGGGGCCCAGTTCACGACTCTGATGTCGTACGCGCACGATCTCAACTTCTACCGCGCGTGGGCGGAGCTGATGATCTTCGACCGGTTCGATCCACCGGAGAGGCAATTCGCCGTCGGGGCGGCGTTTCTTCGAGGGCAGGGGACTGGACGCGTCACAGCGATACATGGAGTCGATGAGGTCGCGCGGAGCCTTGCGCCAATCGTGGTCGAAGCCAAGCTTCCGCAGCCTGGCCAGGCCCCCTCCGGTACTTACGAAGGCGAGGGTTACGTAGTGGTTCGTCATGAGGACACTGCCGTCGTCGAGGAAGCGATCCGCCAGCTTGTGACCACGATCAAGGTGGAGCTCGGCTGATGAATATTTTGTTTCTGTCGCCCGGCTTTCCGGCGGAGATGCCGTTCTTTACACGGGGGCTTGCGCAGGTGGGGGCGAAGGTCATCGGCCTCGGTGACCAGAACGAGGCTGCTCTTCCTTCGATGGCGCGCCAGCACCTATCCGCATATCTCAAGGCGGACTTTTCAGATGTTCGTGGGCTCATCGCGATGGTTGAGGACGCGGCAAGGCTCATTCCGATCCACCGGGTGGAGTGCATGTGGGAGCCGCTGATGATTCTTGCCGCGCAACTGCGCGAGCACCTCGGCCTCCCGGGTCTCACCGTCGAGGAGACGATTCCGTTCCGCGACAAGGAAAAGATGAAGCAGGTCCTGGACGCGGCCGGCATCAGGACCCCACGCCATGCGAGGGCGACGACCGCAGACGAGTGCAGGTCGGCTGCCGAGATGATCGGCTTCCCCTTGATCGTCAAACCGATCGCGGGGGCCGGTTCCGCCGACACCTACCGAGTCGACGATTGGAACGAGCTCGAGGCGGCGATCCCGAAGCTGCGTCGGATTCCGCAGATAAGCGTCGAGGAGTTCATCGATGCCGAGGAGTTCACATTCGACACAATCTGCTTCGGCGGCGAGGTCCTCTTCTACAACATCTGCGCCTACCGTCCCCGGCCCCTGATCTCGCGGATCCTCGAGTGGGTCAGTCCAATAACGACCGCTCTTCGCAACCCAGACGTGCCCTACCTTGCGGAAGGAAAGCGAATGGGGTGGGAGGTCTTGAAGGCCATGAACTTCAAGGACGGGTTCACGCACATGGAATGGTTCTTGAAGCCCGACGGCGAGGCCGTTTTCGGTGAGATCGGCGGAAGGCCCCCGGGAGCAAGGACCGTCGACATCATGAACTTCTCGGTCGACGCGGATTTGTTCAGCGGGTGGGCCGAGGCGATCACTACAGGCCACATATCTCAGGACCTCGGGAAGAAATACAACGCTGCTTCGATGTTCAAGAGGGCGCAAGGAGAAGGACGCATCACGCGAATCGAGGGCCTGGGAAGGCTCATGGCCGATTACGGCGAGCACGTCGTGGAGCTGGACCTTCTTCCCCTCGGGGCCCCGCGGCGCAACTGGATGCAAACCCTGATATCCGACGGGACGGTCATGGTCCGCCACCCCGACCTCGCAACGACGATCGAGATGATCGACCGCTTCGCAACAGACCTGCAGATCTACGCGGAGTAGCGCTCAGTTCGAACTGAGAGTGATCCTGCGGTCCGGTGTCCTCCGGAACGCGCGGCTAAACTGACTCGAGCATCACCACTTCCCCGGCCCCCGACCGCTTCGAATCAAGGAGAGCTTGTTGAGCGACCGACCAGAAATACTCATGACGCCGGGGCCCACGCCCGTGCCGCACTTTGTCCTCGAGGCCCAGGCCGCCCCTCCCGTCTACCACCGGGGGCCGGGCTACGGAAAGCTTCTCGACGAGGCGACGGAGGGTGTCCGCTGGCTGCTCGAAACCAAAAGCGACGTCTTCTTCTATACATCCTCCGGAACGGGAGCGATGGAGGGCGCCGTCGCCAACCTGGTGTCGGCGGGGGACAAGGTCCTGGTCGTGTCGGTCGGCTATTTCGGCGAGCGGTTCAAGACCATCTGCCAACGTTTCGGCTGCGAAGTCAAATCCATCGACTATGAATGGGGACAGGTCGCAAAGGTCGCCGATGTCGCGAAAGTTCTCGACGAAGACCCGGAGATCAAAGCCGTATTCATGCAGCACTCCGAGACATCGACCGGCGTGGTGAACGACGCAGAGCCGGTTGCCAGAGAAGTATCCAAACGCGGAAAGCTCATGGTCCTCGACGCGATCTCCAGTGCCGGCGCAGTCGACATCAAGATGGATGAGTGGGGTATCGACGTTTGCCTCGGCGGTTCGCAGAAGGCCCTCGGCGCAACCCCGGGAATCGCTTTCGTAGCGATCTCCGAGAAGGCGTGGGAAGCCCATCGCAAATCAATGGCCCCCCGCTTCTACTGGGATTGGACCGCTTACAAGGAAGCTTTTGACCGGCCCGATTCGGAGAGCCCATGGACTCCCGCGATGTCGGTGCTGGCGGGCCTGGTCGCATCGGTCCGCAAGGCGAAGGAGGAAGGAAGAGCCGAGATCATCGCAAGGCACGTGCTTTTGTCCCGCGCTGTGAAATCCGGCATTCAGGCCCTCGGTCTCGATCTGATGGGCGAGGACCCGGAAAGGGCGGTCGTCGTCACGACCGTTCGCACGCCCGAAGGACTCACCGACTCGCAGATCGTCGGCCTGCTTCGTTCGAAGCACGGAATCATCGTCGCCCCGGGCCAGGGACCGCTCAAGGGCCAGGTGTTCCGCATCGGCCATCTCGGATGGTTCGAGCCCCTGGACATCATTCGATTCTTCGGAGCCCTCGAGCTCGTATTGGCAGAGCTGGGTTACACGGTGAAGTTCGGTGCAGCAGTCGCGGCGGCCGAAGAGACTTTCGCGGGGGCCTGATCTGAAAGTCCTAATCGCCGAAGAGCTCTCTACAGAGGGAGTCGAAAAGCTAAGGACCGAGTTCGAGGTCGA
>DATLOJ010000045.1:0-41252 GCA_035536315.1 Actinomycetota bacterium | reverse complement strand
TATGTTCCTGAGATCCGGGATGGCCAGGTTGTGACCCACGAGATCTACTACTACCCCCTTGGGTATCCCTTCATGGGGTCACTGTTCGCGCGGATTGTTCCAAAGGATCCCTTTGTCATTCCCAATCTGATCTCCTACCTGGCGGTGGTGGCATGTCTCTTCCAGATAGGACTCGTGCGATTTGGAATGATCGGTGCCTTCCTTGCGGTATTTGCTCTTGTAGCTTCGCCATTCACTGAACTTACTGTGGTCCCCTGGACCTCGACGCCGGGAGCGGTCGCCACTGCTTACTGGGCGTACATCGGACTTGCCCGCAAGCATTTGGGATGGGTCCATCCGGTGATTGGGGCAGTTCTCCTGGGGCTCACTTTCGCTTCCAGGGGCGGCGGAGAGTTACTTCTGCTCGCGCCCGTGCTGTTGGGCGTCTTCTGGCGATTTCGGCGCGAACCGCAGATCGTTCGCAAGTGGATATTGGCGTCGTTCATGTTCGTTGCGGTAGTAGCGGTCGACCTCATCGCCACAGTTCGGATCTTTGGAACTGTGATCCAGCCTTACTTCAGGGAGGTGACAGGAATGGTTGGATTCGACGTGTCGTCGATGCCCCTTTCAATCTGGCACACGCTCGTTTATCCAGGACCGGGAGGACTGGGGTGGCCCTCGTTGTTGATGAGAGCTCCTTGGCTGGCGCTGGCAATCGTAGGGGCCGTCGTCAGCCTTCGAACCGCCTCACCCAAAAGAGCGGTGGACCTTGGATTGCTTGGGGGATTTCTGGTGAGTTTGGTTGTCGTCGGATCCTTCAACGCATTCAACGCTGCTTGCCTTCAATTCCATTGCCTGCATTATCTGAAGATGTGGTTTCCCATCCTGTCGATGTATGCGGTGAGCAGCTTGCTGTCCGTAAAGTTCGCGCGAAAGTTTCTTTTGGAACGCGTTCCACCGACCCAGCTGAGCGGCGAGCACTAGGTGTACAGATCGCTAAGGGTGGTCGCGATCGTTCCCGTGTTCAACGAGGAATCAAAGATTGGTCATGTCCTGCGGCGAATACCCCGAGACGTGGTCGATGAGGTAGTGGTGGTGGATGACGGATCTACCGACTCCTCTATTGAGGTTGCTCGATCGTTGGATGCCAAGGTAATCAGCTTGGGCAAAACCATTGGAGTCGGAGCGGCGCTCAGAGAGGGCTACCGTCATGCTCTTGCCAGTGGATTCGACGTCGCGATAGTCATGGCAGGAAACAACAAAGACTTCCCTGAAGAGATCCCCACATTGCTGGACCCCATAGCGAGTGGTGAGGCGGATTTCGTTCAGGGATCCAGGTACCTGAGCGTCAATCCCGACTTCGGCGACATGCCTCTTTACCGGCGATGGGCTACGAAGCTTCACCCCAGGCTGTTCTCGCTAGTTGCAGGCAAGAGAGTGACTGAATCTACCAATGGCTTTCGAGCGATTGCCACTAAAGTGTTGGCTGACCCGAGATTGAACCTTGATCAACCCTGGTTAGACGAATATGAGTTGGAGCCTTACCTGTACCTCAAGGTCATCCGCTTGAATTACCGGACGGTGGAGGTACCCGTGAGGAAGGTCTATCCACCCAAGTCACAGGGTCAAACGAAGATGAAGCCGATCGTGGGTTGGTGGTCGATGTTGCGCCCGTTGCTCTACGTAGCTCTAGGACTGAAGGATTGAAACGATGATCGGGATCGCTTTGGTTGGCGCAGGTCACTGGGGCCCCAACCTGTTGCGCAACTTTCACAACAAGCAAAGTAGCAGCGTGCTGTGGGCGATCGACCAAGATCCCGATCGCCTGAAACTTGTGTCATCTAAATATCCCGAGATCAGTCTTGGCTCAGATCTTTCAGAGGCGATCGAGGACTCTAGAGTGGATGCAGTCGTAATCGCGACCCCAACTAGCACTCACTACCCAATCGCCAAGGCTGCGCTATCTGCCGGCAGACATGTGCTGGTGGAAAAACCCATCTCGAGCACTAGCACCCAAGCTGAGGAGCTCTGCGAGATCGCACTTAGCCGTGGAGTAGTCCTGATGGTGGGCCACGTCTTCATCTTCAATCCCGGCGTTCGCAAGGTGAGGGAGTATCTGACGAATGATCTTCTAGGTCGCATCCATTACATATCGATGGTCCGCACGAACCTCGGCCCCATCAGGGTGGATGTAAATGCCGCATGGGACCTGGCTTCCCACGACATTTCCATTGTGAACCATTGGCTTGGCACAGGGCCTTTGACCGCCTCGGCCATTGGCGGAAGTTGGATCAACCCCGGAGTGGATGATGTGGTCTTTGCATCTTTGCGCTTTCCGGATGAAATCCTGGTCAATCTGCATGTCTCCTGGCTGAATCCCCGAAAGGCGCGAGACATCACCGTCGTCGGGGAGCGCAAGATGCTCACTTTCGATGACATGAATCTCACCGAGCCCCTGCGGATCTACGACAAGCAGGTGACCGACGAACTGATTGACCCCGGTCTGGTCGACACGTTCGGCCTGTTCAGGGCGAGTATTCGGGAGGGAGACGTCACTATCCCGAAGGTGCCGATCGGCGAACCATTGATGCTCGAATGCTCTCACTTCCTCGAATGCATCGACTCTGCAACGCCGCCTTTGACGGGAGGGCCTGAGGGACTGGCCGTAGTCAAGGTGCTCGAAGCCATCCAACGGTCGATCGAAAACGATGGCCTCGAGGAGAAGGTTTGAACCACATACCCCTGGTGGATCTTGGTATCCAGCATCGTGAGATCGAAGCCGAACTAGCTGAGGGGATGACCAAGGTCTTCACCGAGACCTCGTTCATCCTGGGTGACGAGGTCGAGCGCTTCGAAAGGGAGTTCGCGGCTTTCTCTGGAGTGTCTCACTGCGTGGGCGTCGCCAATGGAACGGAGGCCCTCGAGTTGGCGCTTCGTGCATTTGAGATTGGGCCAGGCGACGAGGTTATTTTGCCCGCCAACACCTTTGTTGCGACTGCGGTCGCTGTCGCGCGGGCCGGCGCAACGCCGGTACTTGTTGATTGTGACCCTGAGTTTCACTTGATTAACCCGGAGGAAGTTGCACGGCGCGTGACGGCCAAAACAAAAGCCATCATCCCGGTCCATCTATTCGGTCAGCTGGCACCCATGGTCGCGCTGGCGGCCATCTCCGAAAGAACGGACACAATCTTGATCGAGGATGCCGCACAAGCTCATGGTGCAACTCAAAATGGGCGGCCGGCGGGATCCTTCGGGATGGCTGCCGGAACAAGCTTTTATCCCGGGAAGAATCTTGGAGCATATGGGGATGCTGGCGCTGTCCTTACCGAGTATGCCGAGACCTCCGAAAGAATCAGACAGCTACGCAACTACGGAAGCACTTCGAAGTACGACCACCCTGAGCTGGGGTTCAATTCTCGGCTCGACTCTATCCAGGCCTTGGTTCTGCGCCTCAAGCTAGAACGCCTGAAGAAGTGGAACGACCTTCGATCTCAAGCCGCCAATTACTACCGTGATCTTCTCAACGCTTCATCCGACTTCCAGCTTCCGCGTTCGATGGAGGGAAACGAGCATGTATGGCACCTGTTCGTGGTTAAGACACGCCGACGAGACGAGGTGCTGGAGTATCTCCATAAGCATCAAGTTGGGGCAGGCATCCACTATCCGGTCCCGCTCCACCTGCAAGGCGCCTTCCGACAGCTGGGCCATAAACCCGGCGACTTTCCAATCAGCGAGCGACTAGCCAAAGAGATGATTTCGTTGCCATTGTTTCCCGGAATCACCAGGGATCAGCAAGAGCGAGTCGTAGAAGTTCTTCTGGGAGCAGTTGCGGCATGACAGACGACGTGTTCGTCCACCCCTTGGGGCTTTGTGAGAGTGAAGACGTGGGGTCTGGGACCAGGATATGGGCGTTCGCTCATGTGATGGCCGGCGCAACAGTGGGAGTTGATTGCAACGTCTGTGACCACGCGTTCGTCGAGAGCGGCGCAGTGGTTGGAAACCGTGTAACGGTCAAGAATGCTGTTCTTGTCTGGGACAAGGTCGTCATCGAGGATGACGTCTTCCTGGGACCCGGATGCATTTTCACCAACGATCTGGACCCCCGAGCGGCACTGAAGAAGACTCCTGATCGCTTTCTCCCCACGACGGTAAGGCATGGCGCAACTATCGGAGCTAACGCGACCATCGTTTGCGGGATCGCTATCGGGTCGCATGCGATGGTGGGGGCCGGAGCAGTTGTTACTAATGACGTACCCAATCACGCGCTTGTCGCTGGCAGTCCTGCACGACGCATAGCGTGGATCTGTGAGTGTGGGCTTCGATTGCCAGACGCCCTAATCTGCGCTTGCGGGCGCTCGTACAAGCTTTTGAACGAAAAGGAAGGGCTCGAACAGACGAGTTAGTAGCACTAACGGCACGAAGGCACTCAGAATCAAAGTTGAGAAATATGCCATCAGGAGACTCCAACTCTTGAAGTTGCCCGCCACTCGAAGCGGGTCGAAACTCCCAAGCGCTGCCGAGACTTGCTCTTCTACCAATGGATGACAGGAGGTCACCCTACAGCTGGTGACAAGGGACATCGCACCTATCACCGCGCTCACCCCTACGGCGCCCGCAGACACCACTAACCAAGAAAGCAGGTGGTATCCGAGATAGACGACCACCAGCACCGCCAGCGGAATGACGGGCACGAAATACCGACTGATAGAGCTCTCCCCGGGAGTAATTCCATTGAAGCAGTAACTGATCAAGGTTAAGCCGGTCACGGAATTCGCCACAAAGAGAAATTTGAGTGCGAAAGACGGAAGACGACCCCTCAACCAATAGACGACCGGCCAGGACGTCAAATAAAGGAGAATGACAGGCGTGTTGGTTAGCAGGCCGTGATCTTGATCGAAGAGATGATAAGAGACTTGGTTCAGGACGTATTCGAGATCTATCCCCCCCGGTAACGTACCTGTCATCGCGTCACCTCCAACCACGTAAGACAGCGCAAGCCATCCCCCATGCACGACTGCGTAGACGACCAGGACGCCTTTTGGGATCCGGCGCCCGAAGAGCACTGCCAGACATATCAGATACCCCAAGGACAGCAAGAAGTAGGCGTGGTGGAAAACACCCGTCAGGGCCCAAGGGACAGCCGAGACGACGAGAAGACGGGTTCGTTCTGTCTTTGTGGCCTCTACGAACAAGATGGAGCCCACAAGTACGAGAACAGCTCCGAGGACTGAGGGATAGAGCGTGCCGGAGTGACTGGTTAGAGGAGCTGAGAAAGCGGCTACAGCAGCAAGTATCCGGCCCGGCCAGAATGGCTTTCCGATCAAAGAATCGATCAGCCGAATCATTAGCGCAGGTACGGCCGCGCTTAGCAGCAACAGAAAGCCGATCATGCCCACGGATCCCCACAGTGCATAGAACGGAGCCAGCAGAGCTGAGAACCACACATTGTGGGTGGGTAAGCACGTTTCACTGGGGGGTCGTGGCAGGCAGTGTTCATCCGGGAGGGGATAGTTGATAAATTCCCGCCACTGCTTCTCGTCATATTGATTTCGCAGATTGATGTCGGAGTCCTCGATGAGACTGACGGTCGTCAAGAGATAGTGAGGTTCATCTCCCGAAACTTGACGATCCCCCCCTAAAAGACCGGTCGAGTAGAGAGCGAAGGCCAACACGAACACCGTGCCGTAGAGAATTACGGCCGAGAGAACGCGGCGGACTAGAGCACGCCGCCCGCTGGGAACGACCAAGGTCCGTGGAGAGGCATTCCCATCAGGTCGACTGTCACCGCCGGTAGAAGGAAGTCTTGTCATAGGAGTGCGTGTCTTATATCGCGGCGCAAAGTAGCCGTTATCATCCCCGGGATGGACGACAACTTCGACCCGGAAGCTGTCGCCCGTCAGCTTCAGAACAAAGTCGAAGAACGACGGGCCCAGGGAGAGCTTCCCGCAGATCTCGAAGAAAGTCTCTCACGGCACTTCCGTCGCATAGTCGAGCACAAGCGGAGGTTCGGCGTTCCCGCACCGCTCCGCCTCGATCCGGCAGTAAGCCGGCTCCAAGAATTGCTCGCCCGGTTCGACAGGGCCATTCAGTTCGATCCTTCGGGTGTCAACGTTGAGTCGAATGTCCCGGGGGGCAAGGTTTTCCACCGGGCCGTCACCAAAGTGGTAAAGCGGCCGGTCGGTGGGGTCTTCGATCAGGTCGCAAATGCGCTGTCCATCGTTCTGGAAATGCTCGAGATGCTTACTCGAGCGGTTGACCAAATGGACGGTCATCTACGGAAGCAGGTCGACTCGCGGCTGTCTCTCGCGCTCGATCGTCTTTCGGATTTCGACAAGGATGTTTCGAACGGTGATTTGCACCTCTTACGCAGAAGGCTGGAAGCGCTCGAGGCGGCGGAGGCTCGGCGGGTCCCCTTCGATGCTTTGGACCTTCCGCTCGAGCTTGCAGAAAGACTGAGAGCGAATGAGCCCTGGGGTGCACACTCGACTCAGATAGTCGAGATGATCCGGCGTAGCGCTCCCGTTCTCGATCTGCGGGCGGGTTCCGGCGAGCTGGTGCGGGTTCTGATCGAGGATGGTGTTGATGCCGCAGGCGCGGAGGGGGACGGATCGCTCGCCTCACTGGCGCAATCGAGCCACTTGCCGATCGATCACGCAACTCCTCTGGATGCCATTTTCTCGAGAGCGGATGCCTCGCTCGGCGCCGTCGTTGGACGGGGGACCCTCGATAGGGTGACACACGCTGATGTCCATTACTTCGCCCGAGTCCTGTCAATGAAGATGCGTGGCGGGGGGATTGGATTGTTCGCGGGGTTTCTTCCCGAAGCGCTCGAGTCCTGGGCCCCTGCCGTCGCGGATCCGGCTTTCGAAAGGCCCAAGTCCCCGGAGGTCGTTGCGGAGATCTTGCTCAACGCCGATTTTTCGGAAGTAAGCGTTCGCCTCGAGCGGGGTTGGTACCTGCTCACGGCAATCAGATGACTTGAATGTTCTCGCTTCGCATTAGTTGAAGGCACTCCATCAAATTCTGGTTGGCGCCAGTCCCGGAGACGCGATTACCTCGTCTGCACTGTTGCTTCGCGCTGCTCTGCGGGGCTACGGGGAGTCGGAGGTGTTTGCATGGTTCGTCCATCCGGATCTCGAGCACGAGATCCTTCCCGCGCAGCTCTTTGAAGCTTGGATCGAGGCGCGGAGGGAAGAACCCGTCGTCATACTCCATGCCTCGATCGGCGCTCCTGAGCTGATCGAATCCATCCTGGCAAGGCCGGGCTCAATCGTCCTCGTTTATCACAACATGTCGCCTCCCGATGATGTGGAGCACTTCGACCGCCAGCGGGCAGAGAATCTGCGAGAGGGCAGACGAGAGCTCGAGCGCATTTGTTCCAGAGTCCAGCTTGTAGTTGCGGATTCGACCTTCAACGCGAAGGAGCTCGAGGAGCTTGGGTATCCGGATGTTCGGGTAATGCCCTTGCCTTTTGATCCCACGGCCTTGAGCAGGGCAACCTCCGATCCTGAAATGACGAACCGCTTGGAGACTGAAATTGCCGGGCCGCTTCTACTGTTCGTCGGACAACTAATGCCGCACAAACGGATTGATTGGCTCATCCAAGCCTTTCACTGTCTCGTGACGTTCTCGATTCCGAATGCTCACCTGCTGATCGTTGGGGAGGACCGTCTTCCCGGCTTCCGCGACGTGCTGCAGCAATATCTAGATGAGCTAAATCTGGGCAATGCCCGGATCATCACCGGGGTAACTGATGCAGAGCTTGCAACCATTTATCGAAAGGCCGACGCATTTATTACCTTGAGCGAGCACGAAGGCTTTTGTGTCCCAGTGCTCGAGGCGATGACGTTCGGGTTGCCTGTAACCGCGAGGGCCGTTGGCGCTGTGCCCGAGACGATGGCTGGGGCAGGACTTCTCCTTCCCCAACGAGCCGGCCCTTGCGAAGCTGCAGAATTCATGCGGGCGATGCTCGACGATGATGAAGTTCGCGAGGGCCTCAAAGTCAAGGGGGCCCGCAGAATTCGATCCTTTATCGAACGCGATCACCCGGCCCGAATGGCCGGCGAAATCGCCGAGTATTTTCAAGCTTGAAAATTCTTTACGTCATCCAGCGCTTCGGTTCCGAAATCGCCGGAGGGGGGGAGTTTGCATGCCGGGAGCTAGCCACCAGGCTGGTCGCTGCCGGTCACGAGGTTGAAGTGCTGACCTCCTGCGCCCGGAGCTACGTCACCTGGGCAAATTCTTATCCGGAGGGAACGAGCGAGGACGAGGGGGTCATCGTCCACCGGCTTCCGGTCGAGAGGGAACGGACCGATTTCTTGTTCCATCCAATCAACGGGCGCGTCCTGGGGGATCGTCCCACCGCGCTTCATCTTCAAAAAGAGTGGCTGCGATTGCAGGGCCCTGTCTTGAAAGGCATGGCTGATTGGCTGGCTGCGAGGGCATCAGACTTCGACGTCGTTGGTGCTTTCACCTACCTTTACCACCCG
Organism: Actinomycetota bacterium; assembly: GCA_035536315.1. Taxonomy (GTDB): domain Bacteria; phylum Actinomycetota; class CADDZG01; order JAHWKV01; family JAHWKV01; genus DATLOJ01. Next base: position 32,784 of record DATLOJ010000045.1, on the reverse strand, counting down.
ACCTGGCAAGCTCTCATTTCGTCAGCAGGCAGAACCGCGACCGTTCTGCATCCGCTCGCACACGATGAACCGCCCCTGTACCTGGGTCTCTTCGATTTCATGTTCCGAATCCCCGACGGTTTGATTTACATGAGCGAGGAGGAGGCGCATTTGGTATCTGAACGGTTCCAACTAAGGAAGCCCTCGGCCGTTGTGGGATTGGGAACTGAGATGACGCCTGGTGCAAATCCCTCGCTCTTCCGTGCGGAGTTCGAGCTAAAGGACCCTTATCTGCTTTATGTTGGAAGGATCGATCCGTCGAAGGGCTCGCAGGAGTTGATCGAGCTCTTTAAGGTCTACAAGCAGAGGAATCCTGGCCCCATGAAGCTCGTCCTCATGGGTGAGAAGGTCCGTGATCCGGGAATCCACCCCGATGTGATCGTCACGGGCTTCCAGCCCGACGAGGTTAGAAGCTCGGCCATGGCGGGGGCGGTCGCGCTCGTTCATCCGTCCTTTTTCGAAAGCTTCTCGCTCGTTCTCATGGAGGCCTGGATAGCGGGTGCGCCGGCGATCGTTCAGGGAAACAACCCGGTCCTCGCCGGCCATATACGCAGGAGCGGGGGAGGCGTCACCTTCCGAGACTTCTTCGAATTCGAAGCCGCAGTCGACCTTTTGGCTTCCGACCGGTCACTTGCCACGGCCATGGGCGAGCGCGGGCGCACTTATGTTGAAAACACGTACTCCTGGGAGGCGGTCTTGGACCGGTACGTATCCTTCTTGGAGCTTATGGTCCCGCGAGTGCGACTCTCCTTGACTCGCGACTAAGGAACTAGATCAGTCCGGCTATCATCTTCAAATTCCTTCCAAGGCGGACTTTTGACCGGAAAGCAACACACCGTTAGCCGTGGCGTGCCGTTCAATTTATTTGAGCGGCTGAGCAGACCTTTTCGATACAGGGAGCTTCTGCTCAACCTGGTTCGCAAGGAACTCAAGGTCCGGTACAAGGATTCCGTACTCGGTTTCATGTGGTCGATGCTGAACCCGGTCTTGTATCTGGTTGTCTTCTACGTCGTCTTCGACCTGTTTCTCGGACAAGCCGTTCCTGAATTCCATTTTTTCCTGCTGAGCGGTTTGCTGCCCTGGACCCTTTTCGCAACGTCGGTGCAAAGTGGTGCTGGGTCGGTCGTCGCCAACGGAGCATTGCTCAAGAAGGTCTATTTCCCAAGAGAGGTACTGCCGATGTCGGCGGTGGGCGGTGCCCTGTTTCATTTCGGACTTCAAATGATGGTTCTGATGGCCTTTCTTCTGATCTTTCGGCACGATTTCATCAGCGAATATCTCGTGCTCGTCCCGGCAGCGCTGGCGGTGGAGCTACTCCTGGTCGCGGGAATAGCTCTCTTGCTTTCCGGACTGACCGTGTATCTGCGAGACATTCAGCATTTTCTGGAGCTGGCGCTGCTCGCTTGGATCTGGATGACGCCGATCATCTATCCCGTCGCCGATGTCTTCACAAAGCTCAACCCGCGGGGGATGTTCGGTTTGTACCTTCTCAACCCGATGACCCCGATTGTTCTTTCCTTTCAACGCGCTTTCTACAATCAGGTGGCCCCGATAGATAAGACGGGCAACGCTCGCCAGGTGTTATTGGATGAGCCGGTGTGGTGGTATCTGGAAAAGCTGGGATATGTGGCTTTACTTGGAATTGCCTTTCTGGTCGTTGGGCAGATCGTCTTCGCCAAGGCCGAGGGAAACTTCGCAGAGGAGCTTTGATGGCGTCCGCGGTTGAGGTGAATCAGGTCTCGAAGCAGTTCAAGAGATACAAGGAACGTCCCCACACTCTCAAGGAGAGGGTCATCCGCTTCCGAAGAGACCGCGGATACGACGAGTTCTGGGCTCTGGAGAATGTCTCTTTCGAAATTCCGCAAGGGACAACCTTCGGGTTGATTGGTGCGAATGGGAGTGGGAAGTCGACTCTGCTCAAAATAATCGCCGGCATCTTGAACCCGACATCCGGGGCAGTCGCCGTGAATGGACGGCTTGGCGCCCTGCTGGAGCTTGGAGCAGGCTTCCATCCTGATCTGACCGGCCGGGAAAACGTCTACTTGAATGCGTCGATCCTGGGCTTTACGAGAAAGGAGATCCAGCGAAAGTTCGACGACATCGTTGAGTTCGCGGAGCTTGAAGACTTCATCGACAACCAGGTCCGTCACTACTCGTCGGGAATGTTCGTAAGGCTCGGATTTGCCGTGGCGGTGCATATGGACCCCGAAGTCTTGTTGATAGACGAGGTACTGGCCGTTGGGGACGAGTCCTTTCAGGACAAGTGTCTACAGCGAATCCGCAAGTTCCAGGAAGAGGGTCGAACGATAGTCGTCGTTACGCACGCCGTCGAGACCGTGAAGCAGATGTGCAACGCGGCGGCTCTGCTCGATCACGGCGCCCTGGCGGTGCTTGGGTCTCCCTCTCAGGTGGTCGCGGGTTATCGCGAAAGGATGGCTGCAGCGGAGCGATCGGTGGACGCTCATCTCGAGGTCCTCGATCACGCTCGTGTTGTCGACGTCAAGCTTCTCAACAGAGAAGGAAAGCCCGTTGAGGTTTTCAGGTCGGGAAGTCCGATGTTTGTCGAGGCAGACCTCGACGTTAAGGTTGCCCTCGACGACCCGATCTTCGACCTCAACATCATGGACAACTCGTCTGCCCACATCTTTGGGACGAACACAGGTTGGAGAGGCCAGCGAATTCCACTCCAACCGGGCCCCGCCAAGCTGAAAGTCGAACTTGGAGACATACCGATGAAGGCTGGGCGGTTCTTCCTGGTGGTCGGGGTCCATGCATCCGACGGCAGCGGAGCAATATTCGGAAGAAGCAAACGGATTCATTTTCAGATCGAGAACGCGACCGACGAGCCGGGGAGGGTGTTCATTCACGCCAAGTTCTCGGCTGAGGGGCCGGCTGTGGCAAAGGTGAAAGCGCGGTGAGCTCCAATGAAGAGGCTGTGCTCCAAGCAAAGCAAGAGGCCGCTGCCAGGTCGAAGCGCGGGGAGATTCCCTCCGATCTGACCGAACGCCTTGACTCCCAGTTTCGCAATGTGGCTCCTGCCGGCTCGACTTCAATGGACGAGGTGGCAAGCCTGATCGAAGCGCTACTGGCCTGGCAGTTCGTTCCAGACATTCCCAGATCATCGACCAGAGCCAGAGGGGCCTGGGCAGCCCGGTTTGCGAAACGCGTTCTGGCCCCACTCACAACTTGGCAGCTTCGTCACCTGACCGATCAGATGAATGCATATTCGGCCCTTCAAGCCGAAGTCCTTAGAGCCATCCTTCGGCGAGTAGGCGACGGCAGGCAGTAATGGAGATACATCAGTTTCTTCCGTACCTGCGGCGCGGAGATGCTGCCGGAAATCACACTATCGCGCTGCGGCGCTGGCTCTTGCAGCACGGCCCCAGTGAGATATTCGTCGAGCAGGCCGACCCCGGCGTGCGCGCAATGACCCGTCATTACACCGAGTTCGAGCCGGGAAATGGCCGAGTGGCTCTTTACCATGCCGCCATAGGTTCACGAATGGCCCGCGAGCTGGCCCGGGGGCCGGCTCCCATGGTGATCGACTACCACAACGTCACCCCTGCCCGTCTCCTGGCTCCTTACGATGTCAGAGCAACAGCACTCGCATTGTCCGGGAGTATTGAGATCGGAAACCTGGCCCATCGAGCACAGCTCGCGATTGGCCACTCGGCATTCTCAACTCGTGAGCTGGACGACATGGGGTTCTCTAAAACCGCCACTCTTCCGGTGCTCATTGACCTTAGCGAATACGAGCGAGATCCCGACGCGCGCCTGCAGTCGCGTCTCAGCTCTTCGAAGGTGGGTACCGATCTGCTGTTCGTCGGAAGGGTGTCTCCACATAAGCGCCAGGAGGATGTGATCAAGTCCTTCTATGCATACAAGAAGTTCTACGACCCCGGAGCGCGATTGTTTCTAGTAGGTGGAGGGTCTTCGGATCTCTACAACACGACACTCAAGAAGTTCATTGAAGAGCTCAAGGTCGAAGACGTCCACCTGACCGGTCCGGTCTCTACGCCGGCGTTAATCTCGTACCTCTCCATTGCTGACGTGCTGGTGTCGATGAGCGAGCATGAGGGATTTTGTGTTCCCCTTCTCGAGGCCATGAAATTCAATATTCCGATAATCGCGTACGCCTCGACGGCGGTACCCGAAACCCTTGGTGGCGCGGGTCTTTTGATCGAGGAAAAAAACTACAACGAGATCGCTGCGTTGATCGATTTGGTGATGCGCGATCGCAACCTGCGCGACAGGCTCGTCAAGGCTGGGGCAGAACGCTTGCGAGAGCTCGACCCCAATATTCATGGAGCGAGATATCTGGAGCTGATAACAGACGCAGCTTGAAGCTACGCGGCGCTAACACCTGCGTGCAACCCCTCGGTCACAGCGGCAAGTATGGCTTCAGCCCGCGGAAACCTCATGATCTCCTCCGCTCTTTCGACCTGTCTGTCAACTAGGGACGAACGGAACTTCTCATCGGCTGCAACTCTGCCGACGATCTCGGCCGCCAGCAGGGGATCGGCAGACTTCAACTTGATGCCCGCGTTGCCGAGAGTCTCACCGACGGCTCCCTGGTCGCGGGCAACGACGGGAAGCCGTGCGCGCATGGCTTCAACCAATGGGACACCGAATCCCTCGTGCTCACTCATGGAGAGGAAGACGTCGGATTCTTGAAAGAAGGAGGCTAGGACCTCCGCCGAGCATGACCCTGTGAACGCGACCGACTCTAATCTCAATCTCCGGCGAGCCTCGAAGAGGGAGCGCATATAGCCCCGAGGCCCCCATGCGCCAACCACGAAGAGTCTCGCTCCAGAGTCCACCCCGGCTTTCATTGCGGCCATTGCTTTCATGAGCTGGAAATGACCCTTTTGTGGAACCACTCTGCCAACAAATAGGACATCTACGCCTTTCTTGGTTCTGCGGATCCACTCCGAGTGGGGCCTGCTTGGTTCGACCTCGGGGGGGATGAAGGGGGGAACGACATGCACGGTCTCGACACCAAGCTCGTGTAGCTCATTCGCATTGAAATCAGAGTCTGCAAGGGCGACGCTGACTTCGGCACTAAGCCTAGCGAGCTCGTCCCTTCCCTTCCGAGCGACCTCGGCTGCGTTGGAATCGTAAGAGGTGAAGAAGTGGGCGGGGGTGATGTTGTGGTGCCAGATCAGCTTGGGCTCCCGGCGCGCAAGCAGGAATTCCACCATCCCGTGTTTTGATCCCGTCGAGGCCCTGTAGAGCAACAGGTTGCGCCCTTTTCTCGCGGACTTCAGCGACTTGTACCGGTGATATTCGGATGCTTCCTGTGCGGTGGGACCATGTATCTCCTCGGCCCAGATGCCACCTCCGTACCCGGCCTGCTTCAAGGCTTTGTGCGTGAATCGCGTGATATTGCCGACAGCATCTCTTGGAGCCAATACAGGAAGGAACTGGTGAACTTCAGGCGAGTGCATGCCTGCCCGTGAATTCTTCGATCGCTGAGCTGACTCGATCGATCACCGCCTCCCAGGAGTAACGCGTTCTAACGTAGCGAAAGCCGTTTGCCCCCAGCGCCTTCCGCAGCCCGGGATTTGATGCCAGCCGTCCGACTACTTCTTCGAACTCCGCGTAATTGCCAAACCACAACCCTCCGTTGGATTGTCTGCAGTGTTCTCTGGTGACATCGCAACGGGCATTCACGATCACAGGGCACGATGCAAGCCAGGCCTGCATGATGACTATCGACAGGGACTCCTTGACGCTGGGAAGGCAGAAAGCCGTTGCGGCCCCGTACAAATCGTCACGGTCCTTCCAATCCAAATCCAACTCGATGACATCGGGCCTGGTTGGAAGCTGAACGTCGCCACTTCCAACAAAGACGAGAGCAAGCTCACCGGGGTGTCTTTGCTTGTACCTAATGAAATATTCGATCAACAGTGGAACGTTCTTTCCGCCCTCCCGCCTTCCCAGATAAAGGATGAATGACGAAGGCAGGCCGTACTTAGCCCGGCAACCCTGCGGATCAAGGGTCTGCGGCGGTTCAAAGCCCATGCTCCCCACGACCGCCGTGGGAGCGATGTTTGGCGCGATTCTCTTCGCAAGGTCGAGCTCAGGCTGGGTGTTGAACAAGAACCCCTGCGCACCCTCGAGCATCTCCTTTGCGAATCCGAGGTAGGCATAGCTCTCGTCGTGCAGGCACGGGATCGGTACAACGCGACCACGGCAGGCCCGGTACGCGAAGTAGGTGGTGCCAAAGAGGTACGGGATGGGAATGACGACGTCATACGACTCTGCGTGTTCTGAAAGGTAGTCCTCCATTTCAAATGAGGACACCTGATTCCTGAGCCACAATTCTTCTTCTTGGGGAGTGAGCGGAAGCCCGTCGTCTATAGCCCGCTCGAACTCCTGAAAGATCCCGTGATCCCGCTCATCCGCGGGGAAACGGCGAACCAGCAACCTGCCAATTTGCTCGACTCCCGGTGGCAACTCGTTCTTCCAGGTGAAGTGATCCACTGCGCACGTTGTGAGCATCTCGACTTCATGCCCGATCTCCGCAAGCTTGTCTGCAAGGGCCCCTGCATGCATCTCGGCGCCGCCGAATATCCCGCGGGCGTATCGGGGCAGGACGAAGGCAATTCGAAGTGGTGAGGATTCCGACCTCATAGGGCTAGTCGGCCTTGGCCCTGGGTTCTCTAACCTCTTTTTCGAGCTCCTCGAGCCTGCTCTCGATGTCCTGAAGCCTTCGAGCCATGATCGAGACGGTGTGAATCGAGTTCTCAGAAAAGAGACGGATCTGGTCGAGAACCGCCCCCACGTACCACTTGACCGTGCTCTGGATCAGGGACTTGACCCGTTCGACCGCCGGTGCGACGAACCTTTTGCTCGACTCGGTCCCCACTTCAGAGGAGAACTGCGCGGAGAGGCGGAGCTCCGCAAGGGCGGCGTCCAAGCCTGCCTCTGAAAGGTGTGATGCATCACTTCTTGCCGAGTCGATTTCCAGCACTACCTCGCGCGGGTAAAGGCCCTCGGCTCGCTTGCGGGCGACTTCTTCCCTGACCTCACTCATGATCTGAGCAGCGTCGACGTCCGCGCCAATTTCGGCGTCCTCGGGGCCCATGTGCGGCAGCATACCGCCGTACGCACATTGCTTCGAAAGCACGACCGCGTGCTTCTTGCTTCTGGGAGTCGTCTTGATATCGCCATTAGAATCCCCAATGTGTTTCTGAAAACAGCAGCGCTCGCGCTTTTTTCTGTCTTTCTTGCGACCGCCGGTCAGCTTCTCCTTCGAAACGGAATGGAGAAAGTTGGATACATCGGGTCGGGTGAGCTGGGCAGGCCCGTCAAGCTGTTAGCCGAGGTTGCAACGACGCCTCAGGTAGTCCTGGGATTGGGTTTATTTGGCGCATCGGCCGTTTCCTGGCTAATTGTGTTGTCCAGAGCACCCCTTAGTCTTGCTTATCCTTTCGCTGGTCTGACCTACATCCTGACCGCTCTTTTCTCGAGGTTTGTTCTGAAGGAGCAAGTCAGTTGGGTAAGGTGGCTCGGAATTTTCCTCATACTCACTGGAATTCTGATAGTCGGACGGTCGGGGGATTCTACGTAGTGTCAACAGCTCAATGAAGAAGGCGTTTGTCACCGGAGTGACTGGTCAGGACGGCTCGTTCCTGACTGAGCTTCTTCTCGAGAAGGGCTATGAGGTCCACGGGCTGATTCGCCGCTCGTCTTCGATAAACACACATCGCCTGGATCGTGTTTGGAAGGATCCGCACGAAAAGGGAGTCCACTACTTCAATCATTACGGAGACCTGTCCGACTCGAGCTCTCTTGTGAATCTCATTCGGGAGATTGCACCAGACGAGATTTACCACCTCGGAGCCCAGAGTCATGTGAAGGTGTCGTTCGACATGCCCGAGTACACGTCCGACGTAACGGGAGTTGGAACGACTCGAATTCTGGAGGCGGTTAGAGCGTCGGGAATAGGGACCCGGTTTTATCAAGCTTCGTCATCCGAGATGTACGGGGCTGCGCCCCCGCCCCAGAACGAAGACACACCTTTCCACCCGCGTAGCCCCTACGGCGTAGCCAAAGTCTTTTCGTACTGGATGACGATCAACTATCGCGAGGCTCACGACATGTTTGCTTGTAACGGGATTCTGTTCAACCACGAATCGGAGCGCCGCGGCGAGACCTTTGTGACGAGGAAGATCTCGCGTGCCGTTGCCCGGATACAGGCCGGAATTCAGGACAAGCTCTACTTGGGAAACCTCGACTCGTTGCGCGACTGGGGCTACGCGAAAGAGTACGTCGAGGCAATGTGGCTCATGCTGCAGCAGGAAAAACCAGACGACTACGTAATCGCGACGGGGGAGGCTCACTCACCGCGCGAGTTTTGTGAGCTGGCTTTCTCACATGTAGGGCTCGACTGGGAGAAGTACGTAGAGGTGGACCCGCGCTATTACCGGCCATCGGAGGTTGACTATCTTCTGGGAGACGCCTCGAAGGCCAAAAAAATCCTCGGCTGGGAACCAAAAACGAAATTCGACGAGCTGGTCAGGCTGATGGTCGACGCAGACGTGGCCCTATTGGAGGACGAGCTCACGGGAAGGCTCGTGGGCCAGGACCGTCACCAGGACTAGCGCGCGAACCAAGAATAATTCTCGGAAAGGCCGGCTAACGGTCTGAATCGAGTCCATTTCTCGATTCGCGCGGTCTCCCGCCCATTGTCACTCTCAGTGAAAATGGTGCATTTCCCTCAATAGCTCCCAACTCAGAGCTACCCTTGATCTCTATGCGTTTCATCCGACTTTCATTTATCGCGGCTGCGGTTCTTATCGCAGTGTTTTCGGCGGGGGTTCGTCCCCCGGCCGAGGCTTACCCGCGTCCCAACGTCGACTTCCGGGGTCATGGCTGGGGTCACGGACGCGGCATGGGTCAGTACGGCGCACTTGGCTACGCGGTGGATCACGGCGCGGTTTACACCTCCATCCTCGATCACTTCTACAGCGGGACAACGATGCACCACATGCACAACGAGGTTTTCGGCGTGAGGCTCACAAGGTTCGACAACATCGACACGATCGTGGTCCAGGAAAAAGGTCACATGAGGACCTCCGCCATCGGCGGCACCTACTCCGCCCTAAGGGCTGTACGAATTGGAGCCAACACGTACCGAGTCGATCAAGGCCCCCACTGCGCGGGGCCATGGACGCCGATTGCTACCCAAACCGGGCCGGTCGTCTTTTCGCCCACTCAGCCGTCGGACGACCGCACGGAGATGCTTCAGGCCTGCGAGATCAACGGAACCCGCTGGTACCGCGGAGAAATTCTTGCGGTTCAGGGGACTGGGTCGCCTTGCACGGCCTGCACCGTGAACCGAATCGACATGCAGCAGTACCTGCGCGGAGTGCTTCCAAGGGAATCGCCGAGCAGTTGGGGCAACCTGGGTTCTCGGCGAGGAATGCACGCCCTGTACTCGCAGGCTGTAGCCGCCCGATCCTACGCGTCGTCGGAGAACCGCTATGCGAGCATCGGCGCGAAAACCTGCGACACGACTGCGTGCCAGGTCTATCAGGGCAGGGCTTCGCAGTTGGACGGGGTATTTCGAGATCTAGAGGGGACGCCCGAGTACGCCAACACCGATGCCGCGGTTGCGGACACATACGGCCAAGTGAGAGTTCATTCCTCGGGGGCCGTGGCGCGCACGGAATTCAGCTCTTCAACCGGCGGGTATAGCGCCGGCGGCACCTTCCCCGCCGTGGTCGACCACGGCGACGACATCACATCGAACCCAAACCACAACTGGACTGCTTCCATCCCGGTGAGTCAGGTGGAAGGCGCATGGCCGGAGATCGGCAGGCTCGTTTCCTTCGACGTCACCTCCCGCAACGGCTTGGGGGATATGGGGGGAAGGGTTCTGTCGGTTCGGATTCGCGGAACAGTTGCGACGATCACAAAAACAGGGGATCAGGTCAGATTGTCCCTTGGGTTGAAGTCCAACTGGTTTTCTGTCGTCCTTGATGGGGGTTACTGGATTGCAGCCGACGACGGGGGAGTCTTCTCGTTCGGGTCGGCCTCATTCTTTGGCTCGATGGGCGGCAGGCGGCTTGATCGTCCTGTGGTCGGAATCGAGTCGACTGTTTCGAAGCAGGGTTACTGGCTTGTTGCGTCGGATGGAGGAATCTTTGCGTTTGGCGATGCTTCGTACCGGGGCTCCACGGGGGGCATGGCACTCAACCGCCCCGTCGTGGGAATGGCGAGGAGCGCGAGCGGGAACGGCTACTGGCTCGTCGCCTCAGACGGCGGAATCTTCTCGTTTGGGGACGCTCCATTCCAGGGGTCGACCGGAGCAATGCGTCTCAACTGGCCCGTCGTGGGAATGGCAAGGACGCCCAGTGGCAACGGCTACTGGCTCGTGGCCCAAGACGGCGGCGTTTTCGCCTTTGGCGACGCCGGTTTCTACGGCAGCACTGGTGCCATGACCCTGAACTGGCCGATGGTTGGAATGGCTCCAACGCCCTCCGGGAGGGGTTACTGGCTCGTGGCCCAAGACGGCGGCGTCTTCGCCTTTGGCGATGCGGGCTTCTACGGGTCGACCGGGAACATAAGACTCAGTGCGGAGATGGTTGGGATGGCGGCTACTCCGAATGGAGACGGATACTTCCTGGTTGCACGTGATGGAGGTGTCTTTACCTTCGGTGCAGCGTCCTTCCAGGGATCGGTTCCACAAGTTGCTCCGACGTCCAGATCGGGCAAAGTCGGCATAACTCTGTCGTATCCCGTACCTTAGTTAGCTCACCCAAGCCGACAAGCAGGTCTGATTGAAATGAAAAGGACACTTCTCCGCATTGCCCTCACCGCCCTGCTTGTCGCGGTGCTCATCCCCTTTGTTCCCGGCGAGTCCCGCGCCGTAGAGATTCCGAAGACCCTTCACAGAAAAATTGGAATTCCAGAGTCGGCCGTCACCTCTGGCATGGTGATCGAGTTCCCGTTTTCCGCCACGGACGTTGGCCTGAACTGGAAGGGCCACGGCTCGCCGGTGGTTCGGCTGGGTACCGACCAGGACGGATGGGGCCTGTGGATGGCGGTCGCCGAGGCCGAGGACATGTCGAGCGAGCAGACCGAGGAGTTCGCCGCACTTCTCGGCGGAGTCGACGCAGATCGGATTCAAGTAAGGGCGGGGGCCGGGGTGGACCCCTCGTCTCTAATCGTTTCACCCATCAACACCGAGGACGGGCCGACGCGGACGGTTTGGTTGCCGCGCGAGGCGGATGCCGCTACTCCCGGCCCCCATGTCATTTCACGGGCGGAGTGGGGAGCGGACGAGTCCATCAGAAGAGGAAGCCCGGGGTTTGCTCGGATAAGAAAGTTGATCGTTCATCACACGGTCACTCCCAACTTTGATAGCGATCCTGCTGCACGCATAAGAGCGATCTATGCGCAGCACGTCCAGTCGAACGGCTGGGACGACATCGGCTACAACTTTTTGATCGATCACAATGGAAACACCTACGAGGGCCGCTTCGCTCGGACCTATGACCCCGGTGAGCCCCCGAACGGCGAGAGCAAAACAGGATTCGGAGTTATCGGTGCGCATGCCGCCAACTACAACACGGGCAGCGTTGGCGTGGCCATGCTCGGGACGTTTACGACCACCGGCCCGACGGCTGCCGCGCACGCAACACTCGCGGCTCTTCTTTCCTGGAAGGCCGACCGGCACAACATCTCGCCTCACGGATCTGATCTGTACACAAACACCTCGGCCGGAATATCGCGACACTTCCCCAACATCGCGGGCCACAGGGATGTTGGTTCCACTGCATGTCCCGGGAACATCCTTTGGGATCAACTTCCGATCGTGCGCGATCGGGTCGAGGAGAGGATTCAGCAGCTAACGGCACAGAGCGCGCCAAGCTCGCCTGCAGCGGTCCAGATGTTGCCACCGGGAGGGACGCGGGACGTCACGCCTGGGGCTACGGGAGTTGTGAGTAGAACTGCGGGCCGGGTTGATGTGATCTTCGACGCCGAAGGCGTCTTGTCCGACAGGACGATCGGCGTGGCGACGGAGGGGGGCACGTTCACGTTGCGGGACCATCACTTCGGGGGGATTGCCTTGAGAGAGGCGACATACAACGTGCGAATCGTTGCAGTGGACGCCCAGGGGAGGGTCTCGGCTCCTACCGAAGCTGCGCGCAACTATGCCGTCTCTTCCGGAGAGTTGCCGGCCAGTGGGTACTGGGTGCTGGGAAATGACGGCGGGGTGTTTACCTACGGGTCGGCAGGGTTCCATGGTTCGACCGGAGGGATGGCTCTTCGTGCTCCTGTTGTGGGAATGGCAGCGACTCCTTCGGGCCGTGGCTACTGGTTGGTGGCATCGGACGGGGGGATTTTCACATTCGGTGACGCGGGCTTCTTTGGTTCCACCGGGGCGATGACTCTTGCGCGGCCCGTCGTCGGCATGACGCCGACGCGGACGGGTAACGGCTACTGGTTGGTCGCGTCAGATGGTGGTGTGTTTTCATTTGGCGATGCCCGGTTCCACGGATCGATGGGTGGAGCGCGGCTCAATTGGCCCATGGTTGGGATGGCGCGGACACCAAGCGGAAACGGGTACTGGCTCGTTGCGGAGGATGGCGGAATCTTCACTTTCGGAGACGCGGGTTTCCATGGTTCCACCGGTGCGATGGTTCTGGCCGAGTCGATCAACGGGATGGCTCCCACGAAAAGCGGCAATGGTTACTGGCTCGTGGCGCGAGATGGCGGCATCTTCACGTTTGGTGACGGCGTCTTCCACGGATCTCTCCCTTCGAGGAGAATTCGGACGCGAGCTGCAGGCATGGGCAGGACAATTACCGCAGGGGGTTACTTCATCGTGAGTACATCGGGTGCGATTCACGTTTTCGGTGACGCGCCGTATTACGGGAGTCCTCCCGCAGAAGGTCTCATCATCACAGCTATAGGAATGGCAGTCGCGCCCTGAGTGGTCTCCGCGCGGCCGTAACCGGCGGGGCCGGGTTCATCGGAAGCCATCTGTGCGAGGCCCTGGTGGCCGAGGGCTGGGATGTGACTGCGTTGGACGACCTCTCCGGAGGCGAGCAGCGCGTGGGCTTTCTGAAGGAAATCGGGGTCCCTCTTATTCGGACCGACATCCGGTCGGAAGAAGCGCTAGATGCCATCCGCGACGCAAACCCGCAGACGATCTTTCACCTGGCCGCCCAGATGGACGTTAGACGTTCGGTTGCAGATCCGTCCTTCGATGCTTCGGTCAACGTCCTCGGAACACTGAACATCTTGAGCGCTGCTCATCGATCAGACGCCAGTTGCTCCGTCATCTTTGCCTCGTCGGGAGGATGCATATACGGAGAACCGGGGCCGGAGGACCTGCCCGTCAAGGAGAGCCACGTGGGACGACCGACCTCTCCTTACGGGATAAGCAAGAAGGTCGCCGAGGATTACCTGCGATTTTACGGTGATGCCATGGGCGTGGAGTTCGCGAGCCTGGCTTTGGCCAACGTCTACGGCCCCCGGCAGGATCCGCATGGCGAGGCGGGCGTCGTCTCGATCTTCGGCTCCCGCCTCAATGCAGGAGAGCCTTGCGTCATCTACGGCGACGGAAAGCAAACAAGAGATTTTGTTTACGTCGGCGATGTAGCGAGGGCATTCGTGGCGGCCGCAAAGCATCGAGGCAACGAGACCTACAACATAGGCACCGGCATCGAAACCTCGATCAACGACCTGTACGAAACAATGGCGAAGCTGAGCGAAGTCGAATCGCCCCCCACCTACAAAGACGCCCGCACAGGCGAACTACAACGCAGCGCCCTGGACCACACAAAAGCAACCAACTCCCTAGCCTGGACCCCCCAAACCCCCCTAGAAGAAGGCCTCCAAAAAACCCTGGACTGGCTAAAAACAGAAGCCTGACCCCATCGCGATCGCTATGCGAAGCGCGAAGGCCGTAACGCCAAAGGAGACAACGGTAGGGCGGCGGTGACTCTGCGTCTAATGACTTGCTTCTTGTCGCGAAGCTCAGGCGAGCAAACGGAGGGCGGCGGAGTCAGACCGGACAGGCGACTCCCCTCGCGATCGCTAACGCGAAGCGCGAAGGCCGGAACGGTTTAGACAACAACGTAGGGTGGCGGGGACAGACCCCGGCAGGGCGACTCCGCCCCGCCATTCGCTACGCGAAGCGCGAAGGCCGGAACGTTTTAGATGGCAACGTAGGGCGGCGGAGGGTCAGACCGAAGGAGCGAGTCTGCCCGTACCTAGGAGCCGAACACATCGGCGGCCCGAGGGCGGAACCGCCAGGGTCGAGCGGGACCGGGCTGTGCCCGCCGCCGCCCGGCCTGAACTAGGGACCAGTGCAGGCCAAGCCGGTCTGTTCTGGGCCCTTACTGCAGTTCTTCTTCACGAAGTTCCTGGCCACGGAGAGCTTGAACTCGTCGCACGTCTGAAGGCGGCCCCACGACGCGTATGCCACCGGCTTGTCTATTTTTGGATTCGGCTGGGAGATCACGCCGCCGTTGGAGGACGGGAAGGCATCTACGAACTCTTCGAGTTCAGTTTCCTGCTCATCGGGCAGGCCTTTGTGATGAATGACTATGCCCCCGTGCTCGAGGTTGTGGATGAGGAGCTTGTCCTCGATTGCTTCGTCGAGGGAACCCCACGGTGCAGTGGCCGAGAGGTGTCGACCCGAAGTCGGCGGGCTCGAGTTGTACTCGATCGCAGGTTCGTCCTGCTGTAAGTGAGGCGTGGAAGTCATGATGGGCTTCTTTTCTATCGACGAGCATCCGGCGGCCTTCAAATCCCGGCCCACCTGAACTTTGGATCGGTAAACCTGAAAACCGGTGAAGGAGACAATTACCAGGGCGACCGCGCCAAGCGCTCCATATCGGATCAGCTTCTTGCGGCGAAGGGCCTTTTGCCTGCGCCGCTGCTCCTCGACTCTCTTGCGCCGAGCCGCCTCGCGGCGTTCCTTTTTCTTGTCTGTCATTGGCGGGAGATCTTAGTCGACTATCGAAATAGATCCTGCTCGGGGCTTCTGACAAGCATTCGCGCGTTGCCTCTTCCTCTGGCGAACTTGACTCCCCTAATGACGGCTACAGGAACGCGGTCGGATTTACCCATGACGAGCTCAGCCGATGCGGCCAGCTCGTCGGCTATCGCAATCTGTGTTGCATGAAGAAGCGCATTGTTGTGGTCCTGCTTGCCGCGGTAATCCAGGAACGGGTCCATCCCAGCTACTCCAATGGCGACGTTGGTCTGTCCTTCACGCCAGGGTCGCCCGAAAGTGTCGGAGATGATTACACCGACGTCCCCTCCCGTGATCTTCTTGATTCGGGCTCTCAGCCTTCGCGCGGATAGATCGGGGTCGACCGGCAGGAGGCAAACCCAACCGGCATCCATATTGGAGGAGTCGACTCCGGCGTTTGCGCAGACGAACCCGTGTACCGTTTCCGCAATGATCAGGCCCCCGCGTCTGCGGACGATTCGGACGGCTTCCGCCTCGATTACTCGGGTCTTCTTCTCAGTGTCTTCCCCAACAAAGACGATTCTTCCCTCCACCTTTGACACGACCTTTTGAGTCACCACGATCACATCGCCGGTCTCGACTGTGGTACCTGCCTCACCAGCCCTCGAGACCAGCGTCTCCGCGAGGAGGTCTCCTTTCTTGAAGTCGTCCCTGATTGGAACGGGAATGATTTGGATGTTCGGCAACACCGTCACCCCGCCGTCCCCAGAATCGACCTGGATAATTCGATAGCGATCGCTGGCTCTTTCATCACCGTGTCGGTGATCAGCGTTCGGATTCCCAGGTCCTCCACAGCCGCTGCCTCGGTCTTGTCGCGAACATCCAAAACGAAGGTCGAACAAAAGTCCTTGTAAAGCGTTGCGACGCCCGAGGCAGTCGCGCTCACGCCGGCTATTGGGAGCAGCCGGTCGGCGGGTCCTTTCAGCGCGGCCCCCTCGACAATTGGCGAAACAGCGACCACGCGGTCCCTTCGTGATTTCAGAGCGTCTCGAACACCGGGAACGGAAAGTATCGGTCCAATGGAGATCAGCGGGTTCGAGGGGCAAACGATGATGATTTCGGCGTCTTCGAGAGCGCTCAAAACTCCTGGTGCAGGGGAGGACTCGCCCGATCCAAAGAACTCAATCCCCAATATTTCGGGCCTGTGCCGCTCCTTCACGAAGTACTCCTGAAACTCGAGTTTTCGCCCTTCTGAGGTCGTCAGTCTGGTGCGAACCGGGTCGTCGGACATCGGAATGATTTGCGGTTCGACACCGAGGGCCCGGCGAATTCGGTCGGTCGCCTCGGAAAGGGTCGCACCGCTTCGAAGCCAAAAGGTGCGAGCAACGTGAGTGGCCAGATCTTTGTCACCGATTCGAAACCAGGTATCGAGCCCGTATTTGCCGAGTTGTTCGAGAGCGGCGACTCCATCGTCTTTGAAACCCCAGCCCTCTGCGCCGACCAACCCGGCAAGTGTGTACGTAACGATGTCGAGATCGGGGCTGACGTGAAGACCGTAGAACTCTGCGTCGTCACCGGTATTGCCGATGATGACGATTTGTGAGGGGTCCGCAGCGGCGACCAGGCCGGTAAGGAACTTGGCAGCACCGGCGCCGCCGGCCAGAGCTGCGATACGCATTCGGTCGACTCTATCCGTTACATTCCCCGAATGACTCCTCTCGAGCGCGGCCCGGCCCTCGAACTAGCCGGTGAGTTGGCAAGCGGCCATCTGCCGAAGGAGGCGCGGCGCGATGCAGCAGCCATACGCGACGTTGCCTTCGGCAACGTCGTTACTTATTCGCCCAAGGTCTTCATACCTTTGACGATGTTGTGCAGGGATGTTTGTCACTACTGCACGTTCGCGCGGCCCCCGCTCCCCGGGCGCCGCGCGTACATGACTCTCGAGGAAGTTCGAGCGCTCGCCGTCCAGGCCCGCGCCGCGGGCTGTGCGGAGGCCCTGTTTACCTTGGGAGACAAGCCGGAGCTGAGATACCGAACTGCACGGGACGAATTGGAAGCGATGGGGTTTGAGTCCACCCTCGACTACCTCGTCGAGGCGGCGCATTTGGTTTTGACCGAAACCGGCCTTCTTCCTCACCTCAACCCCGGGGTTTTGAGCGCCGAGCAGTTGCTGAAATTGAAGGACGTCTCCGCATCTATGGGGATGATGCTGGAGAGCGCGTCTGTCCGGCTTACCGAATCTGGAATGCCTCACCACGGTTCTCCGGATAAGGACCCTGAAGCCCGGCTGGCGACTTTGGACGCGGCGGGGGAGTCGCGCGTTCCCTTCACTACCGGAATCCTGATTGGGATTGGCGAGACCTGGGAGGAGCGGGCTGAATCGCTCCTGGAAATCCAGCAATCTCACCAACGATGGGGGCATGTCCAGGAAGTCATAGTTCAAAACTTCCGCGCGAAGGACGGAACGCCGATGCATGCGCACCCAGAGCCCTCGCTCCAGGACATGATCGGAACGATTGTTCTTGCGCGACTTATCTTGGACTCCGAAATTAGCGTCCAGGTCCCCCCGAATCTCGCTTGGGGAACGCAATCACTGGTCGAGTACTTGCAGGCCGGTATCAATGATTGGGGCGGCGTTTCTCCGGTGACAATCGACCACGTCAACCCGGAAGCTCCCTGGCCACAGATCGAGCGTTTGCGTGAAGTGACCGAAGACGGCGGATTTCTTCTTGCTCCTCGTCTTACCGTTTATCCGCGGTACATCAACGGTGGATGGATAAGTCGCAAAGTTGAGCCCTCGGTGTTGAAGCTTGCCGATACATCGGGACTGTTGAGGGACTTCTCATGGCATCCGGGCATCCCCGTTGCACCTCCCGATGTTGTTGCATCGCCCTGGCTGTGGTCGGGAAGAAGCGGGGTCAAACGCAGAAGGGATTTCGACCTCGCGCTGGCCAAGGCCGCAAGGAGCGTGCCACTGAACGAGGACGAGGTCACCGTGCTGTTTACGGCCAGGGGGCCGGAGTTCTCTGCGCTGATTCACGAAGCCGACGCGATGAGACGCGAAGTCAGCGGAGACACGGTGACCTTCGTGATCACCCGCAACATCAACTACACGAACATGTGCTACTTCAAATGTGGGTTTTGTGCGTTCAGCAAGGGTCCGAAGTCGCTCAACCTCAGAGGAGATCCATATCTGCTTTCTCTCGAGGAAATCGGCCAGAGGGCTAAAGACGCGTGGGACCGGGGGGCAACTGAAGTGTGTCTTCAAGGAGGCATTCACCCGTCGTTCACCGGCGACTTTTATGTGGACGTCGTGAGAGCAGTGAAGGCCGCCGCGCCATCTGTTCACGTTCACGCATTCAGTCCTCTGGAGGTTTGGCAGGGGGCTGCCACGAAAGGGGTAAGCGTTCGTTATCTCTTGGAGGAGTTGAAGGACAACGGGCTCGGCACACTCCCCGGAACTGCAGCCGAAGTTCTAGACGACGAGGTCCGAAAGGTGATCTGCCCCGACAAAATTTCGACCGAGCAGTGGTCTTTTGTAGCGAAGACTGCTCATTCGTTGGGCCTGCGTATGACGACCACGATCATGTTCGGTCACGCGGATTCATACCGCTCCTGGGCGCGTCACCTGCTCGTCCTCCGCGGCATCCAGGCTCAGACCGGCGGATTCACTGAGTTCGTACCGCTCCCGTTCGTTCACATGGCCGCACCAATATTTCTGAAAGGAAAGGCGAGGGCCGGTCCCACGATCGAGGAGTCGCTCAAGATGCATGCAGTAGGCCGCCTTGTGTTGAACCCCCTCATCACGAACATTCAGGTGTCCTGGGTGAAGATGGGAAGCGAAGGAGCCAAGCTTGCCCTGCGTGCCGGATGCAACGACCTCGGCGGGACCTTGATGGACGAAAACATATCCAGGGCTGCGGGGGCAGCCCACGGGCAGGAGATGACACCCCAGGCAATGATGACCCTGGCGAGCGAGCTCGAGAGACCGTGGGCCAGACGCAACACCGTTTACGACATATTGGAGCAGCTTCAACCGGTTTGAGGCTATAGAGTTGGCGGCCAATGGCTAGCGACTTCGACGACCTCAGCCGGCCCGCGCAGCGGCGGGGCGACTCACCACCGGACGAACGTGAATCACTGCCCGCTGCTCCTCCCGACGAGCCACAGGCGAATGACGAGTTCGGTACGCGAATCGACGAGCTGGTCTCGTCGGCGCTCGAAGACCAAGCGCGAGAACAGCGTGAGATAACCGACACGGTCAGCTCCGCGCGCGACGCGCTGGAGCAGACGCAACAAGAGCTGCACTCACTCAGAGGGAGAATCGATCCCCTCGAGAGGGCCATAGTCGATCTGGCAGAGTTGATTTCCGGCATTCCGGCCCCCATCCGCCGTTCCATTGAGGAGTCCGCAACGGCAATAGGCATGGAGCTCGGACGCTCCTTCGGGATGTTTTCGGAGTCGAGCCGCGCACCCCTCGAGGAGCTGAGGGAAAAGGTGCAGGCTGTTTCAGACCAGGTTGGAGCAATCGGTGCGGCCCTTGCCGAGGAGCTGGGCGCCGCAATCACCGAGACTTCGACTCTCGCGGTTGGGGATATGCGCGAATCGATCCAGTCCAGCAGAGAGTTGCTCGAGGAGCGAGTCGGCTCCATCGGTGATCAGGTGTCGGAATTCGAAAGAAGCATCGAGGAGCAAGGCGAACAAACTCGGAGCGCGCTGGAAGAACTTTCAAAATCCAATGAAGCCGCAACGCGAGAATCGGCGAAGTCAAGCGGAACTTCTGCCAAGAAGCTCGCGGATGCCGTTCACGCCCAGGGCGTTGAAGTTGGCGGGGTAGTTGGAAGGGCCGTTGCTTCCTTAAGCGAAAAACTAGACAAGCTTGCAGACCGCACTAGGCGGGCGGAGCTTCGCATCACCGAGTCCAACGCGAGGCTCGAAGCGATGCAGGAGTCCCTCGTGTCCTATCTGGCATCGCGCGACGACAGACTGGAGCGGGTGAGGGACACCATTCTGGAAAACCTGATCGAGGAGTTTGCGTCTTCATTGAAGAACAGGGATCGAGTAAGGCTTGCCGTATCTCTTCGAGAAGCAGAGCAGCGAAGGAGAGATCATCGGGACGCCGAGCGTTACCGAAAGCTGCGGGGCGCATCACCCGGCCCTCGAGAAGACGATGTGGCCGAGACGCGCAGAGCACTCGAGGGAACACCGAGGGCAGCAGCCGGCGGGACTCCGGCTGTCTCGGCTCGCATGATCGCCAGCGGGGCTGCGGGTCCCAGAGATGGGGGGCGGCGCCCGGGGACGCAAGCCCCCACCGATCCCGAGGCAAGGCCGGCAGGTTCTGCAAGAAGCGGCGGGGCCGGATCACCCTCCGGATTGCGGCCGCGGCAAGGTGAAGCTGGGAAGGCCTCGCAGGGCGAAAGCAACGGACAGACTCAGGAAGGATCCAGGCTGGGTGCGACCGCAAAACGTCTCGGATCGGCTGAGCGGGCCTCGGCCCCCCAGGGCACTTCGAAGTCAACGCCGTCGACTTCCAAGGCCAAAGGCTCGACCAGGAAGAGCACTTCCAGCGCCAAGCCAAAAAAGAGTCCGCAGAAGGCAAGTGCACCAAAGCCGAAGGCACCTTCCAGGGCAGCCACGACCGGCAAGCCCAAGTCGGCTGCGGGGAAGCCGAAAACGACCGCTGGGAAGAGCGCCGCAACTCGCACCGCGTCCGGGAAGAAATCTGCAGTAAAAAGGGAAGGGCCGGAGCCAGGCGCATAGGCTCACCAACTTCGGTCGGGGACAGACCTATGATCTTGGCAACCCGCACCAAGTCAGGTAGACCCCATGAATGAATCTGTAGAAGTTGCGCCGCGCGTCTTGGCGGTAGTGGTGACTCACAACGGCACTGAATGGCTGGAGACGTGCCTCGAGTCCCTCGCGGCCCAGATCCTTCCTTCGCTCGACGTTTTGGTGGTCGATTGCGGGTCGACGCCTTCGCCGGCAGCTTTGGTAGGCAGGGTTCTTCCTTCCGCCGAGCTGGTCCGGATCGAGGAGAACATTGGATTTGGGGCGGCCGTGAACAAGGCGCTCGAGTTATCCGATAAGGCCGCCCTGGCCGAGTACTACCTGTTCATGCACGACGATGTCGCACCGGAACCCGAGGCGGCAAGCTTGCTGGTCGCGTCGGCGCTCATGACGGAAGCAGGGGTGGTGGGCGGAAAGGCGGTCGATTGGGACCGGGGCGAGGTCATCGTCGAGGTTGGGATGTCTGCCGACCAGTTCGGCTATCCCTACTCCGGGCTCGAGGCCGGAGAGATAGATCAGGGACAGCACGACACTCGAAGAGAAACGCTCTACGTTACCAACGCATTCATGCTTGTTTCGCGCGCACTTGTCGAGCGCTGCGGCCTGTGGGACGGCACCTACTTTGCCTTTGCGGAAGATCTCGATCTCTGCACGCGCGCGCGATTGAGTGGATTCAAGGTTCACGTGCAGCCGGGGGCCAGATACCGGCACGCGCTGGCACTTGTGACCGGGCTTCGTCCGGGTGGCATTAAGGAGCCCATCCGCTTCTATACGCGCCGAAACCGGCTGAGGACCATCGTCAAGAACTCGGCCGCGTACCGGGTGCCATTCCTGATTGTCTTTTACCTGCTGCTGGCGACGACAGAGGTAGTAGTTCTCGCCGCTCTTCGGCGTTTCGAGGAGATACCGGTTTACCCCAAGGCATTCGGGTCGTTCTTCAAGACTCTTCCCGCGGTCCTCAAGAAGAGACGTGCGGTTCAAAAGAGAAGAGCGGTCCCGGATAGAAGGCTGCGGCGGCTGATGGTCAGCGATGTCCACAGAGCGCGGGTCTTTCTCGAGCGGAGAATCTCAGATCTGGAGAAGGGGACCCTGGCGCTGGGGATGCGAACCTTTTCAAGGCTGTCACCCGCCAGATTGAAAGAGACGGCTGGGAAGTGGGCTGCCCGGCCCCTGACCTGGGCATACGTCGCGCTCGGGCTGGTTGTAATGGTGGCCGCTCGTCAAATCCTTACGGGTGAACCGGTCGCGGCGGGTGGGCTGTGGCCGATTCCGGAAAATACCCGGGAGCTTCTGACTGAGTACTTATCGGCCTGGCACGACCGCGGTCTGGGCACCAACGCTCCGGCCTCGCCGGGCCTTCTCTTCTATTGGGTGGTTTCAGTATTCACCGGCGGCAGAGCAGTCGCGACGGAGAGGCTCCTGGTGCTCGTCCTGGTTGCCCTCGGTTTGATCGGAATTGTTCGATTTGTTGCAAGAAGAACCACCTCGCCGGTAGCGCGGTTTCTGTCCGGCATCACATACGGCCTCGGACCCGTAGCTGAGTTGATGGTGTCGACGGCGGACCTTGGGGCAATGGCCATGTTTGCCGGATTTCCGTACCTGCTCGAGATAGGAACCCGGATGCTCGGGTCGGTTCCCGCAGATCAGGGGGATCTTCCTCCGACGGCTCCTACTACCGACGCGCTTGCGCGCGACCTGGCGCGTCTCTCGTTGATTAGCGCAGCAGTTATAGCCATAGCTCCCAGCGCTCTTGTGGTGATCGCATTTTTCTGGGTCATCGCCAGCGTCCATGCAATGACGTTGGCATGGGATCGAAGCGAGACCATGAGAAGGGTGAAATGGGTTCTGGCTTCGGTGCCGGTCGCACTCATCGTTTTGATTCCGTGGTCGTTCGATGCCCTCCGGCCAACAGGCGCGGCCTTGGCCCCCTTGTTTTCAAGGGACCCCGGCATCTTTACGCCACTTTGGGACCGGCCGCTAACCGACTATTTCCTGCTTTCTCCCGGCGCGTCCTTCATTTCGTGGATCATTCCTCTTGGAATCCTTGTGGGGTCTTTGACGATTCCGGGATCATCACGAAGACGGGAGGCCCGCTTCTTCGCGAGTACGTGGATGGTCTTCGCTCTTGTAGGGGCTGCCGTCACTAAGGGCTTCATCCCCATCCCTGCGGCGTCGCCCGCCATTTGGCTGATTTGCCCGCTCGCCGCCATGGCCGCCATGTCCGGACACTTCTTCGCCGGAGCACGCGAGCAACTTCCGCGCCATGCATTCGGCGCCAAACACGTCATTGCTCCGGGTCTTTCTTTGCTCCTGCTTGGCGGGTTGCTCGCCGGCTGGGGACAGGCTTTGTTTTCATGGGAACGTCCTAAGGACACCTTCGCTGCAAACACAGGTGAGCTAGCGCGTTCTATTTCGTCCTACCTGGTGTCAACCGCCGATCAGGTTGGAGACTTCCGCGTGTTGTGGCTGGGTGAACGTTGGATAGATCCGATCAGGTCGGGCAGCAGACGTATTGACGGTACGCCGTACATCCTGACCTCACCAGCGGGGTTGACGATGCTCGACATGCACGATCCTCCTCCATCGGACGGCGAGAGAGCCCTCGAAGAGTCGATCGATGCGATGGTTGGCCGCAGATTGCATCTAGCAGGACATCTTTTGGCGCCGGCAAGCATCCGCTTCATCGTCGTGGACCCCGAGGACGAGGCATTGATGGCGGCTCTGCGAAGGCAGAGTGACTTTGCCCTAGAACAGCAGCAGGGGGGAATCGCTGTGTTTCGGAATTTGCAGTGGCTCCCGAGGGCAGTTCTTGCGCCGGTCAACCTTGTCAAACCTCTGACCGCTCAGGACTCTCAATCACGCGGGTTGATGATGGTCGAATGGTCCGGAGGGCGGCCGATTCCGAAGAGATCGGCAACGGTTTTCGAGGGCGACCTCCCGCGTACGCGCCATTCACAAATACTTCTTGGTCAGAACTACAGCTCCGCCTGGAAAGCGAGGGTAGGGGGCCAAACGCTGGCTCATTCGAAGGCCTTTGGCTGGTCGAACCGATTCGAGCTTCCTTCAAATGCCCGCGGCGAGGTGCGGATTAACTACACCAGGCGCTGGCTGAGATTCGTATGGCTGGTGGTTCAGGTGGCGCTCCTCATTACCGTCGCTCTAATCGCAAGGGGCTCACGGCGAGAGCTCAAAGGCAGGCTTCTGTGAGAAGGACCGAGATCGCCTTCATCGCGGTTCTGCTCGCGATCATTGCAGCAGCCCCCGTTGTCGACGCACGACTGGAAAGAAGAGGTGCAGAACCGGCCCCCTCCACAGGCAGGGTCATCTCGGCCGGGTGGTACTGCCCAACGCCCCCCGGCGATTCGATCGACAACATCATTTCAACCGCGAACGTGAGTGACTCAACAATGCGTCTCAGGCGGTCGGCCATCGGCGGCGGAGATGCGACGGCGATCATCGAATCCGACCTTCCGAGATCAAGACGGTCGTCGATTCCAATGAGGGACCTTGGTCTGGCCGACGGAGTTGGAGTCTCAGAGGCGTTCGGTGCAGCAAGCACCACCGACATGGTCGCGCTCGATCGAAGCGGCGGTGTTTCGTCCAGCCGCTGCGCCGCGCAGCCGTGGGATAGGTGGATGTTCGCGGTCGGGAGCACATCGCGTGCGCACAACACCTTTCTTCTCGTTGCGAACCCGTTCAGGGAGGAGGCGGTAATCCGAGTTCGCATAATCACTCACGATCAGGACGTCGTGCCGGCCCGCCTCAAGGACTTCGTAGTTCCGGAGTTCTCACAGTCGGTGATCTTCCTCGAGGAGTTCTTCACCGAGACGGCTCTCTTCGGAATGGAGGTAACGGCAACGCGCGGCCGGGTGGTGGCGTCCCGCTACATGCGCATGGCGGCCAAGGATGGCATTCGTGGAAGCTCCCTCGATATTGGAGTCAGATCACCGTTCACGCAGTGGTACTTCGCAGGTGGAGAGGTGCCCGCCGACGGCGAGGAAACACTCGTTCTGATGAACCCCTCGTCGCAGGAAGCCCTTGTCCAGGTCACGTTTCCAGGTGAGAAGAACCAGGAATCTTCACCGCAGATTCAGGAGATCGCGCTTCCAGCCGGCCGACAGGTTGCCGTCAAAGTTTCTGATCACGTACCGAGGGGCACCCGTCACTCAACTGCCGTCTCTTCTACCAATGGGGTGCCCATCATTGCCGAACGTCAGACCATCGCCCCTCACCCCAGCGGAAGCAAGGCCATGGAGATTGTGGTTCCGGTTTCGACCGCGGCCAGGAAATGGGCTGTTCCGGTGGGTACCACAGCCGGCGGAACCGAAATCCTCTCGATCTTCAACTCGAGCGGTGATCCAGGTCTGGTCAAGATCACACTCATCTCGGACAGGGGAGAGTCGAAACCTGCCGAGCTGGCCAATCTCAGGGCCGAACCGGGCAGGAGGCTGACGATCGACATGAACCCATTCGCCGGCGCGGGGCCGGCCGTGGCCGTTGTGGAAGCTATCTCCGGGGAGATTGTGGTCGAGCGGCAGGTGTCTCTTGGGGGCCCTTACAACGACTTTGCTGAATCCCCGGGGCAGCCGATCGATTGAGGCTACTTGCCTGTCCGCTTCCCCGGAGCTAAGCCCAGCCCAGTTCTTCGAGCCTGTCGTCGTCGATTCCGAAGTGGTGAGCGAGCTCGTGAATCACGGTCTCTCTGATGAGAGATCTAAGGTGCTCGTCGGACGAGGCAATCCTCTCGAGGTTTCGCTGGAAAAGCGTTATGCGATCAGGAAGGACCCCGTAGTAGTTCGCGTCGGTGCGGCCGGTCAGGGGGATCCCCTGGTAGAGGCCCAGCAGCCCCTCCGTACCACCCTCTAGCTCGAAGTCCAGGTCGGCCGGGGGCCGGTCCTCGACGACGACCTGAACATTGGACATCGCTTCCGCAATCGATTCCGGCAGGGCATCGAGTGTCTCCTCGACGACACTTTCGAAGTCTTTTCTCGAGATCCTCGGCACAGGTCCACTTTAGAGGGAGGTCGAGTTCTGGATTAGAGGGGTTGCGTGCCCGGCCGGGCCCGATCCGAAAAACGCAGCTAGAATCTCACCGAAAAACTTTTCAACTACTCGGGCATACGTCACAATTGCCCAGGGAACAAATTAAGGAATCCGTGGGACCTGACATTCTTCCATCACGCCGGTTCAGATCGGCTACGTGGATCGCCGCAATCACTGCTTGTTTTCTCCTGGCCGGGGCGGGCGGAGCCGCGGCCGGAATGCGGTACGACGCCCGGACCAGGGAAGTCGTCCTGCCCGGCGTCAGCATCGACGGAGTTGCGCTTGGCGGGAAGACGTTTCTAGAGGCCCGGGCGCTCGTGGAGAAGAAGGCTGATGAATCGCTTGACCGGCCTCTGACCGTCATTGCGGGTGGGACCGAGGTCGTAACGAGCCCAAGGGAACTTGGAGCCAAAAGCGATGCCCTCGCGCGCCTAGACGAGGCAACCGACCGGCAGGGGGCCGTCCCCATGTTCAAACGGGTCTGGTTCCGGCTGACCGGCGATGTCATCGAAACGAAGATCGAGATTTCAATGACGGTGAAACAGGAAGACCTCGTCCAATTCGTCGACAAACTCGCTGCATCGGTCGATCGAGCTCCCCAGGACGCACAAATAGCCCTGGCCGAGGACCAGAGTCTTTCTATTCAGCCCGAAGTTCAAGGTTTCAAGCTGGAGAAGGAACAAGCCGCAGTGCGAATAGCCGGAGCACTGAAGGGCGGGGACCCGAAGGTCGATGTTCCTGGCATCTCAGAGCCGGCCGGGATTGCCAAAGGCGACTTCAAGGACATAATCGTGATCAAGGTCAGCGAGCACAAGCTGTTCCACTATGAAGACGGCCAGCTTCGCAAGGTCTACGGCGTTGCCACGGGGGCGCCCGGCTACCCAACTCCGAAAGGCCAGTTCCAGATCATCAACAAGCGCAAGAACCCGACATGGGTAAACCCCGCTCCGAACGGCTGGGGAAGAGGCATGCCGCGCAGCATCGGCCCCGGCAGGAGCAATCCACTTGGCACGCGCGCTCTCGACCTCAACTCACCAGGCATCAGAATTCATGGCACCTACAACAGCGGTTCGATCGGTTCCTTCGCGTCGCATGGGTGCATACGGATGGTGATAGCCGACGTCGAAGAGCTATTCGAGCTGGTCGAGGTGGGAACTCCTGTACTCATTGTCGGAGCGACTGGATCGTCGAAGGCTCCGAGGCGAGGCTCCGGCGCGCCCTCGGCTGAGAACGACGGCTCGAACGTCCCCGGCCAGCCCGCGCCGGCTCCCCAGCCCACACCGAGCGACAGCAGCCCCCCCGGAGACCCGCTCGTCCCGCTCCCTCAATAGTCAGTCAGTCCGTTTGAAGGTGCACCGGCCCGCGCCGGATAGCATCGGTCAGTTGACTCGCCAAGGAGGTAGCAAGTGATTCCCCAGTCAAAAGGACAGGTATCGCGCCAGGCCCACGTCGGGATTCCCGCGGGCACCTATGAGGACGAGCACGGAAGGGAGGCCTTCGCAGGGCGAGCCTCACACCTTTACCGCACTCACCCGCCAACAGCATGGGTGCGAATCGAGGGGCCGCTCCGGCCACATGCCCTGGACCTCAACGAGATCGAAGGGGGAGACGAGGCCGGGTGGGTACGGATTCTTGGGAACGCGCGCTGCCGCATTTACACGTACAAGCCAACCGAGGCTCCGAGTTACTACCTGCGTGACGCGGACGGCGACGTCTGTTACTTCGTGCACAAGGGCTCCGGGACTCTCGAGACCGACTACGGGCCATTGGAGTTTGAGGCGGGCGACTACCTGATCGTCCCGAAGGGAACGACGCACCGGCCGGTGCCAAAGACGAAGGACAACTTTCTTCTTGTGATCGAAGGGTCCGGCGAGTATTCAATTCCCGATCGCGGGCTCATGGGAAAGCACGCGCAGTTTGATCCGGGAGTGCTGGTTACTCCGGAACCGGACCCGCGTGACGACAAAGGTGAGTTCGAAGTAAGAGTTAAGCGCGATGAGGATTACACCTCACTGTTTTTCCAGTGGCATCCTCTCGACGTTGTTGGCTGGCAGGGCGACCTGTGTCCGGTGAAGCTGAACGTGAGGGACTACCGGCCCGTCATGTCGCCGAGGTACCACATGCCCCCGTCGGCTCACGCCACGTGGGCCAACGACGGGTTTGCTATTTGCACGTTCGCTCCAAGGCCCCTCGAGGAGGATCCCGAGGTGTTGCGGGTGCCCTTCTACCACGCAAACATCGACAATGACGAGGTCCTCTTCTACCACTCGGGCGAGTTCTTCAGCCGCCCCGGCATCGGAGTTGGAAAGCTCACACTCCACCCGCAAGGCATCCACCACGGCCCGCAGCCCGCAGCTATAGAGGCCTCGAAGGCCAAGGATCGGACCGAGGAGGTCGCGGTGATGGTTGAGACAGAGGATCCGCTGGAGGTCTCAGATGAGGCCATGAAGGTCCGCGACGATGCCTACGAACTTTCATGGGCGAGAGGCATGGGCCTAATCGACTAAAGCGCGGGCCGGCCTTTAGCAAGCCGTCGGGCGGCGAAGCCCAGCCCGTCTGGGCTCCACCCTGGCGGCGCTGCGCTCCGGCCGCCTATTTGTTCGGCCGCTCGGTACGCTTAGAGTCGCCCTGTCGGTCTGACTCCGCCGCCCTCCTCTCATTCGCACGCGTCTGTTCTGCACACCCCTCCGTGTTTAACGCGCGGGCGGACCTGCCCCACTAGGGGGCGGCTAAGAACAAGAAAAAAAATGGGGGGGGGGGGGTTATTGGCGGAGGGTGCCTGGTTGGATTATTCGGGTTTTTAGGGTTCCTATGTTTTCTACTGTTAGCTCTACTTCGTCGTCGTGTTTTAGGTAGGGGCCTCCTTGGTCCAATAGGCAGCCGCCGAAGGGGGTTCCTGAGCCGAAGACGTCGGTGGGGTACAGGTCTTCTCCCTTCGAGACGTACGCAATGATCTGCGGGAAAGTCCACCTGGCGTCGGCCAGGTTTGCTTCGCAGACGATCTTGCCGTTCACGGAGGCCGTCATCTTGGCGGAGATGGGATCTGGGAATTCGTCGGCAGTGACTATGCAAGGGCCAAGTGACGTGGCAAAGTCTTTCGACTTTGACGGGCCGAGGCGAACAGCCATTTCCTGCCGCTGGACATCTCGAGCACTCCAGTCGTTCATGATCGTGTAGCCGAAGATCGCGTTCGCAGCGCTCTGTTCATCTGCGTCTCGTATTTGCTTACCGATGATGCACGCGACTTCCAGCTCGAAGTCCAGCTCCTGGGTGAAGCTGGGAATGGGCAGGTCCTCGTCCGGCCCCCAGATCGACCGGGCATTGCCCTTGTAATAGATCGGTCTCTCGTACCAAATTGGATTTAGCTCTTCCCCTCGCCGGGCCGCCCCGGCCCTGGCATGGTCCTCGAAGGCGACGAAGTCCCTCAGCGAATTGGGCCGTGCGAGCGGCCTTAGTAGCCTGGGATCAGGCAGAACCTCCCTCGCTTGGCTCAAGCAAGCCCCCGCCTCGGCTATCCCCGGAGGACCGGCCTCGATGAGGGCTTCGAGACTCGGGAACCGGTCGGCGGGCAAGGGGATGACGCCGTCCGGGTGCAATACACCTGGGACGATTGAGTCACCACTCCAAAATGAAACGAGCTTCATTTCGCGTCATTCCCTTTTTCAGCGATGTCGCAAGTTACATCACATTTCGACAGTTTCAGCCGCCTTGATCATCGAGAATGGATCTGTGGACCGGCCCCGCATGAGCAAAAGAATCAAAGGGAGAATGCGGCGCGAATATCTGCGACTCGCGAAACCCTTCAAGACCTTCTCGATAGGCGGAAGCCGTCTCCTCCTCAACTGCGGGAACGATTCAGAGCGTTGGATGGCGTTGGGGCTGTACGAACAAGACGTCGTCACTGCTATGGAAGAGGTCCTCGAAACGGGAGACACGTTCGTCGATGTCGGAGCCAACATCGGCTTTCTCTCGGTACTGGGCAGGACTCTTGTTGGGGCCGAGGGCCACGTCGTCTGTTTTGAGCCCGACCCCCGGAACTTCTCGAGACTTGAAGAGAATATGGCGTTGAACGCCTTCGACAACGTCGAATGTGAGCCGGTCGCACTGGGGGATCATCAGGGAACGGTCGATCTTCAAATTTCGTCCGACGGCGGATGGAGCTCCACTTCTCGCGGGATCACGTCCATTAAAGGGTGGGGGGAGAGGTTCACTTCCAGCCGGGCCGTCCGGATGGAGACCTTAGATGGCTATCTCGCGAAACATCCGTTGATCCACTCGATAAAGCTTGTGAAGGTCGACGTCGAAGGTGGTGAGCTCGGGGTAGTTCGAGGCGCCGTCCGTGCTCTTTCGTCGGGGGTTATCGAGCACCTTCTAGTCGAGCACAACCCCGTGACGTTCGAAGGAGCAGGGTACTCGGGGGCCGACCTCGTCGGTGCCTTGAGGGCTCTCGGTTTTGGGGAGATCCAAGTTTGCACCCCCCAGGGGTTGCGCCCGATCGCAAATCCTGCTGCGGACGTGTTTAGTAACCTGATTTTTTCCCGGCCACCTCGATGACTGCCGCAAATAGAAATTTCTTCCCACTCAGAGCCTCTCAGCTTGCGCTGGCAACATCGCCGGTGGTAACTTAGAGGGGTTCCGCAGAAGTGAGTAGGGGCAACCCGAAAGCTACTGCGGAACACTTTTCTTTCACCCCCGTTCTCGGAGCTCTCGAGCTCGTTTACCCGCTGGATCAGGCGCCCCAAGGGCGTCTTTTTGCTTTTCATTTGCCGGGGATCCCCTTCCGGCTGGCAGCGGGTGGACCTTAAGGAAACTGCAGGCTGCGGCCTTGAACTACAAAACTGTCTTAGGTAACAACATCCGATGGGTAAGACGGTTTGTGGACGCGGCTCCTTGTAAAGCACATGGCTGTAATTTAATGTTGTCTTGCTTATGGGAGAGGTCTTCGCCGGGCCCGGCTTTCGGGCATGCAGCAAGCCGGGGTGTGGCTGGCCTGCGGTCGCCACCCTGGGCTTCGACTACGAGGCACGGACCGCCTGGGTTGGCGACCTTTCCGCCGTTGAGGATCCTTCGGCCTACGACCTTTGCGCTGTTCACTCGGGCCGCTTCAAAGTCCCACGGGACTGGAGTTTCACCGACTCACGAGCCCCTGAGGGTGCCGATCTCCCAACCCCTGAGAGCCAGGAGGGACGTTCACTGCTCGACGATTGGCCCGAGGCGGTAACGGAGCGGAATGATCCAGTCGCTCGGCGCTCCCGCAGTTCCGAGCCACCTCTTCGACGGGACGACCACCGGGACCCCGATGAAGCGGAAGAGGGGACTGAACGCCGGGTCCCCCAGGCCTCCAGCGCGGCTGTTTCGGCCCAAAGCGCCCTCCTCGACTTCTAGGACCCTCAGAGTCCTTTTCTTTACTTGACTGTGTTGTAGCTTCTTAGGTAACAAACAGGGTAAGACAGGAACTCGCCAACATGCCCCTCGATCGCAATCTGATTCGCCACATCAGGACCCTGGACGAATATGACCTTCGCCGCCTTCTCATTTTCGTCAAGGGCATTCTTGTGCAGCGAGGCGACCCCCCCGACGAGGCCGGCCCCGCGTCGCCTGGGGCCGTCAGCTACCGGAGCGAGGAAGTGTCCTGCGGAAAGCCTGGATGCACCAAATGCCCACACGGCCCGTATTGGTATGCCTACTGGCGGGAGGGGGGCCGGGTCCGCTCCCGGTACATAGGCAAGAACCTGCCCCGGGGTGCCGCTCCGAAGGCCTGACTCGAGCCCCGGGGTCCTCTCAACTTCCCGTTCCAAAGCAGTCGTCACAAATGACTATTCCGCAGTAGCCCCACCCGGCTCCTGAAATAGCCCTCCGTAGCCATGGGTGCGGGCCGTCTGGCAAGCGATAACTGTATCGACGGCAAACAAGGAGGGCGGCGATGCAGTGCGACAAATGTGAGAGCCCGGATGTTCTTCAGGTGGACATCGAGTTGAGCGACGGAACCACCGTCCACTTCCTGGCTTGTGGGTTCTGTGAGACCAAGCAATGGAGGAGCGAAGAGAAACCTGCAACTTTGAAAGAAGTCCTGGAGCTAGCGACGGTACACCGGCCTAGATAACCCCCCCGGGCACGGGCCGCCCAGCTTCGGGAAGCGCTGCGAAAAAGGGTCGAGGGATTGCCGCCCAATCACCGCCCGCCTCAGCCTTTTTGTCGGGGCGCAGAAATCGGCCCCCGTTAATTCGGGGGCCGATTTCCTTTTCAGATGAGAGTGTCCTCCTGTCGCGAGATCATTCACTCATTAAGCTATGCGCTCCACGCAGCAGGGGGATTCATTGGCACAAGTTGCAAGGCACGACGGGCTCGAAACCTCCCTTCCCGTTGGAACAATCACTCTGGTCCTTACCGACATAGCCGGATCTACACAACTCTGGGAGCAGGATGCAGACGCTATGGCCGCCGCAGTTCGCCGGCATCACGAAATCTTTCACGCAGCCATCGAGCAGTTCCAGGGGCACCGGCCGGCGGATCAAGGGGAGGGCGACAGCATCTTTGCCGCTTTCTCAACCGCGACCGATGCAGTGTCGGCGATCCTTCAGGCGCAGATCGCGATCGCATCCGAAAACTGGCCGACCCCCAAGCCCCTCTCCGTACGTGCGGCAATTCACACCGGAGAGGTCGAGCTTCGTGATGGAAGGAACTACTTCGGCCCCTCAGTGAACAAGACCGCTCGATTACGTGGGGTTGCTCACGGGGGACAGGTCCTAGTTTCGCAAGTGACGCGGGATCTCACCCAAGGGCATCTTCCTGCCGGCGCGGAATACAGCGACCTCGGCCTTCATCGTCTGAAGGACCTGAGCCTTCCGGAGCACGTGTATCAGCTCACCCATCCCGGACTTCAATCGGAGTTCCCTTCAATCAAGTCGCTGGATTCAGTCGCCAACAACCTTCCCGTTCAGCTGACGACGCTTATCGGCAGGACGGACGAGGTG
>DATLOJ010000044.1:0-3619 GCA_035536315.1 Actinomycetota bacterium | reverse complement strand
GCAGCGGAGAAGCGAAGACCCGGAAGCCAGGATCCGCCCAAGACGGCCGACTCGAGTTGCTCCTCGCGGACAGGGGGCCTCTTATGAAGACAGGATGAATAGAGGCCTTCGTTCTTTCGGGAACGGGGGCCGTTTTGGTTTAGCGGGCTGTTGCCCGCTTCCTTCTCACGCTTTCTACTCACATCGCGCGATCTACGAAAGGGGAACAATGAAACGAACGCTGATAGGGCTTCTCATCGTCTGTTTGATGGCGGCCGGCTGCACCGGCGGAAACAAGCCGGATGGGACCAAGAGCCCTGCGGGCACGAAATTTCCGGTGACAGTCAAGGCCGCCAACGGAGACGTCGAGATTCGCTCTCGTCCGGAAAGGATCGTCTCCCTGTCTCCCACGGCCACCGAGATGCTCTTTGCCATTGGTGCCGGAGGGCAGGTTGCCGCCGCTGACGAGTTCTCGAATTACCCCGCGGAAGCCCCGAAGACCGACCTATCGGGTTTCACTCCGAACGTGGAGGCCATCGTTGGCCACCGCCCCGACCTGGTAGTCACCGAAAATGAAGGTCTCGTTGCGGCCCTCGGAAATGCCGAAGTCCCTGTGATCTACCAGCCGACGGCACGAAAGCTCGAGGACTCCTACACCCAGATGGAGCAGCTCGGGTTGGCCACAGGAAACTCGTCTAAGGCAAAAGGCGTTGTAGCCAGGATGAAGTCCGACATCCGCGAGCTGGTTGAGTCCGTCCCGTCGGAAACCAAACTTACCTACTACCACGAGATCGAGCAGACCTTCTTCACCGCGACGTCCAAAACATTCATCGGGCAGGTCTATTCCTTGCTCGGCCTCGAGAACATCGCCGACGAAGCGGACACCGAGGAGACCGGAGGATTTCCGCAGCTTTCGGCGGAATACATCGTCAACGCCAATCCGGACTTCATCTTCCTCGCAGATACCAAGTGCTGCGGCCAGTCGCCCGAAACGGTTGCCGCCCGGCCGGGGTGGGATCAGATCAAAGCCGTGCAGCAAGGGCAGGTGATCCCTCTCGACGATGACATTGCGTCCAGATGGGGGCCGAGAGTCGTCGACTTCTTGCGCACGGTAACTAAGGCCATCCTGGTCTCTGAGCCGGCAGGGACATGAACCTGAAGGGGCCAGACCAACCCGGCCCCCGAAGTGTTTCGGTTGTGCCGACGAAGCTTCGGGCGCGCGCGGTTGGTCTGGCCCTTTTGGTCTTGAGCTCTGCCGTTCTTGCAGGGGTGGCGGTTGGCCCCGTGAAACTTCATTTCACGTCGGTCCTGGCGGAGCTAATCGACCGCCTGCCTCTGTTTGGCGCAAACTCAGGGCTCGCCCCCCAGCAGGAGGCGATCTTGCTGCAAATACGGCTACCACGGGTTCTCCTGGCCGGCCTGGTAGGGGCGGCGCTTGCAGTTTCCGGGGCAGCTTTTCAGGGAGTGTTCAGGAACCCTTTGGCCGACCCATACCTTCTGGGGGCGGCCGCTGGCGCCGGCCTTGGAGCCACCCTTGCAATCGCATACGGATGGAGTTCGTATGAGACCCTCACTGCGTTCGGGATCATCCCAGTAGCGGCATTCGCCGGTGCCGTCACGGGTGTGGCCGCCGCCTATGCATTGGGCCGGTCGGCGGGGGGCCGCAGCCCCGTTACTCTGATTCTGTCCGGCGTTGCCGTTGCTGCATTTCTCACCGCGCTACAGATCTATTTCCAGCAGAGGAATTCGGAGACGCTGCGCGAGGTCTACGCCTGGATACTCGGCGGGTTTGGGACGTCCGGATGGCGGTCCGTCTGGATGATCCTTCCGTACGTTTTCGTCAGCGTGATGGTCATCACACTTCACCGGAGGCTCCTGGATGTTATGTCCCTGGGTGAGGACGAGTCGGGGGGCCTGGGAGTCCGAGCATCTAGAGTCCGGCTCACGGTTGTTGTTGCCGCGTCGCTGGGCACTGCGGCTGCGGTTGCCGTTAGTGGTCTCATCGGTTTCGTGGGGATCATCGTCCCCCACACTGTGCGGCTGATAGCAGGGTCCTCGTATCGGATTCTCGTTCCACTTTCGGTCGTGTACGGGGCCGCATTTTTGATATTGACGGACCTACTTGCACGAACGGTTGTCGCCCCGGCGGAGCTGCCGCTTGGGGTAGTGACGGCGTTCTTCGGTGCCCCCTTCTTTGCACTGATTCTGCGCACCTCCAGGAAGGCCTTGTGACTCAGGCGTGCATTGAAATCACGGGTGTGTCGGTGGCTTACGAGGAGCGCACTGTGGTCAAGGAGGTTTCCCTGGCGGTGTCCCAGGGTGAGTGGGTGTGCCTCATCGGGCCGAACGGGTCCGGAAAGACTTCGCTTCTCAAGGCCGTGGCAGGACTATTGCGACATGTCGAGGGGCGGGTCGCGTTCAACGGACGAGCGATCGGCAAGCTTTCCTCCCGTGAGCTAGCGCGACTGGTTGCGGTCGTGCCTCAACTTCCCGTCATTCCCAACGGGATGACCGTGATCGATTACGTGCTTCTCGGCCGAACCCCTTACATCCCATACTTTGGTACAGAGTCGCAGGAGGATTTGCGGACCGTTAGGGACGTCCTAGACCGCCTCGATCTGACTCATCTTTCTTCCCGGCCCGTGGACTCGCTCAGTGGTGGGGAGCTTCAGCGCGCAGTGCTTGCCCGGGCTGTGGCGCAACACGCGCCAATTCTTCTTCTCGACGAACCCACCACCGGCCTCGACATTGGCCACCAACAACAAGTTCTGGAGCTGGTCGACTCACTGCGCGGCGAAGAGAAGCTCACAGTTCTTAGCGCAATGCATGACTTGACCCTTGCTGCCCAGTTCGCCGATGAACTGGTCCTTCTTGCTGAAGGAGGTGTCGTAGCCCAAGGCTCCGCACAGGAAGTATTGACGCAGGAATCTGTGCGCAAGTACTACGGCGCCGCAATTGAGGTTATCGAGGATTCCAGGTTTGGAGTGGCAGTTATCCCTGTCCGAAATCGCCGGGAGGGATCCCTAGGCGGCTGAGCCGAGCAACAGACTCATTGTCCTGGTCATCTACCGGCGGCCTATCATCGGCTCGTGAACATTTCCGTGCGCAGCTATGACGGGTCTCATGCGAAGGAGGCCGCTCAGATAATCAGCGATCTCGTCCCGGAGTGGGTTGTCAACGAACAGATGCTTCTGCACTGGGAGAGATCCAAGCCCGAACGCGCGAGATACCAGCAGTGGGTCGCCGCAGGAGCCGGGGAAGTTGCAGGGTACGCAGGCGCAAGCCTTGATTCATGGACGACGAGCTCTGGTGCCGCGTTTGCCTGGGCAGGCGTTCGGGAGCAGTTCAGGCGTCAAGGGCTCGGAACCGAGCTGTTCAACGCCGCCGAGGAGCACCTTCGGTCAGCAGGGGCAACCAAGATAAAGACCTTCGTCCGTGAACCTGACCTGGAGTCGGTCGCGTTTGTCGAGTCAAGGGGCTACCGGCCCGGCCGGCGAGGGAGAACCTGGATTTTGCCCCCTGGAAAGGCGGATCTGACTGGTCTCGATGAAGGGGTGCGGGCCCTGGAGGATTCGGGTTTCCAACTGGTTCAGCTCGGTCAGCTACGCGACAAGCCTAAAGAGCTGCATGAGATGTTTGC